>NZ_CP088081.1:2556745-2876338 GCF_021049305.1 Ideonella dechloratans
TGGCAAAATTTGGCAAGACCCATATTCCACCATACCGAAAGAAGGCATCCATGCCCAACTCGAACAACTGCCTGCGCTACTGGGACCTGGCTGACCACATCCGCATCGATGACGCCATCGCCCTGTGGTGTGGCGTGGAGCCTGCAGAGCTCGCCAGCCTGAATTTCGAGACCCAGTGCATGAGCGCCAAGCGGGCCGCGCTGGTCACCGCCCTGCGCACGGAGCGCCTCGAATATGAAGACCTGGGCATCGTCACCTCGCGTGGTCAGGTGTTCAAGGGCGCTCCCATCGACGAGTTGCTGGAGAAGGATCGTCTGGTCATCAACAAGGCCAGCCTGCGGCGGTGGTTCGAGCAACTGCCGTTCGAGGACCGCCCAGCGTTTTTGTTCGACGAGGCCAGGCAACCCGTTCTGCCCGATGGCAGCGAGGCAGCCGAGATGAACAGCCTGAAGGCTATCGCCCTCATGGCGCATCTGTTGGCCAAGTCCGCCAGCAAATACCAGGTCGGCAACCGCCCGAACGCCTCGGCCATCAGCGAGGCTGTTATCCAGGCGGCCGAAGAACTGATGCCCAGCGACACTCGCGGCCTACTGTCCTTCAACAAGAAACTGGGCGAGGCGCTCAAGCTGTTCGGGCCGGAGATCAATGGGCACCGGACTTGATGATGGTTTTTTGAAGTTCAGAAAACCTTTTTGAACTTCCTGTTCGCCAAGTTCGAGGCGAACCACGATGGCGGTATTCCAAATGAACCCGAAGGAATGCCGCCATGCCCAAAAGGGCCCGAACATCACACATTGCCAGCACCGCTGATCTGCGTGCTGAATTTTGGCAAGCGCCCGTCGAGGCCTTGCTCGACCGTAAAACAGCGGCCGCCGGGATGGGCTACACCGTCGGCTGGCTGGAGTGGTCTGCCACGCACGGCGGCGGCCCCATCCTCACCAAGATCGGACGCACTGTCCGCTATCGCAAGGCCGATGTGCTGGCTTGGCTGGACGCCAACAGTCGCCGCATTGCGCGCACCTCTGAACTTACGGATCGGGGGTGATGGTGAGCGCGTCCATCCCTTCCCCGGACGAAGTAGTAGAGAACGACCGTCACCACCATCACGACCATCACACGGTCGAGGTGGATACAGCGGCCACTCCGGCACCGACACCAGACAGCGATCCCGTTGGCGTGATCGAGGCGGCACTGGTCCGTCTGGTCGATGACGTGGGCGTGCTGGCCGAGGAAGACGTGGTGCGCGCCTTCTCGATCCTCAAGGCCACAGACCTGCCCGACTACTTGCGCCTGCGTCACGCCGCCAAGAAGGCCAACCGCGACTGCTCGGTGACGGTGCTCGACAAACTGGTGCGGGACGAACTGCCCGGCAGTGATGACGATGTCAGCGCGCTCGATGAACTGGTCGCCCTGGCCCGGGCGCAGTGCCAGTTGCACCACGACGCCGACCGCAATGCGGTCGCCGTGATTCCGATGCCCACTCGGCGCGAAGTGTGGCGGGTGTATTCCTCAGGCTTCGAGGAATGGCTGCGGGCCGCGTACTGGCGTGCCAAGGAAATGGGCGTGCCGGAGACCACGATGAAATCGGCCCTGGCCACGCTCGCCGCTGCAGGCATCAATGATGGCGACGAGATCGAAGTTCACGTCCGTGCCGCCCGCTGCGACGACGGCTACCTGATCGATCTGGCCGATGAGCAGTGGCAGGCCATCCACGTCACCTCCCAGGGCTGGCGGATGGTCAACGAATCGCCGGTGTATTTCACCCGCACGCCTTCGATGCGTCCGCTGCCTATGCCAGTGGCTGATGGCGATGTCGGGTTGCTCTGGCAGCACACAAACATCCCGGCACACAGCCGCGTGATGGTGCTGGCGTGGCTGCTGGACTGCTTCCGTCCGAACACCGCTTTCCCGGTGCTGGAGCTGGTGGGCGAACAAGGCTCGGCCAAGTCCACCACGCAGTCCGTGCTGCGCAGCCTGGTCGATCCCAACAAGGTGATGCTGCGTGGTAGACCCAAGACGGTGGAGGACGTGTTCGTCGCCGCCGCCAACAACTGGCTGGTCAGCTACGAGAACCTCTCTGGCCTCACGCCCGAGCAGCAGGATGCCTTTTGTACCCTGGCCACCGGCGGCGGTTTTGCCTCGCGTCAGCTTTACACCAATGGCGAAGAGCACGTCATGGAAACCAAGCGGCCGGTGGTGCTCAACGGCATCGCAGTGGTCGCGACGCGCCCCGACCTGATCGACCGGGTGATCCACGTCGATCTGCCGACCATTCCCGCCGATGCCCGGCGTGACGATGCCGATACGCACGCGGGCTGGGAACGCGATCAACCCAAGGTCTTCGCGGGTCTGCTGGATCTGTTCTCAGCGGCGCTGGCCATCCTGCCAACGGTCAAGCTCACCCAGAAGCAGCGCATGGCCGATTACGAACGGCTGGGCGAGGCAGTGGCACGCGCCTTGGGCTTCGCGCCCGGTGAATTCCAGCAGCAGTACGCCGAGCTCGTGCGTGCGGGCATCGACCGGGCCTTGGAAAGCAACGCTGTTGCCCAAGCCCTGGACAAGTACCTCGCCGAGCGCGTGCTGCCCATCAACTGGCAGGGCACCGCCGGCCAGCTCTACGACCTGCTAAACACCCACAGCATCCCCGACCGCAGCAGCTGGCCGCGCTCACCCAAGGGCCTGTCGGACCAGCTGCGCCGCATCGCCCCGGCCTACCGCGCCAAGGGCATCGACATCACCCACCTCGGCCACAGCCGTGAGGGGGCGCGCTGGCGCATTGCCCAGACCCGTTCCCAAACCAATCCTGCCACGCCACCCGGCATCGAGGGTGGCACTCGATATGGAGCTCACCGTGAGTAATTCCAATTTGCACCCCGTCTGGGCCAAGGCCCTCGGCGTTCCTACGCCGTCATCGACAGTGTTGCCGCCCAAGCCAGCAAACGCCTCGGTTATGGCATCTGAAGCGACAGACGGCTGGCAAGTCATCGCCGCCGTCAATCCACGTCCCGGCGCACCGGTCGGCATCAAAAAGCAGGTCGGTCCACACCTGTGGATCAGCACGACCGTGCGTCCCGGCGACCCGCGCTACCCATCCGCCCTGCATGTCTGAAACCTCAACCCATTGGAGCCACCATGAGCCTGCTTTCTCAACTCAAAACCACTGTCAAGAAGTCACCTGCCAAGCCCGCCGTTCCGACCATTGAGCCCCCGACGCCTGCGGCTACGGAATCTGTTTCAACCAGTCCTGCCGACGATATCTGCGATCTGGAGACCCTGGCCGGGATGCTTCAGCAGCTGCAGACCCGTAATCAGCAGTATCAGCGCGCCGTCGATGCCTTGGTCGCAGCACGCCGTGTCGTCAACGGCTGGGACCCGAAGCCCGAACCCGAATTGATCTGGTCGGTGCGCCGCGAAGTGCTGGTGGCGATGGATGACCAGGATGCCCTGGCGCGCTTTGACCGCGACCACGCGCAAGACCTGGCGGCCGAGCAGGCTGCACGCCACGCGGCCACCCAGCAAGCGCTGGAGGCACCGGCACGGGTCAAGGCCCTGGAGCAGTACATCAAGGACCTCGCTGCTGAAATGGCGGGCGATGTGGATGAGGGCTTCATCCACAAGGAAATGAAACGGCTGTTCGAGCCCAGCGCACAGCGGATGCTGACGGCGGCACAGGCTTTCGTACAGGCGTGGCGGGAGATGAGGACGGTCGAGTCCTGCCTGAAGAGCGCGTTTCGGCTGACCCACTACAGCGTCCAGGGTGATCGCCGCAGCGGTTACGAGATGTCCTTGATCGGCAAGGCCAACGATGGCGACCTGCTGCCCAACCTGATCGAAGGCGTTGCTTATGACGATCTGGTGGACCTGAATCGCCAGTTCCGCCGTGGTGACGATGTGCTGTCGCGCCAGATCAATCAGCAACTGACTGAAGCCGGAATTCCTGCAGGGACCCTGCGTGTGTATCACCCCGGCGCTGCCAGCGACGACCGTCCGATCTACGCACCCGATCCGAACCCGCCGCGCAAGCGTCCTCCGGAGTCGCCCTTCGGCGGTGCCACCGTGGTCACGATCCAGACCTGAAGCACTGCACCACAGGCGAAATGGGTCCTTCCTCGCCAAAACGCAATACGGGGGGCGCGAGCGCGCTGCCCCGCTACCGACAGAACCCGAAACGGGGTTACCAGTTACCACCCCGGTTACCGCCCGGCGCCGTGCCGGGTTACCACTCAAGGAGCCTTTGATGAACCACACGACAGAACCCCAAGCCAGCGATGGCAATCGCCACGTGCCTGTTGAACGCCTGCAGCACTACAACCCCGAAGTCGAGCAGCGCGTGCAAGGTTGGCTCGACGGTGGGAAGCCACTGGTCTGGATTCCCATCCTCAGCCAAGAAAACTTTCCCGACACACCACCCGACCTCCTGCAGTGGGCAGATTCACATCAGGCCGCATTCCACGTACAGATCCACGAACCCGCTGACCTGTTGCTGATGCCAGAAGGTGTGACCGGGTGGTTGATGCCCTCCGATGCGAACGACACCGATGTGGCCTGCGGCGTCTGGAACGGAGAGGTCTACATCCTGGGCGTCAAGGACCAACGCACCGGGCGTGCGCAGACCTTGTTGGGCGAGCGTTTCGATAAAGCGACAAATCAGGCCGATGAAGGTGACCAGAGCGCGGTTTGACTTGGCTTCTGCCCGCCACAGAGCGTTCATGGAGCTGTCTCAACCACAGGAGTTTGTGCAATGACAGATAGCAAGAACACGGGTGGCCCGGCCGCGCCCATCTCGGCCCAACTGGCCGCACTGCCGTCCCTGCCGATGGCCGAGCTCTGGGCGCTGTGGGATCAGCACTTTCCCCGGCGGCCCAGCCACCGCAACCGCAATTACGTCGAATCGCGTCTGGCCTACCGGATCCAGGAACTTACCTACGGCGCACTGCCCACCAACATCCGCAAGATGCTGGTTGAGGCCGGTGCCAAGCATTCCAAGATCAAGTCGGCCGCCGGGCGCAGCGCGCAGACCCTGTTGATGCCCGGCACCACGCTGATCCGGGAATGGGATGAGCGCGAGTACCGCGTGACGGTCACGCCCGATGGCCTGTATGCCCTGGATGGCCAGGTGTTCAAGAGCCTGTCGGCGGCGGCGCGCCACATCACGGGCACGCGCTGGAATGGGCCGAAGTTCTTTGGTCTGCGCGATGGCAAGGGGGCTGCTCAATGAACGCGCCCTTGCTCGTGCCACCCAAGCGCTGCGCGGTGTACTGCCGCGTATCCAGCGACGAACGCCTGGACCAGTCCTTCAACTCCATCGATGCACAGAAGGAAGCCGGGCACGCATTCATCAAAAGCCAGAGCCACGAGGGTTGGATTGCCGTGGCCGATGATTACGACGATGGCGGCTTCTCCGGCGGCAACATGGATCGGCCTGCCTTGCGCCGCCTGATGGCAGACATCCAGATGGGCAAGGTCGACATCGTGGTGGTTTACAAAATCGACCGGCTATCCCGCTCGCTGGCGGATTTCGCGCGAATGGTGGATGTGTTTGACCGCCATCGCGTCAGCTTCAGCGCCGTCACCCAGCAGATCAACTCGGCCACTTCGATGGGCCGGCTGATGCTCAACGTGCTGCTGTCGTTTGCGCAGTTCGAGCGCGAGGTCACCAGCGAACGTATCCGCGACAAGATCGCCGCCAGCAAGGCCAAGGGGATGTGGATGGGCGGGCCGTTGCCGCTGGGGTACGACGTGCGGGATCGGCTGCTGATCGTGAATGAAACGGAGGCCACGCTAGTGCGCCGGATCTTCGATGATTTCGTCACCGTTCGCTCGGCCACGCTGATGGCCAAGGCCTATGGCGCGCAAGGCGTGGTCACCAAGGGCGGCAAGCCTTTCACCAAGCAGACCATCTACAAGATGCTGCACAACCGGATGTACCTGGGCGAGATCGTCCACAAGGGGCAGAGTTTCCCTGGCCAGCACCAGGCCATCATCAGCCAGGCGCAGTGGGACGCCGCGCACGCGTTGATCGCCACCGATGGCATCGAACGGCGGCGCGAAACCAACGACCGCCAGAGCGAACCGGTGCTGCTGCGAGGCCTGCTGTTCACGTCTGATGGCGAACGGCTGGTACCCAGCTACACCAAGAAGAAAGGCAAGACCTACCGCTACTACAGCCCGATCAAACACCGGCGCTTTGGCGCATGGGCCAGTCAGCACGGGCCGTTGCCTGCGGTGCCAGTTGAAGAACTGGTGACCGAGCAAATCGTGGCGGCGCTGTCGGCCCCGCACATCGTGCAATCGGTGTGGGACCGAATGCAGCACATCCGGCCTGACCTCACCGAGCCGCAGGTCGTGCTGCCGATGCGCAATCTTGCCAGTCTGTGGCGGGAGTTGTTCCCCGTCGAGCAATGCCGACTGGCGCAACTGCTGATCGAGCGCGTGGTGATTGCCGACAGCGGGCTGGAAATCATCTGGCGCGATCAGGGCTGGCAGGAACTGGCTGGAGAGTTGCTGCCCGGCACCATCGGTGCGGAATTGCAGGAGATGGAGGAAACCGTATGAAGCCCAAAGTGCAGCCACTGGGCGCAGCCATCGCCCGCGAACGCCGGGATGGCGGGCAGGTGAAACTGTCCACATTCATCCCGATGAAGATCAGGAAGCGCGGCGCCAGCAAGGTGGTGGTGCGGCCGGATGGGGCGGTCGAGTCGCCGGGCAAGGTCGCCAGCCAGATTGACCAGCCCCTGCTGGTGGCCCTGACGCGGGCTTTCTACTGGCAGCAACTGCTCGACGATGGGGTGGTGGGCAGCGGTAGCGAGATCGCCCAGCGCGAGGGGTTGCACCACTCGACGGTCAACGAGCTGCTGCGTCTGACGCTGCTGGAGCCGGCCATCATCCAGAGCATCCTGGCCGGGCAGCAGCCCAAATGCATGAGCCTGCTGTGGTTCCAGCGGCATCCGCTGCCGAACGACTGGGTGGCGCAGCGGGAGGTGGTGGCGGGGTTCGACGCCTGACCGAGTTACGAGCCCTCGATGACCCGTGCCACATCACTGCGGCATTCGGCGCACTTGCCCACCAGCAGAAAGTCGCCACCCTTGATGGTGCCGCTGAAATTGGTGATCGTGGTTTCGTGACGGCACTGGCCGCACCAGACGTTGGACAGCAGCCGCTGGCGAATGTCGGCAGGGATGGACTCCCAGCGCTGGCGGGCCGGCTTGGTAAAAGTGGGCAGTGATTCGATGGTCATGGTTCAGCGGACCCAGCGACGGGCGTCCTTCAAGAGCAGCAACAATTGCTGTTCGCGCAGCGGTGACGCGATGAACCCGAACCGGGTGTAGAACCTCGCCGCTTCTTCATCGATGGGGTGGGTCAGCATGGCACGGATGCCGGCCTGTTCGGCAATCAGCATCGTGCGGCGAATCGCGTCCTGCAGCAGGCCAAAGCCTATCCCTCGCCCCTGGTCCACCACCGAGACAGCGAGCCTCGCCAGAATCACCACCGGCAACGGGTACTGCCCCATCCCCTTGCGAATGCGCTCCGGCGCCTCCAGCGTGTCGACTTGTCCCACGGTCAGGCTAAAGTAGCCCGCCACGCGGCCATCGTCCTCGGCAACGACAAAGGTCTTGGCCGAGCCACTGCCCTGCGCCTGGCGGGCGTGGCGCAACAGCCAGTCATTCAACGCGGGCTTGCCGCAATCAAAACCTTCCAGCCGATGCTGCGCGGCCAGAGGCTCCGGTGCGCGCAACGTCACTTCGTATCCCAGGGCGCCTTGCGGGCAAACAGGTCACGCAACCCCTCGTTGGCTTGTTCGGGGCGATCCAGCAGATCCATCAGGGCCTGGTACTGGCTGCCCGAGACCATGAACAATCGTTGGTCCAGCAGCGTCTGCTCGGCGGCCAGGCACGCGCTGTCGAGGATGAAGTCGGTCAACGACTTGTGGGCCACCTCGGCGGCACGGCGCAGCACCACCTCCTGTTCGGGGGTAGCGCGCAGCCCAAGTCGGGCAGAACGGGCGGAAGGCGACGATGCAACGGCAGTCATGGCAGCACCTGTTTTGTTAGATCAACTGCCGCAATGTTAGTACAAGTGACGCACACCGTCTAGTTGTACTGGTGACTGGTGGTCTTGGTTGACGATGAACCGCCGCGCGTAAGTGCTTGATTTTGCGAGAGCCAGAACTGCGCCTACCCGCAGGCCAAACGGAGAATAGAGACGGCTCTGGCCGAGAAAGTGGCCGATTTCGAGCGTTTCGGGTGATGGTCACCCGCAGCACAGGTGGCCGGAACCCCGCGTGGTGCGGGGATTTCAGGCAAGAAAAAGGGCCCGGAGATTGTCCGAGCCCTTGTGTATGGTGGGCCGGGGTCACTCACACTCTCCTATGAAAGTGTTGCTTGCGTGAGACGAGTTACCCTTAAAGTTACCCTCAACCGCTCTCCACTGAACGGCTAGCGCTTGGCCTTTACCGGCTTTGTTTCTGATCCATCTTCCTCAGGCGGCAATGCTGACCTTTTCGAGGGACGGCCCGTCACGAGAACAGTGACAATCCCAACCAGAGTCCCCCCACCCAGAACCATGCCTAGGGCCGGTTGACCATGCAGCCCGACATAGGCAGCGATGAGAAGCCCGAGAACCGCAATCACGGCGCCGAATACTAAGCCGCTAAGGCGCTCAATGAGGATAAACGTATCGACTCGATTGGTTCTAGCACGGCGGTGCGCCGCTTCCTCTTCCGTCGCAGTCTTCACCCAGTCAACCAGATCAGGACGAAAGTTGTGCAGCTGCTCCAGCTGCGGCACAGGGAGAACGGGGCTATCTGACTCGTGAGCCGTCAGCTGCAGGCTGTCACCGTTCCTGGAGCGCGCTTGCAACTGTGCGTGCCTTGCCATCCCCCCGTCCCTTCATCTTCGTCTCGGCCTTAACAACGGCCTTTTTTACGTCTTTTCCGACCACGCGCACATCGCCATACAGACGCACTGCGTCTGAAGCGAAACCGCCAGAAACAGGATATCGCCGGGGCGTCACATAGCTGTCAACAGACAACCTGAACCCATCAAGCAAAGTCAGAAATAGTTTCATAGTCGCTCCTACTCTTCCCTGCAAGGCCCACTCCTTTCGGAGGAGAACAGAACACGGAGGCGTGATACATCCCTAGGAGTCACTCTCGTCGGCACCAGTTCCGCTAGCAGACGAAGCGGATCACTTAGTGCGCAGAATAGTGCGACTGTACACTGACTCCTCATTCCCTCGTATCGGACAGAAGAACGGCGTTTGTAGGTCAGAACCCACACGACCGACACGGATCATCACCGTGCACGACTTTGTTGGATGGAACCATTCCTACTAGCACACTAGGATGCGTCGCTGCCAGCTTCCTCGCCCCGCCCTCCTCTGCCTCCCCCTCGCATTCCTGCCGGGCGCATCTTTCGCCTGGGGCGCCATCGTCCACCGGGCCATCGCAGCGTAGACCTACAGCTAGCTCTCGCCCAAGGCCCAGGCGCGATGTGGACGCGCGCGCCCCGGCGCGCTTCAGTGGGAGGGAAATCTTCAGTGACCTGAAATTTTCTTCAGAACCCCAGCGAGGCCAGATTTCTTCTTCAGGCGACACCGCTCCAGGATCTATGCGATGGGCCCGTGGCCACGCTGGCCAGCATCTCCATATGGGCCGATAAGCACCGCTCGCCGGCCACAGCCCGGTGGCGCTCCGTCAACACCGCCGCGGACGCAGGCTGCCACTACGTCGCAGAGCGTGACTGCGCGGTTGGTGCGTGCGTGGTGGGCGCGATCGAGCGCAAGGCCGCAGTCTTCCGTTCAGCAGCGCCGGCACCGGAACGCCTAAAGGCCCTGAAGTACCTCATGTGCGCATTCCACTGATGGCGGACAGTGATTCCATTCCCATCGCGGACAGCGTTCCAGGCGATGGCGGACACGTTGCGCGGGTGTCCTGAGTGACGCTCAAATCGTAGCCGAAGTGTCCGCCATCAGCGTGGAATGGCGGTCGGCGCGGCCGGCTCAGACGGCCTTTGCCAGCTTTCTCATCGACTCGCCCTTGAGGGCTATCTTGTGCGAGCCGTGCACGATGCGGTCCAGGATGGCGTCGGCCAGCGTGGGCTCGTCCAGCCAGGCGTGCCAGGCCGTCACCGGCAACTGGCTGGTGATGAGCGTCGAGCGCGCACCCACCCGGTCGTCGAGCAACTCCAGCAGGTCGTTTCGCTCGTGCGCGGCAATCGGCGCGATGCCGAAGTCGTCCAGGATGAGCAGGTCCAGCCGCGCCAGTTGCGCCAGCCGTTTGCCCAGGCTGCCATCGCCGTGGGCCACGTGCAACTCCTGCAGCAGCCGTGGCGCGCGGGTGTAGAGCACCGAGAAGCCCAGACGCGCGGCCTGCTGCCCCAGTGCGCAGGCAAGCCACGTCTTGCCGCACCCGGTGGCGCCGGTCAGCAGCACGTTGTGGCCATGGCGCAGCCAGTCGCCGCCGGCCAGGCTGGTGATGACCTCCCGGCCCAGGCCCCGGCTGGCGCGCCAGTCGATGTCCTCCAGGCAGGCACTGGAGACCTTCAGGCGGGCCGCCTTGAGCAGGCGCTCCAGGCGTTTGCTGTCACGCCAGTCCACCTCGCGCTGCACCAGCAGCGCCAGACGTTGTTCAAAGGGCAGTTCGCTGGCTGTGATGTGGGTGGCCGCGTCGCTGAGGGCGGCCACCATGCCGTCCAGGCGCAGGGCGCGCAGTTGGTTCAAGGTCTGTTCGTTGAGCATGGTTCTTCCTTGTTGGGTTTGCTTGCGCGTTGGAGCTCAGTGGTAGTAGTCCGGCCCGCGCACGTTCTCGTGCAGCGGCAGGCTCGCCTGTGCGGCCATCGGCGCATCCAGCGGCCGCTGGTCCAGGCCGCAGCCCAGGATGGAGGCGATGCTCTTGTAGGACGGTGAGCGAATCGACTGCGCCCGCGCACAGGCGGCCTCCAGCCGGTCAGCCCCGTACTCACGGCCCAGGCGCATGAGGCCCAGACAGGAGCGGTAACCCTGCTCGGGATGCTGGCGGTGCTCCATCTGCCAGCGCACCACGGCGGCGGTGGCCGCACCCACGCGCTCGCCCCAGGCGATGAGCTTGGCCGGCGTCCACTGCAGGTGCGCCCGGTGCGAGGCCGGCATGTGCTCAGGTGTGGTGGTGTGTGCACCCCGGCGGGGATTGAGGGCGTGGGCGGCCACCCGTTTGCCGCCATGCAGGACTTCGACCGTGCCGGCCGTGATGCGCAACTCCACCGGCTCGCCCACCAGGGCGTGGGGCACCGAGTAGTAGTGGCCATCGAGCTCGACGTGGTAATCGATGTTGACGCGGGCGGGTTTGAAGCGCGCGATGGGCATGCGCACCGCCGGCAGGGGGCGCAGGGCCGGCCGGTCAAGCTCGGCGAAGGCACTGGCGCGGTTGCCCGGCAGCTTCTTGAACGCGCGCTGGTTCAAGTCCACCAGCAAGGCGGCAATCGCCCGGTTGAGCTCGGCCAGGCTGAAGAAGGTCTGGTGGCGCAGCCGGGCCAGAATCCAGCGCTCGACCACCTGCACGGCGACCTCCACCTTGGGTTTGTCGCGTGGCTTGGCCGGGCGCGCGGGCATCACGGCCAGGCTGTAGTGCGCACAGAGTTCTTCGAGCAGGCGGTGCGCGGTGGGCTCGTAGCGGTCGGGGCGGGCCATGAGGGCGCGCGGCTGGTCGGGCACCAGCAGGCGGGGCACGCCGCCGATGAACTCCAGCGTGGCAATGATGCTGGCCACCCAGTCAGCGGCCTTCTGGCTGGCAGTGGCGCAGGCGTAGGTGTAGTTCGATGCGCCCAGCACTGCCACGAAGACCTGGGCCGGGCGTATCTCGCCGGTGCTGGCGTCCACGACGGGCACGGTCTGGCCGGCGTAGTCCACGAAGAGCTTGTCACCGCCCGAGTGGGTCTGGCGCATGGAGCGCTGCAGGCGCCGGGCCCAAGCCTTGTACTTCTCGCAGAAGGCGCTGTACTTGTACGCCTGACCGCTGTGCTGTTGCTGGTATTCCTCCCACAGCAGCTGCAGCGTCACGCCAGGTCGGCGCAGTTCGCGGTGGATGTGGGCGTGGTCGGGTTCGAGGTGCCGGGACTCGCGCGCCACGGGTGGCTTGTAAAGCCGGGCCTGGAGTTCGTCGTCGTTCAGGCTCTGGGCCGTAGCCCAGTCCACGCCGGCCACGCGCGCGTAGCTGGCTATCTCGCTGACAGTGGATTTGGAGATGCCGAGGGCGGCACCGATTTGACGGGTGCTCAAGGCCCCGCGGTGCAGCAGTTGCAGTGTGTGTCGTAGTTTGCTCATGGTGACCCTGGGTGTGGGCATCGCTGGCTCCGGTCAAAAAAACCGGGCAGCGTATGCCGCGTTCGGGTCACTCAGAACACCCCGCAGGTGTCCGCCATCAGTTTGGAATGCTGTCCGCCTTCAGCGTGGAACACTGTCCGCCATCATGGTGGAACACTGTCCGCCATCAGCGTGGAATCGTGTCCGCCATCGCGTGGAATACGCACTCATGCACCTGGTCGCCGATGTGCACCAGCCGCTGCACGCTGGCCAGGCTGCGGACAAGGGCGGCAACCTGTACCAGGTGCATGCCTTCGGCCGGGGCACGAACCTGCACGCGGTGTGGGACTCGGGGCTGGTTCTAGAAGCGCGCAAGCTGTCAGCCATACGAACGGCCCTCTTGAAATTAGAGACAGCGGCCTCAACTAATGTTCACTGCGCGTGTGGCGAAATCGGTATACGCGCCAACTTGCCCAAGGGCCTTAGATCACGGGCCTTTGGGAAGTTGGTGGGGTGTGAGCCCCATAGGGGTTCGATTCCCCTCGCGCGCACCATTCCCCGTCACGCCCCTTGCTTGGCGCCATCAGCACAGCGTCCCTTGACAACCCGCACGGGTAATCCGGGATTCTGAGGATCACTTTCGGCAGCCAACTCACGGGCTTGTTTCAGCCGAAGAAAGTCGGCTGGCTAGCCCGCGGTCATGGTCTCCGCTGTGGGCCGGTCCTGGGCGCGGCGCTTCCCGGGCTACCATTCCCATCATGAGCACCGAACAACTCCACGCCAAAGGCCCAAACGGCGAAATCTGCATCATCGAACGTATCAGCGCCAGCATCGATACGAGCAATCTGAGCGGACGGTCCAGCCTCACCGGTCTTGCATCGTACCGGCTCGCCACGGGCGAACGACTCAACCCAACGGAAGACCCGAAGGTGTTCGCGTCGCTCGACGGGCAGCGCCGATACTCGTTGACCTGAGCCGACACTGGCCAGCCCCGCCTCTACCGTCGCCACTGCCGTCTCAAAGTGCTCGCACGTATGGCGACGAGCTGTTGGTAGCGGCTGGATTCGTCCTTGGTCAAGCCCATTTCCGACGGAGGCAGAGCAGTGCGGTCGAACCAGGCGGCCGCACTGGTTCCTATGCCATGAGATCCGGCGTTCTTCTCTGTCAACGCCAGCAGCTCCCCGCACCGACGCTCTGCCCGCAATGTCCTGAAGAGGTGATGTCAGGCAGCTGACCTCTGAGGCGTGAGCTGAACGACATTGGCCGGCTGATCTCCAGTTGAGTAGCCCAGCAGGGACTGCATGATTTGGGGCCTCACACGCATCTCGCGAGCGACAGCGGCTTCTGGCACGCCGAAATGCTCCCTCATCACCTTGAGGCTCTCCACGATCACCTCAGGATCCTCGCGTGGAATCAAATGGTCTTCCGTCTCGCGCTGCGCTTCGCCATGCCGGTTAAGGCCGACATAGCCCGCCCTCGCTTGATCTTCGGTGAACAAGCCAAGCTGTCGAGCTCGGAAAATGAGCGCCGCCTTGGATACGCCCCAGCGCATCTTTAGCTCGGACAACCCCGTCCAATTCAAACGCGTACCTCGCAATGCCATCCGGCATTCGGTAGCAAAGGCACTGCGCGGTAGTAGCAGCGCACTAGCAAACCGGTTGGCCTGGGCCTCGGTCAAGCGATCACCGGTAAGGACACCGATGTGCAGCGAAAAGTGCCCCAACTCATGAGCGATGCCGAAACGCTCACGGCAAGCTGATCGCCCATCGGCGTTCAATGCAATCAGGGGCCGCTTGGTCGCAAAGGAAACTGCGTCGATCTCTGGCGCCAGCCCGCGCACTCGCATGACGACAGCCCCCGCGTTCTCAGCAATCCGCGTCACGCTGCTCAAGGGCCCCATGCCCAAGCCGAACAGTGCCCGGAAGGCTTCCGCAGCACGCTCAATAGCCTCCGTCGTCTCCGCATCGGCCTCCTTCACCCGGTACGAGGGCAACTCAACATGCTCGTCGAGCACGCCGATCAATCGCTTGAGCATTTCACCCCGCGCACGAGCAACCTGACGCAGCGCCACCTTAGTTGTTAGCTGTCTGCGGAAATGGCACTGCTCGTCAACGATGGGGTTGGTATCGACGTAATGAAAGAAGTCGGGCAGCACGCCCAACTCTTGGGCCAGACTCTCTTGGAGCTGAGTCGATGCGACCTCCGCACCAGTTTCGATGCGGCTGAGGAACTGCTTGGACACGCTGACCCTGTCGCCCAAGTCCGTGAGCGACAGGTCGTGAAATAAACGGGCCAGTCGCAGATTGCTCCCAATGAATCCTGTGCTCATTGAACAGCTTCTGTGGCCGCGTCGCCTTCGTCGCGGCGCTTGGGCCCGATTTGCGGCTTGCCCACAGGCACCATTGGAGCCAGGGGCTGTTCACCTTCCATACGCAGTACACGCACAGTGTCAGAGACCCAGCGACAAGCAACCTCGTCACTAGGCGTGAAGCCCAGGAGCTCAACGCGCGGCTCACCGGCCCCGTCCTGTCCGCGATCGATGATGAAGCAAAACCGCCCCGGCTCTCCAGGGCTAGCGAACTCAAGAAAACCCATCTGATGGCGGTTCGCAGTCAGCACAGCCTTCTTGGAGGGGTTGACCGGATCATCGTTACTAAACCGACAAGGCACGCCTCCGATTGTGAAGACGAGATCGTTGTTGCCGTTTGATAGACCAAGCCAATGATGCTTCCCAGATGCAACTTCGGCCACGATGCGACTGCGCTGCCGACCGAACGTCGTACAGCCGCGGGTATATCCAGTGTCAGTCCTCCGAGACAAGTCGTCCTCTGTCGCATAGAACTCCTCCAACAGCCAAGACGCCACCTCTTGAAGTCGATCAGAGGACAGAGCGGAGTTGAAAGCGACAGGCAAAGGAAGCGTCATTTGTGCAGATCCTTGAAATCGTCAATCTCATTTTTGTGCGAATTCCTATTTTCGTCAACCTCCCCAGCAACAACTGCATTCGGCCGTCACGTCGAGACCCAGATCGCCTCCTCGTTGCAAAGCAACGGCTCGGTCACTGCTCACTCCAGCGCTACGCGCCTCGCGGGTATCCGACGAGGTCGGCTGAAGCGCAACAGGCTGGAGACATCGCCCCAAGGACTGACCAAGGCCACCGCCGTCGATAACACTTGAGGCTGCTTCAGCACAACCGAACCGACCATGCCCAGCCCGCCCAAGCCTGTTGCCACGCTCGACTGTCAGACCCTCGACGGCCGCACCATCTTCGTGACGGTCGCCAAGGAAGGACGCCTCTATCACCTATCCACACCCGGCGAACGATCCCACATTTGCCATCCATCCGTCAGCAGCCTTGACGGTGTCAGGCGAGAGATCTTGCTGGTGTACCGCGCCCGCGTCGTCCCAACGATCTGACATACATGAAGCTCTTTGCTCGAGTCCTCTCGGCTCTCGCCGCGGTTGGTAGCCTAGTGTCGTCCGCACTCTGGCTGATATCAGCCAGCCAGCAGAAGAACGCGGCGTCACTAGCTAGCTCTGCTAGTTCGCTAGTCATGGTCGCGGCATCAGACACCATCAACTCCCAGCAACGCGACCTGCTGATCAACGCAGCCCATGGAGCCTCCACCGCAGCGAATGCGCTCGGCATGATCTCAATCGACATGAACCTCTATGCCGCCATCTCTGCGTTCCTCACCGGCGTAGCCGTCCTCCTGATCGCTTTCAAAGATTGAACGCCGGGGGTCTGCCTAATGGGCCAAATGCCCGGAGAGCGGGCCCAGCCGGCTCTCCGGATCATCGGGAATGGGCGCGGCAGCTGGGCCCATCCGCAACCCAGATGACAAGCCGCGTGGGTCTTTCCGGCTACCGTGGCATCTTCTCCCGCAGAGGAGAAGTTCATGGAGAGACGTTGTTTGAAGTGCGACCACCTGAACCCGGCCGCGGACGGTGGTGACCTGGAAGCCTGCCCGAAGTGCGGCGCCATCTACAGCCGGGTCGAGGCGACGGCTGCAGCCAAGGGCATCGAAGCAGTCCGGCGGCCGCGGCGCGAGCCAACCCTGGAGGCCCCCGCAGATCCGGCGCCGATCTTCTCCGACCGGGTGGAGTTATCCAGCCCGCGCGGCTCGGACCTTCAGGCCTTTGCTGCAGTCATGCGTGGCCAGTCGCTGTACCCGACCTTCCGCGGCCTGGTGCAGCTTGGGTACTGGGTGGGGATCGTTCTTGCGGTGCTCTGTGCCTTGGCCGGCTTCCTCTCCCCGGTCTTCGGTAGCGGTAGCGACCGGATTCTGGGGGCCATCGGCGGCGTCTTCTTTGCCCTCTTCTTCCTAATCAGCGCGAAGGTCGCCAGGGAAATGAGCCTCATGCTCGCGGACCTCAGTGATGCAGCGGTGCGGCTGGCGGCCAGGGCGGACAGGTAAGGAGCGCGGCGATACCCTGGGCAGCCGTCGTATTGCCGCGGGTAGACCCTCCTTCTTTGTGTCCAAGAGCGCCGGTTACCAACTGAGTTAACAGCAGAAGCGGGGCCACGGCGCACCGTCGGTACGCACCCGGTACGCAGCCAAACCGTCGGTTTAAGCTGGGGCTACCGGGCGCTTTTCACGCCCGTTCTCGTCCGGCGAACTGCCGGTAGTCCATGCGGGGGCATCGCGCTTCCACGCCGCCATGCACGCTGGGCATCTTGATCGGCTGGGGGTACTGGGATGGGTCGATCAGCGTGGCCTTCAGCTCCTCGACATCCCTGGCCCCACTGACTTTCATCAGAAAACGAACAAAGGTGGACGCCGGCTTGTAGCTGCAGCACCAATGCAGCATCAGGAAGCGGTGGAGCCCATCGTCATCTCCGATGAAAGAGAGGTCGCCAAAGTAAAACACCGGTGCGCCCAGCATTGCCTCCAGCTGCTGCGCGATAGGACGCATCGCCTCCCGCCAGGCCAGATAGGGGTGATCGGAAGTTGTCCACTCCTCCTCCATGCTGTCGTTCCAAGGCGGGCCCGGCAGGTACTCGAACATGGCATTGGGCGGCGGCAGCGCGGGCAAGCTCTCCAGCGACCAGGGGTCTGACCGGTTACCTGGATCGCTAAACATCGGGGTGCGGCTGGCCAGCTCGGCCGATTGGTCAAGGAAGTTGAGCAGCGAGGGCGACACGGCACCACCCGTGGCCTTTGAACCATGGGGCCGGTCGTTCTCGGCTCGCAGCCAGGTGGTGAAGTCGGCCACGGGCAAGCATTCGGGCGAGTCGGGGACGAAGTAGTCGAAGAAGGTCACCCAGCGGCTGTCGTCGATGGCAGCTCGCATCCGGGCGCAAGCGCCTTGGGCGCGTGCTTGCGCCACGTCCGCCGCCATGCCGTGATGACGGAGCAACAGCGACAAGGCTCGCTCCGGATCGACGTAGGGCCGGCGCAGACCGGCTGGCGGCTCCAGCAGGTAGAGGCCCACCTCCCACTCGCGTTCCTTGGGGACGCTCACGATGCCGCTGAGCGACGCCACGTGGCCCGGCTCCACGGCCGAAACAGGCAGCGCGTGCATCAGGGCAGAGAGATCGACCATCGCAGGATTCTGCTGCACATCACGGCTCGTGCGGCCAGCGTGCATAGTCAAGTTGGGCACGGGCGCTGGAGGGTGTGTATTGCTGGGACTCTGGATCAAACCACAGCGCGACGCGTCCCTCCCATTCGCCATTGCGCTGCTTGTCGCAGATGAGCATGGCGTCGGGCATCGTGTCGTCAATTCGCTTGCCGGCCTGGCGGTCCCGCTCCTTGGGCTTGTTGCGCCACACCAGCAGGAGGTTGTCCACCTGGTCGGTGATGGCACCGGATCCCTTTACGTCGCTCTTGTCGGGCGTATCCCCCTCAGACCCGAGCTTGCGTAGGTGGTGCACCAAGTGGACGTGCATGCCGGAATCGCGCGCAATGGCGGTCAGCTCGTCCACGAAGTCCTTCTGGCCGTTGTAGTCGTCTTCGCCTCGCACGCACTTCATGAGCGAGTCCACGACGAAGTGCTGGCACCGGAGTTCGTAGGCCGCATACCGCATGACGCCCAGGATCGTCTTCGTGGCCACGGTCCCCTGCTGGTCGTAGAGCCAGAGGCGCCCGTCCGTGTAGGCCGCCAGTTGTTCGAAGACCTCACGGTAGGCGTCAAGCAACGCCGGATCGGAGAGGCTACCGTCGGGCAGGCGCGCACCTGAGAACTGCCGTGTCATCCGGTCCAGCGTGCGGCTGGGCTTCATCTCGAACGAGGCGATGCACACCCGCTGCCCCTGAGCAACCAGCGACAGCGCGGACAACCCGGTCACCTGGCTCTTGCCGTGGCCGTTGACCCCCGCCCACAGGGTGACTTCGCCCGGCCTGAACGCAAAGTGGGCGTGAGTCTTGTTCCAAGGCAGGAAGCTCCGGGCCTCCTGCCTGGGTTTGCCCAAGTTCTCGACCATCTCGGCAAACCATTCGCGTGCGGGGCGGACCTTCTGACGGGCTTCGGTTTCGGCCATGTAGGCCGCAAAGTCGATCGTGTCCGAAGAAATCACTTGCGCCACGACATCACCCCCTTCGAGTCGATGATCTCGATTGAGGCGGTCTCGCCGCCCGGCCGCGGCGCATACACGATACCGATCACCCGCAATGCACCTGCCAGCGCCAAGGCCTCGACGACGGCATTCACTCGCTGCGGATCTATGCCTTCCACACGGGCCTCAAGACCATGCACCCACCGAAGATCCAGCAGCGCCAGCCGATCTTCCGGCTCGATATGCACATAGGCTTGAGGGGAATGAACGCCATACTCCGCATGAAGCTGTGGCCATTGCTCGGGCCAGCCACTGCTGCGAGCGTCGGTTTCGATCTCGACGCCGTAGAGGGGGACCAATCCCCTCAGACGCATCTGGATTAGCGCTTGATGTCCACGCATCAGAGCACCCCCTGCAGGTCGAGTTGCTGGTGGCTCGCCGTCACACCGGCTGGCTCATCCATCCACCGCCCTCCGTTCAGCCAAGTTGCTGCGTGGGGGACGAAACGCCCCGCCTCCTTTCGCCAGTCAGCGCCCTGGCTTTGCTCCCGGACGGCCTGAAGGATCAACGCCTGCAACTGCGGGTCAGGCTTCAGCCTGGCCCAGGCCTTCAGGGCATCCTGCTTTGCTTTGCGATTCGGATACAGCCCCCAGAATGCGTCGAATCCTTCGAGGCAAGCGGCTCGGGTTTTGGCAGCTGGCCGAGTCGTCGAAGAACTTCTATCCTGCTTTGACGGTTCCTGTCGGTTCAATGACGGTTCGTCTGCAAGGCTTTGCAGGGGCTTCATGCACCCCTTTGCAGAGGTTGCTGCACCAGATTGCATGGCTGCAACAGGGTGCAGGGGTGCAACAGCTTGCAGAGATGCACCGGCCTGCAGGGGTGCACTGCCTTGCAGGGGATTGCCCCCCAGAGATGCCAACATGATCCGATAGAGGTTTGTTCCTCTCGGAGCCCCGTTCTTCACCACGCACAATTCACCGCTGGCCTGCAGAGCGGCGAGGATGTAATTCGCATTCCTCGACTTCATGCGGCATTTGCGAGCAAGCGTGGCCACAGAGGGGTAGCTGTTGCCGTGGTCATCTGAATGGTCAGCGAGCGCCAGCAGCATCAGAAGCTCCGTACCTGTATGCCCGGATCGCTCGAAAACAGCGTTGATACACCGCACACTCAATTTCCCCTCCCTGCCTCTGGCCTGGCGCCCGGCAAACCCGCATATCGATCTGCGCTTCGGCATTCGGCGATCAATCGCAGAAGATCGGCGTGGCAGAAGTCATGCAACGGTGCCCAGTGGATGAAGCGATGTGTTTCCCACACGACTGAAAAGAAGCCGGATCCCTCGATTGCGCCGGTGGCTCGCCAGTAGCCTTTAATGCTCTCGTAGGTTAAGAGCTGCCCGGGAGGTGGGCGGAATCGACGCAGGGGCTTCTGGTTGGACTCGGGAGCGCTAGCGCGATCACACAACGATGCGTGACGCATGGCCTTACTCCCCTGTCCGTGCCGACTTGGCCCGCTTGGCAACAGCCGCCGCTGTCGCCTTCTGTGTGGTGGCGAACAGCCGGGCTGCGCCGGCTGTGTCCTGCGCACCCTGCTCGGCCAGGGCCGCCCAATAGGCACGCACGTCCGCCAAGCTCCACCGCGTGCAGCGGGGCCGGCGGATGACCGGCTGAGGCGCGCGAAGGGCGGCGACCTCGGCGTGCCACCAGCTCAAGGACATGCTGCCGATGCTGGCAGCTGTCGGAGCGTCAATAAGTGCGACGTCGGAAACCCCGCTCGGGAAGGAATGGAGAGCAACGCCTGTCTGGGCTTTTGTCGGCATGTGTGAAGCCAGTGAGTGGATGAGGCTTCACACTTTTCCGCCGCCACCTTGCCACACGCAACCACCCACCTTCCCACATGCGAAGTGGCAAGGTGGTTGGGCAAGGTCACCGAGACTATTTGCCTGGTGTGTGCTTGACCCGCTCGAGATTCAGTAGCTCTTGCCAGGCGGGTCTGAACTTGCTGGATGGGAAGCGCTTTTGAAATTCGAGCCAAGCAATCTGCTTGGCAGGTGATGGCTGACCATTCCTGTACGTCAAGTTCAGGGGGTCAAATCCATTCGTGACCAGAATCTCTAAGATCGCATCCATCTGTTCTGCGAGCTTGGAGGCTTTTTCCTTTGAGGCGCCAGGGAGGAGAGAAATCCCTTCCGGCTTGATGTAGCAATCCGGTTGCTCGATCCACAAGGCCTGCACCATTGCGCACCGCCATTCCCGCTCGGCTGCAGCGTCCCCAATGTCTAGCTGCATGGAAGCACCGAGCAGATGCGCAACGCGTTGACGCACCTCATACGCCTGTGACAACGCTGCTCGCACCTTCTTGCCCCGATCACCCAAACGGCCAAACGCGCGTTCGGCGTTCTCCTCTGCAGTTGACTCGGAGTCAGCTTCAAATACCGCTTCCCAGACAAAACTGCCCCAACCGTCCAACATCCAAGCGGCCAACTGTCCAGCTGTAAAGGGGAAAGGTAGCGCTGGCGTGCTGAGCGGATCAGGGCTGTCTGGGCCGTCGAGATCGCACGCAGGTGCCCATGCAAACAGTGTGCTCAGCGAAGATGGCAGCCAGACGCCTGTATCGCGTACTTCAAGGTCTCGCGCGCCCATGTCACCCAGATAGGTCTCCTGGATCGCGACGAACACCTCTCGACCGTAGCGGGGTACAGATAGCTGCTCCTGGCCGGCCATTTACGCGACCTCCTTGAACGGCAGCACCTTGGCTCCTTCGCGCAAGGCATCCAGGTAATCCGCCCACTGGGTCATCAAGGCCCGCCGCTGCTCAAGATACTGGGTCCGGTTGTAGGCGCGGCCGAGGGCGTCGGGCACTGCGTGAGCCAGTTGCGCCTCGATCACCTCCGGGGCAATACCCAGGCGCTCCGCGGCCATGGTGCGCGCCATGGCACGAAAGCCGTGCGCGGTCATATCGTCGTTGCCGTACCCCATGCGGCGCAGCGCACTGCGCACCGTGTTCTCGCTCATGCAACGGGTCTTTGGCGAGGTGACCGACGGAAAGACGAACGGCGTGGCACCGGTCAGCGGCTGCAACTCGCGCAGGACGGCCACTGCCTGGGTAGCCAGCGGAACCACGTGCGGCGGGCCGTTCTCCTTGTCAGCCTTCTTTCGCTTCATCACCTCCCCCGGAACGGTCAGGGTCGCGGTTTCCAAATCCACCCATGCCCACTCCATCTGCCGTAGCTCACCCGGACGAAGCAGCAACAAGGCCGACAGCGCCAGCGCGGCCCGCGTGACCGGGTGACCGTTGTAGTCGGCCACGTCGCGGAGAAGTTGCCCGGCCTGCTTGGGATCCACGATGGCCGCCAAGTGTTTCGTCTGGACGGGCGGCAGGGCGTCGCGCAGATCGGCGGCCGGGTTGCGTTGGCAGTAGCCCGCCGCGATGCCGTAGCGGAAGACCTGCCCGCAGGCATCCTTGGCGCGGTGAGCTGTCTCGATGGCACCGCGACCGGTGATTCGGCGCAACACCGCCAGCAGTTCCGGTGCTTCGATTTCAGCCAGGGGGCGGGTGCCAATCCAGGGGAAGACATCTTGCTCGAAGCGGGTCTCAGTACGGTCGGCATGGCTGGCGCTCACCTTGGCGCGGTGCACGGTGCTCAGCCACTCGCGAGTCACCGCCTCGAACGTGCCAGGCACAGGCAGCCCGGCCTCCACGATGCGCGTCACCTCCGCGGCTGCCGCCTTGGTGGACTTGTCGGCCTTGCGAACGTCGCTGGGGTCGATCCCCGTTGCGATCTGCGCCTGGGCCTCATCACGTCGCTGGCGGGCCAGCGTCAAGGGCACCGCCGGATAGACCCCCAGCGACAGCATGGACTGCCGGCCGCCGAAGCGGTAACGCAGACGCCACCACCCCACTCCCGACGCCTGGACATCCAACCGGAGTCCACCCCCGTCCGTCATGCGCTCGCCGCTCCCGGTGTCGAGTGCACGCTTGCAGGCGGCTCGGATGGCCTTGTCGGAGAGGAGGTTCAGGGCTGCCATGAGGGTAACTCTAGCAGCACCTACCCTCACATAGGGCCAGTTACCCTCAAAGCTACCCTCACGCCCCCTGGATGAACCGGGGCGAATCTGGTCCCATATGGACGAGAAAAAGGCCCTAAGTCGTTGATTTACTTAGGGCCTTGATCGTTTTCACACCTAAGTGTGAGGGTAAGTGGTGGAGCCGGGGGGAATTGAACCCCCGTCCGCAAGCCATCGCCAGGTAGATCTACATGCTTAGCTGACTGATTTGATTCTCGTGCCTTCGGTCGCGCAGCAGCACGCTACCGATGACACCAGCCACTTGATCTCACCTCCTGATGCATGGCCAACCAGGAGACCAGCCCATGTGAATGACCTCTCAGCGCTTGCCTTGCGGCTCACGCCCGGCCCATGGGCCAACCGTTGAGAGGCTCACCGGTGTTAAGCGGCGAGGGCGAAACGTTCGTCGTTCGCAGTTACTTTGTTTCCAGTGGTTTAACGAGCGAACTGGTGCTCGACATGCACTATCCCGACTCCGCACCCACGTCGAAACCAGGTCGGCCCCAGGATGAGCCGTAGTTTAGGCCAGATCCAGCCACTTCAAGAGGGTCTGTGGTGTTTCGATGACCAGATCGGCCCCCCAATCGGTCACCGCCTCTCCCACGCCGAGGTAGCCCCAGGTGACGGCCACGGTGCGCATGCCGGCCGCGCGCCCGGCCTGGATGTCCCGCAGGTCATCGCCCACATAGACGCACTCGCCCGCCGGGACACCCAGCCGGGCGGCCGCCTCCAGCAGCGGCGCGGGGTGGGGCTTGGCGTGGGGCGTGGTGTCGCCGCACACCAGGGCGGCGCTGCGCGCATCCAACCCGAGGCCCTGCACCACCGGCTCGGCAAAGCGGGTGGCCTTGTTGGTGACGATGCCCCAGGGCAGCGACCGGGCTTCCAGTTCACCAAGCAGCCAATGGGCCTGCTCGAACACCCGGGTCTCATCCAGAAAGCGCGCCTGGTACTCTGCCAGAAAGGCATCGCGCAGCGCCTCGAAACCATCGTCCCCCGGCTGGAGCCCGAACCCGGCGCCCACCATGCCACGTGCGCCACTGCCCACCAGCGGACGCAGGGCCTCGTAGGGCAAGGGCGGCAGGCCCTTCAAGGCGCGCAGCCGGTTGAGCGCCCCCGCCAGGTCAGGCGCACTGTCGATGAGTGTGCCGTCCAGGTCGAACAGCAGACCCGCGCAACCGCTCACGCGCTCTTGCGACATGCCACCAGATAGTTGACCGAGGTGTCGGCCGACAGCCAGTAACGCTTGCTCAGCGGGTTGTATTCCATGCCCTTGAAGCCCTCGACCGACAGACCGGCCGCGCGGATGTGCGCCGACAGTTCGCTGGGCTTGATGAAGCGGGCGTACTCGTGTGTGCCCTTGGGCAGCAGTTTGAGCACATGTTCGGCACCCACGATGGCGAACAGGAAGGACTTGGGATTGCGGTTGATCGTGGAGAAGAACACCCAGCCCCCCGGCCGAACGAGTTGGGCGCAGGCGCGAACGACGGAGGCCGGATCCGGCACGTGCTCCAGCATCTCCATGCAGGTCACCACGTCGAAGCTGGCGGGCCGCTCGGTCGCGAGGTCTTCCACCGCCACTTCGCGGTAGGCCAGGTTGTCGACACCCGCCTCCAGAGCGTGCAATTGAGCCACCTTCAACGGCTTTGCGGAGAGATCGATGCCCAGCACCTTGGCCTTGCGACGGGCCATCGACTCGGCCAGGATGCCGCCGCCACAACCCACATCCAGCACCTCAGCATCTTCGAGGCGTGCCTGTGCGGCAATCCAGTCCAGGCGGAGCGGATTGATCTGGTGGAGGGGCGCAAATTCGCCTTCGGCATCCCACCACCGATGGGCCAGCTCTCCGAATTTGTCGAGTTCTTGGGGGTCTGCGTTCACCATGAACGTGATGTTAGCGGCAGAAAAGAAAAAACCCCGCCTGAGCGGGGTTTCGAGCAACAGCCGGAGAGCTGATTACTTGGCGCGGGTACCGACCACTTCGATTTCCACGCGGCGGTTCTTGGCGCGACCTTCGGCGGTCTTGTTCGAAGCCACGGGCTGCTTTTCGCCCTTGCCTTCGGTGTAGACGCGGGTCTTCTCGATGCCCTTGCTCACCAGGTAAGCCTTGACCGAGTCAGCACGCTTGACCGACAGCTTCTGGTTGTAGGCGTCGGAGCCAACGCTGTCGGTGTGGCCGACGGCGATGATGACTTCCAGGTTCATGCCGGAGGTCTTGGACACCAGGTCGTCCAGCTTCTCCTTGGCGGCCGGCTTCAGGGTCGCCTTGTCGAAGTCGAAGAACGCGTCAGCAGCGTAGGTCACCTTTTCGCTGGTCGGCGCGGCGGGCACCGGAGCGGGAGCGGGAGCCGGGGCGGGAGCCGGAGCTGCCACAGGGGCGGGAGCCGGAGCCGGAGCGACCGGAGCAGGCACGCCATCGCAACCCTGAACGCCGGTGGCCGGGGTCCAGTTGCTGTCACGCCAGCACAGTTCGTTGGTGCCGTTCTTCCAGACGGTGCCGTCCGTGGCGCGCCAGTTGTCGACCGACTGGGCCAGAGCGCTCGACAGGGGAGCGGCAAGCGCAGCGGCTGCAAACAGCATCGCCACCTTGTTCAGTTTCTTCATGATTCTCCTCTCAAGGAAAGCCGCAGGTTGTCTGCGATATGTCCAAATCGGAAGCGAGATAAACAGCGAACGGCCCAAGGAAAGGACCGCTTGCCATCGACGACTGATTGTGCCATAGGGCGTCCGATTGCCCGTATTGTGTGCCAGGGCCCGCCCAAAGCGACCAGCCTTGTTGCTCCGGAGCCACAAGAGCCCCGGTTTAGAATCGGCTGTTCGACCTGTTGCGCCCACCTCTGCGTGGCGTCTCTCCGGCCTCGCGTCACATTCCGTTCATGACTTCATTCGCCAAGGAAACCCTGCCCATCAGTCTCGAAGAGGAGATGCGGCGTTCGTATCTGGACTACGCGATGAGCGTCATCGTCGGACGCGCCCTGCCCGACGCCCGCGATGGCCTGAAGCCGGTGCACCGGCGCGTGCTCTTCGCGATGCACGAGCTCAACAACGACTGGAACCGGCCTTACAAGAAGTCGGCCCGTATCGTCGGTGACGTGATCGGTAAGTACCACCCGCACGGCGACACCGCGGTCTACGACACCATCGTCCGGATGGCGCAGGACTTCTCGCTGCGCCACATGCTGGTGGACGGCCAGGGCAACTTCGGCTCGGTGGACGGCGACAACGCCGCGGCCATGCGGTACACCGAAATCCGCCTGGCCAAAATCGCCCATGAAATGCTGGCGGACATCGACAAGGAAACTGTCGATTTCGGTCCGAACTATGACGGTTCCGAGAAAGAACCCCTGGTTCTGCCCACCCGTCTGCCCAATTTGCTGGTGAATGGCTCGGCCGGTATCGCGGTGGGCATGGCCACCAACATTCCGCCGCACAACCTCAACGAGGTGGTGGATGCCTGCCTGCACCTGCTGAAGGCGCCGGACGCGACGCTGGAACAGTTGATGGAAATCATCCCGGCGCCGGACTTCCCGACCGCCGGCATCATCTACGGCGTCAACGGCGTGCGCGAGGGTTACCGCACCGGCCGCGGCAAGGTGGTGATGCGCGCCAAGGTCCACTTCGAGGACATCGACCGTGGCCAGCGGCAGGCGATCATCGTTGACGAGATCCCCTACCAGGTCAACAAGAAGACGCTGCTGGAACGCATCGCTGAGTTGGTGCACGAGAAGAAGCTCGAGGGCATCAGCCACATCCAGGACGAGTCCGACAAGTCCGGCATGCGGGTGGTGATCGAGCTCAAGCGCGGCGAAGTGCCCGAGGTGGTGCTCAACAACCTGTACAAGCAGACCCAGCTGCAGGACACCTTCGGCATCAACATGGTGGCGCTGGTGGATGGCCAGCCCAAGCTGTGCAACCTCAAGCAGCTGCTGGAGATCTTCCTGGAGCACCGCCGCGAGGTGGTGACCCGCCGCACCGTCTATGAACTGCGCAAGGCCCGCGAGCGCGGCCATGTGCTGGAAGGTCTGGCTGTTGCGCTGGCCAACATCGACGAGTTCATCCGCATCATCAAGGAATCGCCCACCCCGCCGGTGGCCAAGATGGCCCTGATGCAGCAGAGCTGGGACTCCTCGCTGGTGCGCGAAATGCTCTCGCGCGCCGAAGGCGAGAACCCCGGCGGTGCGGCCGCCTACCGGCCGGAAGGCCTGCCGATGCACTTCGGCATGCAGGCCGATGGCCTGTACCGCCTGTCGGAAGACCAAGCCGGCGAGATCCTGCAGATGCGCCTGCAGCGCCTGACCGGCCTGGAGCAGGACAAGATCATTGGCGAGTACCGCGAGGTGATGGCCCAGATCGCCGACCTGCTGGACATCCTGGCCAAGCCGGCCCGGGTGACGACGATCATCAGCGAGGAACTCATCGCCCTGCGCCAGGAGTTCGGCCAGACCAAGATCGGCGCGCGCCGCTCGGTGGTCGAGCACAACGTGCAGGAGCTGGGCACCGAGGATCTGATCACCCCCACCGACATGGTGGTGACGCTCAGCCACACCGGCTACATCAAGAGCCAGCCGCTGGCCGAGTACCGCGCCCAGCGCCGTGGTGGCCGCGGCAAGCAGGCCACCGCCACCAAGGAAGACGACTGGATCGACCAGCTCTTCATCGCCAACACCCACGACTGGATCCTGTGCTTCAGCGACCTGGGCCGGGTGTACTGGCTCAAGGTCTGGGAAGTGCCGCAGGGCGGCCGCGCCAGCCGTGGCAAGCCCATCGTCAACATGTTCCCGCTGCAGCCGGGCGAGAAGGTCACCGTGGTGCTGCCGCTGACCGGCGAGTTCCGCAGCTTCCCTGAAGATCACTACGTCTTCATGGCCACCAAGATGGGCACGGTCAAGAAGACGCCGCTGAACGACTTCAGCAACCCGCGCAAGGCCGGCATCATCGCGGTGGGCCTGGACGAGGGCGATTTCCTGATCGGCGCGGCGCTGACCGACGGCAAGCACGACGTCATGCTCTTCAGCGACAGCGGCAAGGCCGTGCGTTTCGACGAGGACGATGTGCGTCCGATGGGCCGCAGCGCCCGCGGCGTGCGCGGCATGATGCTGGAGGACGGCCAGTCGCTGATCGCGATGCTGGTGGCCGAGGACGAGACCCAGTCCGTGCTGACCGCCACCGAGAACGGCTTCGGCAAGCGCACCTCCATCGTCGAGTACACCCGCCACGGCCGTGGCACCAAGGGCATGATCGCCATCCAGCAGAGCGAGCGCAACGGCAAGGTCGTGGCCGCCACGCTGGTGCGCCCGGAGGACGAGATCATGCTGATCACCGACAAGGGCGTGCTGGTGCGCACCCGTGTCGCCGAAATCCGCGAACTGGGCCGTGCCACGCAGGGGGTCACGCTGATCGCCCTGGACGACGGCGCCAAGCTGAGCGGCCTGCAACGCATCGTCGAAAACGATGCAGGCGCCGCCGAAGGCGACGCGAACGGTACGACCGAGGACACTGCCGAATGACTCCCAAGATGACCCGCTGGACCCTCGCCCTGGTGGCAGGCCTGATGCTGACCGGCCTGGCCCAGGCCCAGACCAAGAAGGAACTGATCGCCAAGGTCATCCAGCTGCAGCAACCCTCGGTGGAGAACGTCGCCCGTTCCATCGCCGCCCAGACGGCCCAACAGATTCTGGAAGCCACGGGCCCGGCCGTGGCGCAGCAGCCCGCCGACAAGCGCGAGGCCGTGGCCAAGGACGTGCAAGCCGAGGTGAAGAAGTTCTACGGCGACATCGAGTCCGTCCTGCGCGACCGCGCCGTCAAGCTGGCCCCCACTGCCATGGCGCCGGTGCTGGAAGAGAAGTTCAGCGAGGACGAGCTCAAGCAACTGGTGGCCTGGCTGGAGTCCCCGACCGCCAAGAAATTCAACGAGTCGGCGCCGGTGTTGCTGGAGACCATGCAGCAGAAGCTGGTGGCTGACACACGCGGCACGGTCGAGCCCAAGATCCGCACGCTGGAAGGCACCTTGCGCAAGAAGCTGGGCCTGCCCGCTGCAGCCCCCGCCTCCCCGGCGGCCTCGGCGGCCAAGCCTGCCAAGAAGTAAGCCTTTCCCGTTCGCCACCGCCCCTCAAGCGCATGAGCACGCCGCACCGCCCCTACAACTTCTCCGCCGGCCCGGCCGTCCTGCCTGAAGAGGTGCTGCGCCAGGCCGCCGAGGAGATGCTGGACTGGCATGGCTCGGGCATGAGCGTGATGGAGATGAGCCACCGCGGCAAGGAATTCATCTCCATCTACGAGGACGCGGAACGCACGGTGCGCGCGCTGCTGCAGGTGCCCTCGAACTTCCGCATCCTGTTCATGCAGGGCGGTGGCCTGGGCGAGAACGCCATCGTGCCGATGAACCTCTCCCGGGGCGGCCTGGTGGACGTGGTCGTCACCGGCTCCTGGAGCCAGAAGTCGCTGAAAGAAGCCGGCAAGTACGCCGACGCCCGCGCCGCCGCCAGCAACGAGGCCGACGGCCACCACAGCCTGCCCGCAGCGGCAGGCTGGCAGCTGCGCGAGGGTGCGGCCTACCTGCACATCTGTTCCAACGAGACCATCCACGGTGTCGAGTACCCCGAGCTGCCCGATCTGGCGGCCCTGGGCAGCACGGCCCCGCTGGTGATGGACGCCTCCTCCCACATCCTCTCGCGCCCGATCGACTGGTCCCGCGTGGGCGCGCTGTTCGCCGGCGCGCAGAAGAACATCGGCCCGGCCGGCGTGACCCTGGTCTTCGTGCGCGAGGACCTGCTGGACCGCGCCTTGCCCATCTGCCCCTCGGCCTTCAATTACAAGCTGGTGGCCGAGAACCAGTCCATGTTCAACACCCCGCCGACCTACGGCATCTACATTGCCGGTCTGGTGTTCCAGTGGATCGCGCGCCAGGGCGGGGTGCCCGAAATGGAGCGGCGCGCCATCGAGCGCGCCACCCTGGTCTACAACGCCCTGGACCACAGCGGCGGCTTCTACCGCAACCCGGTGGCACCCGCCGCCCGCTCCCGGATGAACATCCCGTTCTTCCTGGCGGATGAATCGCTCAACGACGCCTTCCTCGCCGGAGCACGCGAGGCGGGCCTGCTGCAACTCAAGGGCCACAAGTCCGTGGGGGGCATGCGCGCTTCTCTCTACAACGCCATGCCGCTCGCCGGTGCCCAGGCACTGGTGGATTACCTCCAAGACTTTGCCCGCCGCCATGGCTGACCCCCAAGCCACCCCGCCCGACGTTCCCGAAGAGCTGTTGGCCCTGCGCCACCAGATCGACACCCTCGACCGCGACCTGCTGGCCCTGATCAACCGCCGCGCGGCCCTGGCCCAGGCCGTCGGCGAGATCAAGAAGAAGGAAGGCTCGGTCGTCTTCCGCCCCGAGCGCGAGGCCCAGGTCATCGATGGCCTGAAGGCCGTCAACCCTGGCCCGCTGAAGACCGAAAGCATCGCCCCCATCTGGCGTGAGGTGATGTCGGCCTGCCGCGCCCTGGAGACCCCCACCCGCGTGGCCTTCCTGGGCCCGGCCGGCACCTTCAGCGAAGAGGCTGCCCTGGGCTTCTTCGGCTCCTCCATCGTGCGGGTGCCCTGCGCCAGCATCGACGACGTCTTCCGCACCACCGCCGCCGGTGCGGCCGACTTCGGCGTGGTGCCGGTCGAGAACTCCACCGAGGGCGTGGTCGCCCGCTCGCTGGACATCTTCCTGACCACCCCGCTGTTCATCATCGGAGAGACCAGCCTCTTCGTGCGGCACAACCTGCTGCGCAAGGAAAACCAGCTCGAGGGCATCGAGGCCGTGGTGGCCCACCCGCAGGCCCTGGCGCAGTGCCACGGCTGGCTGTCGGCCCACCTGCCCCAGGTGGAACGGCGCCCGGTCTCCAGCAACGCCGAGGGTGCCCGTCTGGCGGCCCTGGACCCGAAGCTGGCTGCCATTGCCAGCGCGCGCGCGGGCAGCGAATACGGCCTGCACCTGGTCGCCCCGGCGATCCAGGACGACACCCACAACCGCACCCGTTTCGCCATCGTCACCGACCCGCACCGCCATCCGATGCCCCGCGCCTCGGGCCACGACTGCACCAGCCTGGTCGTCTCGGTGAGCAACCGTCCGGGTGCTGTCCACGACATGCTGGTGCCGCTCAAGCAGCACGGTGTCTCGATGACCCGCTTCGAGTCCCGCCCGGCCCGCTCCGGCCAGTGGGAGTACTACTTCTACATCGACCTGCAGGGCCACCCGGACGACCCGCAGGTGGCCACCGCGCTGCGCGAGCTGCGTGGCGCCTGCGCCTATTTCAAGGTGCTGGGCACCTATCCGCTGGATGTGCACTGACCGATGGCGGCAATGTTCAAGCAACTGGGCCTGATCGGCTGCGGCCTGATGGGGGGCTCCTTCGCCCTGGCCATGAAGCAGGCCGGCCTGGTGGAGCGGGTGATCGGCTACAGCAAGTCGCCCTCCACCACCGAGAAGGCCAAGCAACTGGGCGTGATCGACCAGGCTGCCGAGAGCGCGCTGCTGGCCGTCTCCGGCGCCGACGTGGTGTTGCTGGCGGTGCCGGTGGCGGCCACCGAGTCCACCTTCAAGGCCATCCGCCACCTGGTCAGCCCTGGCACCCTGTTCATGGACGTGGGCAGCACCAAGCGCGATGTGGTGGATGCCGCCCGCCGCGCCCTGAAGGACCGCATCGGCGCCTTCGTGCCGGCCCACCCGATCGCGGGCAAGGAACTCTCCGGCGTGCAGCACGCCGATGCCCAGCTCTACCGCGAGCAGCAGGTCATCCTCACCCCCTTGCCCCAGACCCGGCCGGAGCTGGTCGAGAAGGCGCGTGCCCTCTGGGGGGCGCTGGGTGCACGGGTGCGGGTGATGACGCCGGAGGCGCATGACGCCGCCTTCGCGGCCGTCAGCCACTTCCCACACCTGCTGGCCTTTGCCTACTTCACCGGCATCCTGCAGCAGCAAGAGGCCGAGGAGTTCCTGCGCCTGGCCGGCCCGGGCTTTCGGGACTTCACCCGCATCGCGGCCAGCGATCCGGCGATGTGGCGTGACGTGCTGATCGCCAACCGCGAGGAAATCCTCAAGCAGTCCGAATTCTTCCGTGGCGCCCTGGGCGTGCTGGAGCAGACCCTGAGAGACTGCGAAGGCGATGCGCTGGAGGCGCTGGTCCGCGGCGTGTCCGAAGCACGCAGCCACTGGCGCATGGGTTCCGGCCGCCCACGCTGAAGCCTTTTCTCTCTGACGCCGGCCCGCCGCCTTGCCGGGCCGCTTTTCCTGTCGTCCGCCATGTACACGACCGAATTCCTCGACCTCCCGCCCCTGGTCCGTGCCGGTGGACGCGTGCGCCTGCCCGGCTCCAAGAGCATCTCCAACCGCGTGCTGCTGTTGGCCGGTCTGGCGGCCGGCACCACCGAAGTCCATGACCTGCTGGATTCGGACGATACGCGGGTGATGCTCGACGCGCTGCGTCTGCTGGGCTGTGACCTGCAGCGTGACGGCGATGTTCTGAAAGTCACCGGCCTGGGCGGACAACTGTCGCGCAAGGAGGCCCAGCTCTTCCTGGGCAACGCGGGCACGGCCATGCGCCCGCTCACCGCCGCGCTGGCGGTGCTGGCGGCCAGCCAGGGCGGGCAGTTCCAGCTCTCGGGCGTGGCCCGCATGCACGAGCGCCCGATCGGCGACCTGGTGCAGGCCCTGCGCCAGCTGGGTTGCCCGGTGGCCGACCTGGGTCAGCCCGGCTTCCCCCCGCTGCAGGTGGGCGATGGCGGCGTGCATGCCTTGAACACCGCCGCCCCCATCCGCGTGCGCGGTGATGTGTCCAGCCAGTTCCTCACCGCCCTGCTGCTGGCCCTGCCCCTGGTCACCGCACAGGGCCCGGTGGCCATCGAGGTCGACGGCGAGCTGATCTCCAAGCCCTACATCGACATCACGCTGCGCCTGCTCGCGCGCTTCGGCATCGCGGTGGAGCGCGAAGGCTACCAGCGCTTCGTACTGCCCCAGGGCTCGGCCTACCGCACGCCCGGCCGCATCCATGTCGAGGGCGACGCGTCCTCCGCGTCCTACTTCGTCGCGCTGGGCGCCATCGCGGGCACGGACCAGCCGGTGCGCATCGAAGGCGTGGGGCTGGACTCCATCCAGGGCGACATCCGCTTCGTCGAAGCCGCCCAGGCCATGGGCGCGCAGGTGACGGGCGGCCCGGGCTGGCTGGAGGTGCAGCGCGGCGCCTGGCCGCTCAAGGGCCTGACGCTGGACTGCAACCACATCCCCGACGCGGCCATGACCCTGGCGGTGATGGCGCTCTATGCCGATGGGCCCACCCGGTTGAACAACATCGCGAGCTGGCGGGTGAAGGAAACCGACCGCATCGCCGCCATGGCCGCGGAGCTGCGCAAGCTGGGCGCCACCGTCACCGAGGGCCCCGACTTCATCGAAGTCCAGCCCCTGGCCGGCCCCTGGCAGGCCGCCAGCATCCACACCTACGACGACCACCGCATGGCCATGTGCCTGTCGCTGGCGGCTTTCAACCCGCTGGTGGCGGGTGAACCCGGTGTGCCGGTGCGCATCCTGGACCCCAAGTGCGTGGGCAAGACCTTCCCGGACTACTTCGAGACCCTGTTCGAAGTGGTCACCCCCGCGGCCGACCAAGTGCCCGTGCTGACTGTGGACGGCCCCACCGCCTCCGGCAAGGGCACCCTGGCCAGCGAACTGGCCCGCCGGCTGGGCTTCCACCTGCTGGATTCCGGCGCCCTGTACCGCGCCACCGCCCTGGCGGCCCAGGATGCCGGCGTGTCGTTGGACGACGAGGCACCGCTGGCCGAGCTGGCCGGGCGTCTGGCCCTGCGCTTCGAGGGTCAGCGCGTCTATCTAGCCGGGCGCGACATCACCGACCCGCTGCGCCTGGAATCCACCGGCGGCATGGCCTCCCGGGTGTCGGTGCACCCCGCCGTGCGCCAGGCCCTGCACCAGCTGCAGCTCTCCTTCCGCCGGGCTCCGGGCCTGGTGGCCGATGGACGGGACATGGGCACCGTGGTGTTCCCCGGCGCCTCGCTCAAGGTGTTTCTCACCGCCAGCGTCGAGCAGCGCGCCGAGCGGCGTTATAAGCAGTTGATTTCCAAGGGAGTTTCTGCTAACCTCCCACAGATTCAGTCTGACCTGCGGTTGCGGGATGAGCGGGATGCAAACCGATCGGTTGCGCCCTGCAGGCCGGCTGAAGATGCGATGCTGCTGGACAACTCGGCGATGTCGATCGAAGACTCGGTCGTGCAATGCCTGGACTGGTGGCGGCAACGCAGGCCGTTCTGAGCTGCTCACTCGGTTCGGCTGGGCCCACCGCCCTTCCCTCCTGGCGCGTCCTGTGCCGTCAAGGGCGGTGAATCCGTCAACCTAACCCCCGCGGCCTTGCAAACCGCACAGCTGTCGGCGGCGTCCGCCCGCTGACTCAGGAAATCCCATGTCCCAGACTCAAACCGCCGATTTCGGTGGAGACTCCTTCGCCGCTCTGTTCGAGGAATCGCTGCAGAAGAGCGAAATGCGCTCGGGTGAAGTCATCACCGCCGAGGTGGTGCGCATCGAGCACAGCTTCGTGGTCGTCAATGCCGGCCTGAAGAGCGAAGCCTATGTGCCCATCGACGAATTCAAGAACGACCAGGGCGAAATCGAAGTCCAGGTCGGCGACTTCGTCTCGGTGGCCATCGACGCCGTCGAAAACGGCTACGGCGACACCATCCTGTCGCGTGACAAGGCCAAGCGCCTGGCCTCCTGGCTGTCGCTGGAAACCGCTCTGGAGTCTGGCGACTTCGTGACCGGCACCGTCTCCGGCAAGGTCAAGGGCGGCCTGACCGTTCTGGTCAACGGCATCCGCGCCTTCCTGCCCGGCTCGCTGCTGGACACCCGCCCCGTGAAGGACATGTCGCCCTTCGAGGGCAAGACCATGGAATTCAAGGTCATCAAGCTCGACCGCAAGCGCAACAACGTTGTGCTGTCGCGTCGCGCCGTGGTCGAAGCCTCCATGGGCGAAGAGCGCGCCAAGCTGCTGGAAACCCTGCACGAAGGCGCCATCGTCAACGGCGTGGTCAAGAACATCACCGAGTACGGTGCGTTCGTGGACCTGGGCGGCATCGACGGCCTGCTGCACATCACCGACATGGCCTGGCGCCGTGTCCGTCACCCGAGCGAAGTGGTGACCGTGGGTCAAGAGCTGACCGCCAAGGTCCTGAAGTTCGACGCCGAGAAGAACCGCGTTTCGCTGGGCATCAAGCAGCTGGGCGATGACCCCTGGATGGGCGTGGCCCGTCGCTACCCGACCGGCACCCGCCTGTTCGGCAAGGTCACCAACATCGCCGACTACGGCGCCTTCGTCGAGATCGAGCCGGGCATCGAAGGCCTGGTGCACGTTTCCGAGATGGACTGGACCAACAAGAACGTCGCCCCCTCCAAGGTGGTCACCCTGGGCGAGGAAGTCGAAGTCATGGTCCTGGAAATCGACGAAGACAAGCGTCGCATCTCCCTGGGCATGAAGCAGTGCAAGGCCAACCCCTGGGAAGAGTTCTCGGCCACCGTCAAGCGTGGCGACCGCGTCAAGGGTCCGATCAAGTCGATCACCGACTTCGGCGTCTTCGTGGGCCTGGCTGCCGGCATCGACGGCCTGGTGCACCTGTCCGACCTGTCGTGGCAGGAAGCCGGCGAGACCGCCGTGCGCAACTACAAGAAGGGCCAGGAAGTCGAAGCCATCGTTCTGGGCATCGACGTCGAGCGCGAGCGCATCTCCCTGGGCATCAAGCAGCTGGATGGCGACCCCTTCGCGACCTTCACCTCGGTCAATGACCGCGGCGTGATCGTCAACGGCGTGGTCAAGACCGTCGATGCCCGTGGCGCCGAAGTGCAACTGGCCGATGACGTGATGGGCTACCTGCGCGCCTCCGAAATCAGCCGCGACCGCGTCGAAGACGCCCGCAACGTGCTGAAGGAAGGCGACGAAGTCTCGGTGATGATCGTCAACGTGGACCGCAAGACCCGCAACATCCAGCTGTCGATCAAGGCCAAGGACCAGGCCGACCAGCAGGAAGCCATGCAGCGTCTGTCCGCCGAGAACACCGGCAACGCCGGCACCACCAGCCTGGGCGCCCTGCTGCGCGCCAAGCTGGACCAAGGCAGCAACTGATCGCTGTCCACCGACGCCTGTTCCTCCACCCGTCCCGAGCCCTGTCCTGACCCATGACGCGTTCTGATCTCGTTGCCAAGCTGGCTGAGCGATTTGCCCAACTGACGCAGCGCGACACCGAGTTCGCGGTCAAGACCACGCTCGATGCGATGTCCGACGCCCTGGCGCGCGGGCACCGCATCGAGATCCGGGGCTTCGGGAGCTTCTCGATCAGCCGCCGACCGCCGCGCATGGGCCGCAACCCGCGCTCCGGCGAGAAGGTGACGATCCCCGAGAAGCTGGTGCCACACTTCAAGCCGGGCAAAGCCCTGCGCGAGGGTGTGGATGCCAGCCTGCCGGTGGACAATACGGACGGTCGGTAAGCGCCTGCTCTTCGGGGCAGGCGCCCCTCGGAACACTTCATCGACGCTCGGGCCCTCCCGGGCGTTTTTCATCATGGCCCGCCTCGACGATATTCTTCAGACCCACGACGACAGCGACTGGCAGCACGGCCAGCCAGGTGCCCGAACCCATGCAGTGGAGTCCTCGCTGGAGACCGGGCATGTGCTGGTCTTCCCCGAGTTGCGCTTTGTGCTGAGCGAGGCCGAGCGACGCTTTCTCGACACCCGCTACGCGGACCCGGCCACCAAGAACATCAGCCTGCGAGGCCCCCAGGCCCTGATGCGCGGCGCCGTGGGCAGTGCCGAGGACCTGGTCGAATTGCGGGCCATGCTGATCCGCTTCCGCGACCAGGCCACCGCGCTGGCGCAGCGCCTGTTCCCCCATTACACCGGCAAGCTGCAGGTCGCCAACACCTCCTACCGTCCGATCTCCGTCGAAGGCCGCGAGACCAGCTGGCGCAAGGACGACACGCGCCTGCACGTGGATGCCTTCCCTTCCAACCCGACCCAAGGCGCCCGCCTGCTGCGCATCTTCACCAACGTGAACCCGGGCAGCCAGCCGCGCGTCTGGCGTGTGGGCGAGGACTTCCAGGACTTTGCCCGGACCTTCCTGCCACGCATCAAGCGCCCCCTGCCAGGCTCCGGCTGGCTGCTGGAGACCCTGCACGTCACCAAACAGCGCCGCACCGAATTCGACCACCTGATGCTGGGCCTGCACGACGGCGCCAAGGCCGACATGGCCTGGCAGCGTGACTGCCCGCAACGCGAGGTGGCCTTCGCCCCCGGCACCACCTGGGTGGTGTTCAGCGACCAGGTGCTGCACGCCGTCATGTCCGGTCAGTTCATGATGGAACAGACCTTCTGGCTCTCGCCGGCCGACCAGCAGCAGCCTGACACGTCCCCGCTGCATGTGCTCGAGCGCATGACCGGTCGCCGCCTGGGTCTCGCATGAGCTTGCTGGCCGACCGGGCGCCGGCCCTCGCCCCCCGCCGCATCCTGATCGTTCGGCTGAGCGCGCTGGGCGATGTGGTGCTCAGCTCCGGCCTGATCCCGGCCCTCAAGGCCCGCTGGCCCGAAGCGCGTTTGAGCTGGCTGGTGGATGCCCCTGCCGCACCGCTGCTGGCCCACAACCCGCGGCTGGACGAGCTGCTGGTGCTGCCCCTGGGGCAGTGGAAGCAGCTCTGGCGATCGGGGCGACGGCTGGAGGCATGGCGCGCTTTCCGGACATGGGCCCGCGAGCTGCGCGCGCGCCAATTCGATCTGGTGCTCGATCCACAAGGACTGCTCAAGAGCGGACTGTGCGGCTGGTTCAGCGGCGCGCCGCTGCGGGTCAGCCTGTGGCCCCGAGAAGGCAATCAGTTCTTCGTCCATGACTGCGTGCGCCCAGCCGTTCCGCCTGGTCCCGAGCGCATCATCTCCTTTGAATACTGCGCCCTGGCCGCGGCCGTGGGCGCACCGGATTTCCGCCTTGATCTGGCGGTGGGCCAGGCGCCGCGCCAGCAGGCCATCCAGGTCATGCAGGAGGCGGGCATCCAGGGCCGGCCGGTGGCCATCCTGGCGCCCTTCACCACCCGGCCCCAGAAGCACTGGCTGGAGGAACGCTGGCCTGCACTGGGTGCGGCACTGTGGGAGGCCGGCTACCAGCCCGTGGTGCTGGGGGGACCTGGCGACCGGGAAGCAGCAGACCGCATTGCCGGCCAGGAAGCGCGGCTGGTCAACCTCACGGGCCGACTCAAGCTCGACGAGACCGTCGCGGCCATCGCCCAAAGCCAGCTGCTGATCGGTGTGGACACCGGCCTGACCCACATGGGCATCGCGCTGGGTCTGCCCACCGTGGCGCTGTTCGGCTCCACCGCCCCCTATCTGCACGCCGGCACCCCCCGGGTGCAGGTGCTTTACAAGGCTTTGCCCTGCTCCCCCTGCCACCGTGCCCCGAGCTGCGATGGACAATTCAATTGCATGCGCGATCTGTCCATTCCTGAGGTGATGACAGCGGCCCGTCAGGTCGTCCTGGCCGCGGGCAATGCAACCCAGGCGCCCTGATCCATGCCCATATCATCCGGCTCTCCCGACCCGCGCCCCAGCACCGTGGTGCTCCACCAGTTCGCCGGCATCGGCGATCTGGTCTGGCATGTACCCTACCTCCGGGCCATTGCGGCCCAGAGCCGGGGCGGGCAGATCGCGCTCATCGCCTCGCCATCAACCTTCGCAAGAGAGCTGCTCTCCGGCGAGTCCTGCATCTCTCAGGTCTTCGATTTCGATCGCCGCCCCCGGCGCGCAGAGCGACGCCAAGGACGCCACACCGGCCCGCTGGGCATGCTGCGGATGGCGCGCGAGCTCAAGCCTCATCGCTTCGATCGCATCGTGATCTTCTCCGATCACGTCAACCGCGCAATCCTCGCCCTGATGGCAGGCATCCCCGAACGCATTGGGTTCGGCTTCCACTGGATCGAGCGCCGTCTGCTCAGCCACGGCCCCTATATCCGGCCCTACCGTGGACCGTCTGTGCCCGTGCACAAGAATGCGACGACCCTGGCACTGGCCCACGGCTTCGTCACCGAGCCGGTGGTGCCCAAGCTCCAGCTGCCAGCCGATGCCATTGCCCAACAGGCAGAGACGCTGGCGGCCTTGCCACGCCCGCTCTACACCTTTGCCATCGGTTCTTCCGAGCCCCACAAGCAGTGGGGCTCGGCCCGCTTTGCCGCCTTGGCAACGGCCCTCGCCCAGCGGGGCTGCGGTGTGGTGCTGCTGGGTGGCCCGCCCGAGGCAGGGCTGGCCCAGGACATCGTGGCGAGCATCCCTGCCCCGTTGCGAGGCCAAGTGTTGGCGGCCACGGGCAATACCGTCTTGCAGAGCGCCGCCACGCTGGCCTTGTCCGATGCCAACATCGGCAACGACACGGGTATCACCAACCTTGCTGCGGCCCTGGACCGCCCCAGCTTCGTGCTGCTAGGCAACCGGCCCCTGCTGGACCATGACCCGCTGATGCGGATGCTGCTGGCGCCCGAACCGGATATCCCGAGCCGGCGCCATACCCGGCCTCCCGTGCGGTTGCTTGACATCTCCGTTGCTGACGTACTGGCTCGGCTGGAGCAGGACAACGCCCCCGGCTTCGAGGCCACCGCCCCCAGCCCACCCCGGCCGCTGCCCACAGTCCTCGATCTGCGCGGGCGGGACTTGGCTGAGCAGTGCGCCCTGGCCTGGTGGGCGCAGCAGCGTCACCGGCGCACCGGCCAGCGTTTTGGCCTGCTGCAGTCGAAGGGCCCCTTGCCAGACCTGGCCGCCTGTTTCCCTGATACCTTCGCCCCCCTGCACCCCTCGGACCTCGATGCTGGCGGCTGGTCAGTCTGGCATCCCGGGCCGGTGTGGCTGACCGCCACGAATGCCTTTGCGCAGCATCCGCAGACTGCGGGGCCGCCCCAGTGGCCGGAGGCGGTGCATCAGCAGGCTGTCGCGCTGCGCGCTGCCGCGGAGGGTCGGGCCCGCGTCCTGGTTCACCTGGCGGATGCGGCCTGCCGGCAGGCAGCGCTGTCCACCCTGCAGGCGAAGGGCATGGTGGCCGTGGATGTGTGGAGTGGCCTCACCGGCGATGGCGACTCTCCTTCCCTGCTGGGTGAGATGCTGGCCGGCGATGCCTGGGTGGGCGGCTGCGACGGCCTCGACCATCTCTGGGCACTGATGCGTCCTCGGGCGCCGCAGCTGGCCCTGTCGCAGCGGCCGAAGCGGGAACAAGCATCCTGGGCGACGGTCCAGCGGGGTCTGGGCCTGCCTCAGCCCTGGAGCCGCTGGCCGCTGAACCCGAATCTTTCGCAGGTGGAGACCGCAGCCGAAAGACCCTCCGACGCCGAACTGGCGGCAGGACTTGCGCAGTGGCTCCCCTTGTTGACGAACACCGCCCCCAGCACCGTGTCTGCTCATGCAGCCCGTCCATGAGACCGAACTCCAGTATCCGTCTTCGCTGGTGGCCGCACACGCGCGACAACACGGTGGCCAGTTACCGACTTCGGTGCTGCCAAATCGTGGAGCAACTGAGCCGGAACGGTGTGGACGCTGCGCTCTATGATCCGGCCGACACGACCTCGCCCGTGGAGGTTCTGGTGTTGTCCAAGCGCTACGACGCGGCTTCTCTGGAGCACGCGCTGCAATTGCGCTCTCGCCATGGCACGCGGGTGGTGCTGGATCTGTGCGACAACCACTTCTACGCTGCCGATCCCTCACCCAAGTGGGTGGAGCGCTCGGACCGGCTTCGTGCTGCCGCCCGGGCAGCGAATCTCGTTGTTGCTTCCACCGAAGCCCTGGCCGAGGTGATCCGTGCAGAAGCGGGCTCCGCGGTGCGAATCGCGGTCATCGGCGATGCGGCGGAGCCACCTCTGGAAGGAGACAGCCGCAGCCGCTGGCGTCATCCCCTCCACGAATGGCACTTGCATCACACCCTGAGGTGCCTGGCACGGTAGCCTGGATGCCATCTGGTGTGGTTCGGGCACCATGGCAGCGACTATGCGAGCGGCGGGATGCTGGATCTGGCCAAGCTTCAGGATGCCCTGGAAGCCCTGCACCGGCGGACGGCCATCAGCCTTACCGTGATCAGCAACAACCGGTCGAAGTTCAAGACACTGACTCGGAACTGGCAGGTTCCAGCGTTCTACCTCGAGTGGTCATCCAGCACCTTTTCGAGGGCGCTGCGCAGCCACCAGGTGGCGCTCATCCCCATCACCCGCAATCCGTTCACGGTCTGCAAGACGAACAACCGTTTGGCCACCGCCCTGCTGCACGGGCTGGGCGTGGCGGCCAACAGCATCCCCAGCTACCAGCCGTTTGCCGAGGCCTGTGTCCTGGACAACTGGACGAAGCAGTTGGAGCGGTTGGTCCGCGACACGCAGTGGCGTTCACAGTTGAATGCGCGGGGCCTGGCCTCTCTGGCGCAGCACTGGCAGCTGCGCCAGATCGCTGCCCAGTGGCACGAGCAACTGAGTTCGCTCTGCAGCCCTTCTGTCCACAAGTCAGACTGACTCAGGTACGGGGGACTCGCCCCCCGTTCAAGGCACCGACCAGCTTGGCACCGCCATGCCGCACCTGCTCGACCTTGCGGGCCCAGTAGCGTGGCTTGTGCGGAGCGCGGTAGAAGGCCTCGGCGATCTTGAGGTGCAGGGGCAACCTGCTGACTTCACGCTCGCGGTGCTTGGCCTGCCATAGCACACCGGGGCGCAGCCATCCCCGCCGGGTGCTCTCGGCCACTTCGTCCATGGTGACAAAACCATCGTCCAGTGCGGCAAAGAGAGCGTCCATCCAGACCGGCAGCAGCGGGTTGCGGGCATCGACCCACGGCTGCAGGTTCATGTCGGTGTAGTGCAGCAGCTGCGTCTTGCCTGCCTCATAGCGCTCTAGCGAGTTCCATGTGTAGGGAAGCGACACGGTCTTGGACGGCTCGAAACTCAGTTCGTACATCACGTCGCGGTAGTTCGACTGGGCCTTCTGATGGATCTCCTGCGGCTTCCAGCGGGCCAGCTCGCAATCGATCACCATGACGCTGAACTGGCGCTTGCGACCACTGCCAGGTGGCGTTTCCGCCGAGCTGACCGCGACCCCGGGGGCACGATGAGCGATCAGGTCGCGCACATCGTCGAACACCAGCATGTCGGAGTCGATGTACACCGCCAGTCCCTTGAACCCATTGATCTCAGGGATGAAGAAGCGCTGCAGGGAAAACATCGTCCGACCGGACACAGGCAGCCGATGCCGGGCCACGCACTCGTCCAGCCGGTGCACCGCCACGGGAATGCTGGCGTGCCGAAGGATGCTGTGCTCCAGCACGCGCGCGGCCACATGCTGCGGGGGTTCGCAACCCACATAAATATTCAGAGTCGATTCTTCTACGGGGGACACCATAGGAAACTCTTTCTCTCGCCAAGCGACTGTCTTGGACGTCCGTAGAATGTACCCATTCGTGGAGTGGCGATGCGTTTCCTCGTGTGGCTCTTGCGAGCTTTTCTCTTCTTTGCACTGTTTGCCTTTGCCCTGAACAACCAGCAGGTGGTCACGGTGCATTGGTTCTTCGGCTTCGTGTGGAACGCGCCGCTGGTCATCGTCGTGCTGGCCGCCCTGGTGGCGGGCCTGGTGTTTGGCGTGCTGGCCATGACGCCAAGCTGGTGGCGCCAGCGGCGCCGCGCACGACAGCGTCCCAGCGCCGAGCCCCCCGCTCCTGCCGAGGCGCCATCGGCCAGTGCAGCACGGGCCATCCCGGCCGATTTCCCCGATGGAATTTGAACTTCAATGGCTGCTGATCGGCCTGCCGATCGCCTTCGCACTGGGTTGGCTGGGCTCCCGCCTGGATCTGCGCCAGGTGCGCCGGGAGCAGCGTGACGCCCCCAAGGCTTACTTCAAAGGACTGAACCTGCTGCTCAACGAGCAGCAGGACAAGGCCATCGACGCCTTCATCGAGGCGGTCCAGAACGATCCGGACACCACCGAGCTGCACTTCGCGCTGGGCAACCTGTTCCGCCGGCGAGGGGAATTCGAACGCGCCGTGCGGGTGCACCAGCACCTGCTGGGCCGGGCCGACCTGGGCGAAACCGAGCGCGACCGGGCCCAGTATGCCCTGGCCCAGGACTTCATGAAGGCGGGCCTGTTCGACCGTGCCGAGGAAGCCTACCGTGCCCTGCTCGGCACCCCTTTCGACACGGAAGCGCGGCTGGCCCTCTTGAACCTGTACGAACGCTCGCGCGACTGGCATGCGGCCGCCGAGGTGGCCGCCGTCCTGGAGCACAACGGCATCGGCTCCTTCGGGCAGAGGATGGCGCACCACTGGTGCGAACTGGCACTGGAAGCCGACGCGCGCCAGAACACCGAGGAGGCCGACAAGGCATTGGCCCACGCCCGCAAGGCCGCGCCCCAGGCCCCCCGCCCCTTGCTGATCGCGGGTCAGCGGCTGGCTCGCCAGGGCCAGCCCGCCCAGGCGCTGGCCATCTGGAACGAACTGCGGGCCCGCGACATCCCGGCCTTTGCCCTGATCGGTGAGGACTACGTGAATGCCGCGCGCGCCTGCGGCCAGACCGAGGCTGCCCGCCAAGCCCTGCAGGAAGCCTATGCGCGTTCGCCCAGCCTGGACCTGCTGCGGGCCCGCGCCGCGCTGGACGGACACGAACTCAGCGCCGACCCTGCCCTGCTGCAACACCTCGAGAAGAAGCCCACCCTGGGCGCCGCGGCCGCCATGCTGCAACGCCCCCTTTCCCAATGGGATGAACCGGCAGCCCAAGCGGTGCGGGTGGCGGTGGGCCGTGCGGCTCAGCCTCTGCAGCGCTACCGTTGCGCGGCCTGCGGGTTCGAAGCCCAGCGCCACTTCTGGCAATGCCCCGGCTGCCTGAGCTGGGACAGTTTTCCGCCTGAACGGATCGAAGAGCTCTGACCATGATGCCCTCTGCCTCCCTGCTGTTCCAGGCCAACCTGGATGAACACCTGCAGCTGTTCCAACAGCTGGCCGCGCTGACGCCCGACGTCAACGAGGCCGGCCGCCGCATCGCAGCAGCGCTGGCCCAGGGCGGTAAGCTGCTGCTTTGCGGCAATGGCGGCTCGGCCGCCGATGCGCAGCACATCGCCTCCGAACTCACCGGACGTTTCATCCACGAACGGCGCCCTCTCGCCGGCATCGCGCTGACCACCGACAGTTCGGCCCTGACCTGCATCGGCAACGACTATGCATTCGACGAGATCTTTGCCCGCCAGCTGCGGGCCCTGGGCCGTTCCGGCGATGTGCTGATCGGCATCTCGACCTCTGGCAATTCCGCCAACGTGGTCAGAGCCGCCCACGCCGCACGCGAGCTGGGCATCTCCTTCATCGGCCTGCTGGGCCGCGACGGAGGGGCCCTCAAACCGCTGTCGGACGTGGCCATCGTGGTGCCGTCCGCGGTCACCGCACGCATCCAGGAGGCCCACATCCTGATCGGCCATACGCTCTGCGGCTTGATCGAGCAGGAGCTGGGACTGACATGACGAACGCACGCGTTCCGTTGCCTCCGGCCGAGGCCATGCACCGCAGCCGCGTGCTGGTGGTGGGTGACGTGATGCTGGACCGCTATTGGTTCGGTGCCGTGGACCGTATCTCCCCTGAAGCGCCGGTGCCGGTGGTGCGGGTCACCCGCGAAGAGGACCGCCTGGGTGGCGCCGCCAACGTGGCGGTCAACAGCCAGGCGCTCGAGGCCCAGGTGACGCTGCTGACCGTGGTCGGCGACGACGAGCCCGCGACCCGCCTGGAAGAACTGCTGGCGAGTCGGCAGATCCGCGCGGTGCTGCGACGCGACCCGGCCCTCAAGACCATCGTCAAGCTGCGTGTCATCGGCCGATCGCAGCAGCTGCTGCGGGTGGACTTCGAGAATACGCCCGACCATGAGGTGCTCAATCAGATGTTCGCCAGCTTCGAGGAGCAGCTGAGCCAGCACGACGTTGTCGTCTTCTCCGACTATGGCAAAGGCGGGCTGGCCCACATTCCGCAAATGATCCAGCGTGCCCGCGCGGCGGGCCTCCCCGTCCTGGTGGACCCCAAGGGCAGCGACTACGCCCGCTACGCGGGTGCGTCGGCGCTGACACCCAACCGCTCCGAGCTGGCCCTGATCACGGGCCCCTGGCGTGACGAGGCCCATCTGACCGAACTGGCCCAGAACCTGCGCCGCGAGTTGCGACTCCAGGCCCTGTTGCTCACCCGGTCGGAAGAAGGCATGACCTTGTTCGATGACGCAGGCGCCCACCATGTGCCCGCCGAGGCACGCGAGGTGTTCGACGTCACCGGCGCGGGTGACACGGTCATCGCGACCTTGGCCTCTCTGCTGGGCACGGGCATGCCCTTGGCCCAGGCAGTGCCCTGGGCCAACCATGCCGCCAGCCTGGTCGTGGGCAAGTTCGGCACCGCCAGCATCAGCCATGCGGAACTCCTGGAATGAGCGGTGTCAAGACTGCCTTCCTGGACCGTGACGGGGTGATCAACGTCGACGTGGCCTACCTCAGCCGTTGGAAGGACTTCCGCTTCGTGCCAGGCACGGTGGACGCTCTGCGGCAGCTCCAGGCCCTGGGCTATCAGCTGGTGGTAGTGACCAATCAGTCCGGCATCGCCCGCGGCTATTACACCGAGGACGACTACCAGGCCCTCACGTGCCAGATGCGCCAGGCCCTGGCGGACGAGGGCGTGACCCTGGCCGGCGTATATCACTGTCCGCACCTGCCCGGCGCTGAAGTGGCCCGCTACGCGCAAGACTGCGACTGCCGGAAGCCGGCACCGGGCATGATCCTGCGCGCAGCCCGCGAGCTGGGTGCAGACCTGCCCGCCTCCATCCTGGTGGGCGACAAGGACTCCGACATCCAGGCCGCGCGCGCAGCGGGCGTGGGTCGTGCCTTTCTGGTGCGATCCGGCCAGGACCTCACGCTACTGGAAAGCGCCCGCGCGGACGCCTGCTTCGACGACCTCGCCGACTGCGTCAGCGCCCTCGCGCCCTGAAGGCTCAGGGCGCCGGAAGGCGCCGGCCGTCTGCGGTGTGGACCTCGACCCCGAAGCCCAGCAGTAGATCCCGCATCCGGGCCCGTGCGCCGTCGTCGAGATTGCTCAGCCGCTCCAGGCCGAACGAGGCGATCCGGCAGCCCGCGCCCTGGATCTGGCGGGCCGTGACCAGGGCTGTCGAGGCGACACTGCAGACGACGTCGTAGCGCGTGTGCGCCAAGTGCATTTCCAGGGGCTCCGACAGCGTCAGCTCCCGGTAGTGGGGTTGCGCAAACTCCCGCACCGCCGCCTCTCTCGGGTGGGCCTTGTAGCAGACCTCCTGCACACCGCTGTCCCGCAGCCACTGCGAAATCGCCCCCGCGATCATGGCCCGTTCCTCTTCGGTGATGAACCCGGAGCTGGCCAGCGGCTGGCCCAGCAGCAGCGCCCGGGAAAGGCCTGCCGAGCCCTTGCCGTCGGGCGCGCGCTCGACCAGTGGCCCCAACTCGACCACCTTTTCCTTGGGGTAGGGATGCGGGAAACCCTGGAGCACGTAGATGCGATCGACGAAGGGGGCATCGGATCCCATTCGGTCACCCCGGAAGACCGCATAGACCAGACGCCGGTCGTACAACCAGCGCAGTCGGCGCAGGCATTGCGTCGCCAGGCGTCCCAAACCCATCGGGTAACGACGCAGGCTGTCCATGCCGTCAGGCAGGAGACGCCCCACCGCACGCCGAGCCCCAGTCAGCTTGGGCAGGCCGCGCAGGAAGTAGTTGATCGCCTCGGGCTCGAACACCGGGCTGTGGATGCGGATCTCATCGCAAGGTCCGATGGCCGCCGCCACCTTCTCGAGATTGTCCACCAGGCGATGCACCCGCCCGAAGCGCCCCGGCATCGGCCACAAGCGTGGCCACAGCATGGGCATTACCACGTCCCAGGCTCCCGCCTCCACCAATTCGGGGGACATGTCGCGGTAGTACACCAGCACGCAACGGCTGCCCGGCTCGAAGTCCAGCGCCACCCGCCGGGCCGCCAGATAATTCAGCGGCGAGGCCACGAAGAAGACATTCACCCGCACCGCAGCGCTCACCCCTTCGGTACGACCGGCGCCGTGGCGCGGATGCGTTTGACCAGATCCGTGGTGGAGTAGCCGTCCACGAAGGGAATGGCCACGCTCCGCCCGCCCCAGGAGCGCACCAGCGCCGTCTCGGCCAGGGTCTCCATGTCGTAGTCCCCGCCCTTGACGTACCAGTCCGGGCGGATGCGGGCGATCAGCTCGACCGGCGTGCTTTCGTCGAAGAAGGTCACCAGGTCCACGCTGGCCAGCGCCCCCAGCACCCAGGCCCGATCTTGCTGGCGGTTGAGCGGCCGGTCCGGCCCCTTGCCCAGGCTGCGGGCGGAACGGTCGGTGTTCAGCCCCACGATGAGTGAACCCCCCAGCATGCGGGCCGCCTGCAGATAGCTCACATGCCCGCGGTGCAGCACATCGAACACTCCGTTGGTGAAGACCCAGGGACGCGGCAGCCGGGCCAGCGCCGAAGCCAGCGCATCAGCCTCCACCACCTTGTGCTCGATCAGCGGCAGCCCCGGGCCCAAGGCTCCCTCTTCGGAGGGGGGGCAGGCGGCGGTGGAGGGACAAGAAGAAGGATGCGTCACGGGAAAGGCGATGCAAGCATCGTGAAGGAACCGAACTGCCGGAATTATCCGTTGCGGCAGGCGCGGACGGACCACCATTTCCCGGGAGAAGCGCAGACATGGACATCCACCAGGGCGACCGGCACACGCCCGGCCGCAGGCCACCAGGGCCACACCGCCGACGGCTGGTGATCGGGATTGGGATCGGGATCGGGCTGCTGCTGGCGGGCCGGCTGGCCCTGGCTGCCACGGGAGAGGGCCCGCCGGAAACCGAGGTGAACGGGGCCAACCAAGCCGAGCTCGAGATGATCAAGGGCATCGGCCCTCAGCTGTCGACCCAGATCCTGGGTGAACGCGAGCGCGGCCCCTTCCGGGACTGGCGCGACTTCATCGCCCGCCTGCCCGGCGTGGGGCCGGGCAAGGCGCGCAAGCTCTCTGCCGCCGGCCTGCGGGTGGGCGGTCAGCCCTTCTCAGCGCCCTGAGCTCATGCGCCCATCGTGGTGGGCCGCAGGAAGTGCAGCACGGCCTCGCGCTGGTCTAGTGTGTCCCGCTCGCCCAGCGCGATCAGCTCGCGGGTGAAGGCCTCCTCGAACAGCAGGTAGCTGGCCAGGGCCGCGCCGCGGGCGCCCGCGCCCTCCCCTTCCACACCCACGCCGCCCAGCAAGGCGCGCACCGGCAGCGGCAAGGCGGACAGGTGGCGCGCGGCGATGTCGTCCAGCCGCTGGCTGGGGGAGATGACCAGCAATTCCACCGGTCGCAGCGGCGTGTGCTGACGGGCCTCGGGCGGCAGCAGGCTCAGCGTGTGGTTGATGCGCCGCAGTCTCTCCACATCCACCGACAGCGCGTCCAGGAAGATGCTGGACAAGGCGTGGCCACCGATCTGGGCCACGCTGGGGTAGTCCTCGCTCACAGGGCGCTGCTGGGCGGGCGGCTCGTGCATGCGCCCGGCGCCGATCACCAGCACCCGATCGGCGCCCAGATGCACCGCGGGCGAGACCGGGGCCGTCTGGCGCATGGAGCCATCGCCGAACCACTCCACACGCTCGCCCAGCGGCAGGGTCTGGGCGGGGAACACGAAGGGAATGGCCGAGGAGGCGAGCAGGTGGTCGCGGCTGAGCTTGCAGGGCAAGGCCAGCCGCTGGGAACGGTTCCAGGGCTGCCGCGGGTCGCCCGGCGCCACCTGGTAGAAAGTGACATGCAGGCCACTGCTGTAGCTGGACGCCGTGACCGCCAGGGCCTGGACATGGCCCTGCGCCAGCAGGCCCTCCAGTCTTTCCAAGGGCACCATGCGCTGCAACAGCTCGCCCAGCGGGGCGTTGTCCAGCAGGGAGCGCGGCCGCTGGCGCACCCATCGGGCGATCACCCAGCCCAGCGACATCAGGGTCAGCCAGCGGGCCCCGGTGCGGATGATGCCCAGCGCATCGGCCCGGTAGACCTGGTCGGCATGGAAGTTCGACCAGACCGCCACCATGGCGTCCACTGCAGCGTCGAAGTCGTCGGCCTGACAGGCCAGCGCGGCGGCGTTGATGCCCCCGGCCGAGGTCCCGGTGATGACCGGAAACGGGTTGCCGCCAGCCATGCCCGCTTCGTGGCGCAGGTGACGCAGGGCCTTCAGGACACCGACCTGGTAGGCCGCCCGGGCGCCGCCGCCGGTGAGGACCAGGCCGCGCACGGGGGTGGACGGCATGCGTGGCAGTCTAGTGCCGCGGCGCAACGCCGCCCAGGGGATCAGACGGGCAAAGCGCCCCCGTTACCAGCGACCACCCCGGTCGCCGTCACGGTCATGGCCGTGCCCATGGTGGTGATCGTCATCCCAGCCCCGACCGTAGCCCGGGCCATAGCCATAGCCGGGCCCAGGGCCGCCGCGGTACACCGGCACCGGCGCATAGACCACCGGCGGCGGAGGTGGGGCACGGCGCACCACCGGCACCACATGGGCCTGGTACCAGTCGTCGCGCACGAAGTAGACCGGCGCGCCGCAGGCGCCGTACTGGCCGCAGTAGCGCGCCCAGTGGGCCCGGTGGGCCGGCGGCGCCCAGAGGTAAACCGGCTGCACCGGCGCCCAGACGGGGGCCGGCTGCACGATGACGGGTTGCGGCGCGATCAGCGCCGGCTCGTAGAAGCGACCGATGTCGATGCGGCCTTGCAGGCCCGGCTGGCCGATCGAGATGGACACCCCCACGTCCGCGGCATGGGACATCGGGGCCCAGGCCGCCAGGGCGGCCGTGAGCGCGAGCGCGCTCCAGCGATGGCGATTCAGCATGGCGTCTTGGCGCCCACCAGACGGCGGTGGGCGGACACAGTCGTTGAACATAGATCAACAACGCGGCGCCCCCCGGGCCGGGATGACGCGTGATACGCCTGCTTACCGACTCTCCACTTCGTACACGATGCGTGCCTGCCCATCACCGGCGAGCACCTTCCAGGCGGCCAGCGCCTCGTTGGTGGGCCAGAAACGGCCCCGCTCGCCCAGGTCCACCTCGCCCACGGCCTGAGGACGTTCCACGCGCACCCGCACTGCCAGGCCCTGCACCAGGTCGCCCTCGTCCGTCTGCTCCACGCGCGCGGGGTGCTCGCGCAGCAGCCCCGCCACGGCCGGCGCCGTGCCGTGCAGCGCCACGCTGAGGTAGCGGCCGAAGCGCGCGCGCGCGCCGGCCAGGCTCCAGACCTGCTGCACGTTCAGCCGCAGGCCGCCGGAGAAGCGGTCGGGCTGCGCCTTGCCCTGCACGATGATCAGCTCGTCGTCGCGCAGCAGCTCCTTGTTCGCATCCAGCAGCTCCTCGTTGGCCACCGCCTCGATCGGCTCGCTCTTGTCGTCGAGCTTGAAGATGCCCACCCGGCCGCGCTGGCCGTTGATGATGCGCAGATCGCTGACGATGCCGGCCAGCAGCTGCGGGTCGCGGCTGTCGATCAGGTCGGCGATGCGGCGTTTGCAGAACTGTCGCACCTCGGCCTCGTCCTCGTCGAACAGATGACCCGAAAGGTAGAAGCCCAGGGCGGTCTTCTCCTGGGCCAGGCGCTCGCGCACGCCCCAGGGCTCCACCGCCACCAGAGCCGGCTCCTGGCTCAGCGAGCCGTGGTCGTCCTCGCCGCCGAAATCGAACAGCCCGCCCTGCAGCGCATTGGCCGCCTGGGTTTCGGCCCAGTCGAAAGCCAGGCCGATGCTGGCCAGGGTGGCCGCTCGGTCAGGATGCAGCTCGTCGAAGGCACCGGCCTTGATCAGGGCCTCGACCACGCGCTTGTTGACCCGGCTCTTGTCGATCCGGCGACAGAAGTCGAACAGGCTGGTGAAGGGCCCGTCGGCCTCACGCGCGGCCACGATGGCCTCGATGGCGCCTTGGCCCGTGCCCTTGATCGCCCCCAGGCCGTAGCGCACCGCCTTGCGGCCCTCTTGGCCCGGCAGGGGCTCGAAGCGATAGACGCCGCGGTTGACGCTGGGCGGCTCGAAGCGGATGCCGAAGTTCTTGACAGCGTCGGTCAGCAGCACCTTGAGCTTGTCGGTGTCGCTGATTTCGATCGTCATGTTGGCCGCGAAGAACTCGGCCACGTAATGCACCTTCAGCCAGCCGGTGTGGTAGGCCAGCAGGGAATAGGCGGCGGCGTGCGACTTGTTGAAGCCGTAGCCCGCGAACTTCTCCATCAGGTCGAAGACCTCGTCGGCCTTCTCCTGGCTGATGCCCTTCTTGGCCGCGCCTTCCCGGAAGATCTCGCGGTGCTTGAGCATCTCCTCGAGCTTCTTCTTGCCCATGGCCCGGCGCAGCAGGTCGGCGCCGCCCAGGCTGTAGCCCCCCAGCACCTGGGCGGCCTGCATCACCTGCTCCTGGTAGACCATGATCCCGTAGGTCTCGGCCAGCACCTTCTCCAGCAGCGGGTGCGGGTACTCCACCACCTCCTTGCCGTGCTTGCGCGCGACGAAGGACGGGATCAGGTCCATCGGGCCCGGGCGGTACAGCGCGTTCAGGGCGATCAGGTCCTCCAGCCGGCTGGGCTGGGCGTCGCGCAGCATGCCCTGCATGCCGCGGGATTCGAACTGGAACACCGCCTCGGTCAGGCCGTCGGAGAAGAGCTTGTAGACCGCCTTGTCGTCCAGCGGGATCTTCTCGTAGGCGAAGTCCTTCTGGTCGGGGTAGCGGGTGGTGATGAACTCCTTGGCCAGTTCCAGGATGGTCAAGGTCGCCAGGCCCAGGAAGTCGAACTTCACCAGGCCGATCTGCTCGACGTCGTCCTTGTCGAACTGGCTGACCGCCGAGTCGCTGCCGGGCTGCTGGTAGAGCGGGCAGAAGTCGGTGATCTTGCCCGGGGCGATCAGCACGCCCCCGGCATGCATGCCGATGTTGCGCACCAGGCCCTCGACACGCTCGGCCAGGCTGAGCAGGGCCGCCACCTCTTCCTCGGCCGCCTCGCGCTGCTCCAGCTCGGGCGCCTCCAGGCGGGCGTAGACCAGCTTGGGATTGGGCTTCTCCGGCACCTTGGCCAGCGTCACATGCTTGCCCGGCGGCGCCGGGATCAGCTTGGCGATGGAATCCACATGGCCGAAGCCCATGCCCAGCACCCGGCCCACGTCGCGCAGCGCGGCCTTGGCGGCCATGGTGCCGAAGGTGGCGATCTGGCTCACGGCCTCGCGGCCATAGCGCTCCTTCACGTACTCGATCACCCGGTCGCGGTTGCTCTGGCAGAAGTCCACGTCGAAGTCGGGCATGGACACCCGCTCCGGGTTCAGGAAGCGCTCGAACAGCAGGTTGTACTTCAGCGGGTCCAGGTCGGTGATGGACAGCACATAGGCCACCAGCGAGCCCGCACCGGAACCCCGTCCCGGGCCGACCGGGCAGCCATTGGCCTTGGCCCACTTGATGAAGTCCGACACGATGAGGAAGTAGCCCGGGAACCCCATCTGCAGGATGGTGTTGAGCTCGAACTCCAGCCGCTCGACATAGGCCGGCCGCTGGGCCTCGCGCTCGGCCGGGTCGGGGAACAGCAGCTCCAGCCGCTGCTCCAGGCCTTCGTAGGATTCCTTGCGCAGGAAGTCGCCGATGGGCATGGGGCTGCCGTCGGGCAGCGGCGGGGTCGGGAAGTCCGGCAGGAAGTTCTTGCCCAGCACCAGGGTGAGATTGCAGCGCGCGGCAATGCGCACGCTGTTGGCCAGCGCCGAAGGGATGTCGGCGAACAGGGCGGCCATCTCGGCCTGGGACTTGAAGTACTGGTCCGGGCAGAAGCGCTTGACCCGACGCGGGTTGGCCAGGGTCTCGCCCTCGGCCACGCAGACTCGGGCCTCGTGGGCCTCGAAGTCTTCGGCGGTGAGGAACTGCACCGGGTGGGTGGCCACCACCGGCAGCTGCAGCTCGGCCGCCAAGGGCACCGAGGCACGCACCAGGGCCTCGTGGTGCGGCAGGCCGCCGCGCTGCAGCTCGATGTAGAAGCGGCCGGGGAACAGGGTGGACAGCGCCTGGGCGGCCTGCCGGGCCCGACCCGCGTCGCCCGCCAGCAGCGCCTGGCCCACCGGGCCGAACTCGGCGCCCGAGAGCACGATCAGGCCCTCACCCAGCTCCTGCAGCCAATCCCAACGCAGCAGGGCCTGGTTGCGCTGGACGTTGCGGGTCCAGGCGCGGGCCAGCAGTTCCGAGAGGTTGTGGTAGCCGGTGACGTCCTGCACCAGCAGCAGCAAGCGCCCCGGCGGCGCATCCGGCGCGCAGTCCATCGGTTCGATCCAGGCGTCGCAGCCCACCACCGGCTTGAGGCCCTTGCCGCGGCAGGCCTTGTAGTGCTTGACCGCGCCGAACAGGTTGCCCAGGTCGGCAATGCCCAGGGCCAATTGCCCGTCGTCCTTGGCTGCGGACACCGCATCGTCGATCCGCAAGGTGCCATCGACGACGGAGTATTCGGTGTGCAGGCGCAGGTGAACAAAACTCATCGCGGCATTGTACGGAGCGGGGTGCGCGTCCTTGACCTAGGGGGGGCGGTGTCACGGTGGCGTCACGGGGGGTGTCAAGACTTGTAACGGTCTTTGCGCTTGCGCATCCACCCATCACCCGGTTCGAGGAGTTCCCCATGTTTGTCCGTTCCCTGGGCGCCGTCGCCCTGGCCTGCGCCGCCGCGCTGGCCCCCGCCCATGCCGCCGTCACCCTGATCGCCCGCGGATCGCTGACGCTGGACCAGGACCTGAGCGGCCTGACCGGGACGCTGGAGAACGGCCAGGCGGCCAACCTGTTCGGCGGCATCGGTTCGGGCCTGGCCTGGGCGGGCGGCAGCACCTTCCTGGCCCTGGGCGACCGCGGCCCCAACGCCGTGGCCTGGAACAGCACCGTGGACGACACCACCAGCTGGATCCCCCGATTCCACACCCTGAACCTGACGCTGCAGCCGGCCGTGGGCGGCAGCCTGCCCTACACCGTGCAGGCCACGCTCACCGGCACCACCCTGCTGTGGAGCGGCAGTGCCCTGAGCTATGGGCCCGCCACCCCGCTGGGCCCGGTGGCCGGCCGCATCTACTTCTCCGGCCGTTCCGACAACTTCGCCGCCGGCGCCAACTCGCTGGACAGCCACTCCGCCCGCCTGGACCCGGAAGGCATCCGCGTTTCGGCCAATGGCAAGAACGTCTTCATCACCGATGAATACGGCCCCTACATCTACAAGTTCAACCGCAAGACCGGCGAGCGCACCCAGGTCTACAGCCTGCCGGCCGCCACCTTCGCCGTGAGCACGCTGTCGTCCATGGGCAGCGCCGAGATCAGCGGCAACACGCACGGCCGCGTGGCCAACAAGGGCATGGAAGGCCTGGCCATCACCCCCGAGGGCAAGCACCTCTACGGCTTCATGCAGAGCCCGCTGATCCAGGACGGCGGCGACGGCGGCCGGGCCAACCGCATCGTCTGGATCGATGTCTCGACCGGCAAGGTCAAGCAGTACGCCTACGACAACTACATTCCGGCCAAGAGCAAGGCCTACAACAGCAGCGAGATCCTGGCGGTCAACAGCAAGGTGCTGCTGGTGCTGGAGCGCGATGGCAAGGGCCTGGGCGACGGCAGCAGCGCCTCGGTCAAGCAGATCTGGAAGGTGGACCTGACGAACGCCGAGGACGTGAGCCAGCTGTCCGGCCAGGACGCCCTGCTGGCCAAGGCCCCGGCCAAGTCGCTGTTCCTGGACATCCGCGCCACGCTGAACGCCGCCGGCATCACCGACGACCAGATCCCCGCCAAGCTCGAAGGCATGGCCTTCGGCCAGGACGTGGTGGTCAACGGCCAGACCAAGCACACCCTCTACATTGCCAACGACAACGACTTCCTGCCGGTCGTCAACGGCCTGGCCAACCCCAACCAGTTCTTCGTCTTCGCCTTCGACGACGCCGACCTGGGGGGCAGCACCTTCCGGAACCAGCCGTTCTGATCAGCCCTGCAGCAGCAGCTGCAGCATCAGCTCCACCCGGGCCTTGGCCGGGGTGAGCAGGCCGGCCGAGGGCAAGGCGCCCTCCGGCTGGCCCACCACACCGCCGGCCCAGCAGCGGCTGGCGCGCAGCACGGCCACCCCCTGGGACTGGGCGGTGCGCAGGGCGGCTTCCAGCGCCACATGCAGCGTCCCGTTGCCGGTGCCCTCGGCCACCAGGCCACGGGCCCCCAGCGCCACCAGGGCCGGCACCAGGGCGCCGTCGCAGCCCGCGTGGCTGGCCACGATGTCCACCCGCGGCCACCGGGCCACCGGCTGGCGGATGGCCTGGGCCAGCCGTGCGGCCTCGTCCGCGTCAGCCTGGGGCCAGGGTCGCAGCACGCGCACCTGCCCTTCCTGCACCAGCGCCAGCGGGCCGGCCTCGTCGGTGGCAAAGGCATCCACCCGGTAGCCGTGGACCTTGCGCACATCCTCGGCAGCCATCACCCGCCCTGCCGCCACCGCCAGCACCCCGCGGGCGCCGGGCCAGCCGGCCACCGTCACGGCGTCCAGCAGGTTCTGCGGGCCATCGGGCATCAGCGCCGAGGCCGGGCGCATCGCCGCGGTCAGCACCACCGGCTTGGTGGGCGCCAGCACCCGGTGCAGGAACCAGGCCGTCTCCTCCAGCGTGTCGGTGCCGTGCGTGATCACCACGCCCTGCACGTCCTCGCGCGCCAGCGCTTCGGCCACCGCCTGGGCCAGGCCTTGCCACAGCCCATGGTCCATGTCCTTGCTGTCGATCTGGGCCAGCTGGCGGGCCTCCAGCGCGTGGCCGGCCAGGGCCGGCACGGCGGCCAGCAGATCGGCCACGCTCACCTCGCCTGCGCGGTAGCCGACGTTGTCCGAGGCCGCCTGCGACCGACCGGCGATGGTGCCGCCGGTGCCCAGGATGACGGTGCGTGCGGAAGTAGTGCTTGGCATTTCGAAAAGGTCTGGATAAAAATACAGATACTGGATGCAACCTCAGCCCCGCTCGCCGTGGGGCCCGCCAACATGGAAAGCCCCAAGCTCACCGCCCGCCAGCAGCAGATCCTGGATCTGGTGCAAAGCACGATCGAGCGCACCGGCGCGCCCCCCACCCGGGCCGAGATCGCCGCCGAGCTGGGCTTCAAATCGCCCAATGCGGCCGAAGAACACCTGCAGGCCCTGGCCCGCAAGGGCGTGATCGAGCTGGTGGGCGGCACCTCACGGGGCATCCGCCTGCAGACGCGCACTTTACGCGCCCTCAACGAGGCCCGCGGCAAGCAGTTTGCCCTGCCCCTGCCCAGCCTGGCCCAGCTCACCCTGCCGCTGGTGGGGCGTGTGGCGGCCGGCCACCCCATCCTCGCCCAGGAACACATCGACCAGACCTATGTGCTGGAAGCCAGCCTCTTCCCGCGCAAGCCCGACTACCTGCTGAAGGTCAAGGGCATGAGCATGCGCGACGCCGGCATCGTCGATGGCGACCTGCTGGCGGTGCAGAAGACGCCCGACGCGCGCAACGGCCAGATCGTGGTGGCCCGGCTCAACGACGAGGTCACCGTCAAGCGCTTTCACCGCGGGCGCCACGGCATCGAGCTGCTGCCCGAGAACCCCGACTTCCAGCCCATCGTGGTGAGCCCGGAGGTGGAGGACTTCCAGATCGAGGGCATCGCCGTCGGCCTGGTGCGGCAGAACATGCTGATCTGAGCCCGGTCACCCGCCATGATCAAGCGCCCCAAGGCCACCCGCGGCGAAGACTGCCAGACCCTGGAGCAACTGCCCAATGTGGGGCCGGCCATGGCTGGCGACCTGCGGGCCCTGGGCCTGCAGCACCCCCGGGACCTGCGCGGGCAGGACGCCCTGGCCCTGTACCGCCGCCTGGAGGCGTTGACCGGCTCCCGGCAGGACCCCTGCGTGCTGGACACCTTCATGGCCATCATCGACTTCATGGAAGGCGGCGCCCCCCGTCCCTGGTGGAGCTTCACCGCGCTGCGCAAGCAGCAGCACGGGGTGCTGCACCTCGACAGCCCGGTGTCAGCCGCCCCGTGGGACGCACGGCCCACCCGCCCCCACGGCGAGGGCGCCGACCTCAGGGCGGGGTGAGGCTGTCGCGCCGGGCCAGCGCCGGGAACCAGCGCCACCACAGCAGCACCACGCACAGGGTCCCGAGGCCCCCGGCCACCACGGCCCCCACCGGCCCGAGCAGCGCGGCGGTGGCCCCGGATTCGAACTCGCCGAGCTGGTTGCTGGCGCCGATGAACACCGAATTGACCGCCGACACCCGGCCGCGCATCTCGTCGGGCGTCTCCAGCTGCACCAGGGTCTGACGAATCACCACGCTGACCATGTCGGCCGCGCCGGTGATGGCCAGGGCCAGGAAGGCCGGCCAGAACGAGCGCGACAGACCGAAACCGATGGTGGCCAGGCCGAACAGGGCCACCGCCACCAGGAGCCACACCCCCGCGCGGCGGCGCAGGGGGCGCCGGGCCAGCCACAAGCCCACACCCACCGCCCCCAGGGCCGGGGCCGAGCGCAGCAGGCCCAGGGCCTCGGGACCGCTGTGCAGGATGTCGCGGGCAAAGATGGGCAACAGGGCCGTGGCCCCGCCCAGCAGCACGGCGAACAGGTCCAGCGAGATGGCGCCCAGCATCACCGGCTGATCGCGGATGAAGCGGATGCCCGCGGTCAGCTCACGCCAGCCCGGTGAAGGCGCCCGCGGCGGCACCGGCCGGGGTCGGATGCTCAGCACCGCGCTGATCGCCCCCAGCAGGAGCAGCAGCGAAACCCCGTAGACCATGGCCGCGCCCCAGGACTCGGGGCTCAGCCGCCACAGGGTCTGCAGGCGCCGCACCACAGCGGGCCCCGCCCCGTACAGCACGCCCCCCAGGGCCGGCGCCAGCACCACGGCGGCCTGCATCACCGAGCTGTTGGTGGCCACGGCCCGCGCCAGCAGGGACGACGGCACCAGGGTGGGCGTCAAGGCCTGCAGCGAGGGCATCTGGACGGCGCGGGCCGTTCCCAGCAGGACCGACAGCGCCAGGATCCAGCCGGCGCTCAGCGCCGCGCCCAGGCTGGCCAGCATCAGGCCCAGGGCCACGGTGCATTGCAGGGACAGACTCAGGGCCAGCAGGCGGCGCCGGTCATGCCGGTCCACCAGGTGGCCGGCCGGCAGGGTGAGCAGCAGTGCCGGCAGGAACTGCACCAGACCCACCAGGCCCAGTTGCCAGGCGCTGCGCGTGAGGTCGTACATCTGCCAGCCCAGCGCCACCAACAGCATCTGGTTGGCGGAGGTCCCTGCGATGCGCGCGGTCAGGAGCCGGAGGTAATCAGCCTGGTCGCGCAGGCGCAGCATCGGCGCCGCGTCGGCCACGGCCGCAGAAGAGGGTGAGCACATTCACCGCAGCTTATCCGAGCGGCGCGCGGAGCGCTGGCCAGGGGTCATGCGGCAGGCTGGATTTCGCCGGTGGCCGGGGTGCGCGACGCGCTGGAGGCGATGACGCCCTCCGGCAGCTTGAGGGAAGCCGGATCTGCCGAGGCCTGGATCTCCGCCTGCAGAGCGTCTGCCAGCTCCTTGCTGGTGAGCCCCAGCACGCGGACATAGCGCTGTGCGGCCTGCTTGAGTGCGAGCTGGGCCCGCTGCGGCGGCAGGCCGGCAGCGTCCACCATCTCGTTGGCGCAGCTGGCGGCATAGCGCAGCACATCGCCATCGTCGTCGGCGCCTCGATGGGCCTCGGAGGGCACCACACGCCGGATCATGCGCAGCACGCTGCCATCCAGCCCCCAGTGGCGGGCCACGGCCAGGCCCAGTTCCTCGGTGTCCACCCCCAGCACGGCGTAGGACGCCGCCTCGGCCGACAGGCCGGGCTGGGCTTGCTCGCCCGGCGCGGCTTCGATGTGCTGCATCAGGCGGCGGATCTGATGCGCCTCTTCCGGGAAGTGGTACTGCACGACCAACCGTCCCAGGTTCTGCATCAGGGTGATGAGGTAAACCACCTCGCTGTCGTAACCGGCCGGTGCCAGGCGCACGGCCAGACGCCCGGCCCGGTGGACGCGGGCGATCAGCTGCTCCATCTCGGCGGCCGCCGGCGCGTTCATCGGGCCGGGCCAGCGCCGCAGCCCCAGCGCAGCACGGCGCACCCCTTCGAGCCCCAGCATGGCGATCGCCCGCCGCAGCATCAGCACCGGCCCTTCCGCACTGACCTGCGCGCTGTTGACCAGGCGCAGCAACTCGAAGGTGAGCGCGATGTCGCCCAACACCACATCGGCGAGTTCGCTGGTGCGGCTGTTGTCCATCAGGGCCAGATGGGCCGCGCGCTCGGCGCCGCCCGGCTGGGCCGGCAGCACCCCGGCGGACTGGATGCGGTCCATCAGCAGGGCCAGCGGGCCGTCGCTCTCGGCCTGGGTGCGCAGCCAGCCCTCCAGCGCCCCCTGGAGCACGCGGGCGTTGTGGTAGCGATGGCGCGGCTGACGGTCCGTCGCGCGGTTGACGATGGCGCGCAGCGCATCCGGCACCGGTCGGGACAGGGCCCAGGGCAGACGCACGATTTCGTTGCCCGAGGGCGGCATTCTGGCGATGGCGCGGCCCACATCGGGCTCATCCAGGGCCGGCGCGCCAGCCAGGGCCTGGTAGGTCACCAGCCCGAGGGCGAGCACATCGCGCTCTGCCGCCTCGCGCACCGCGCGCAGTTCCTGCATCGCGCCGTCCCGCGCCGCCCAGGCGTCTCGGCCGGCCACCTCCAAGCCCATCAGCACCGGGGTCCCGGTCTCGGTCACCCCCAGCATCCAGGGCTGGATGTCTCCGTGGGCCACACCCGCTTCATGGGCGTAGGCCAGCCCCTGGGCCACGCCGGCCACCCAGTTGGCCACGTCGGTCGGCGGCAGGCCCTCCTGGCTGAAGCGTTCGGCCCAGGTCACGGTGGCCGACCGGTCGTACATGGCGTAGGGCCAGCGCTCGTGCTCGCCCACTTCCACGGCCGGCGCCAGGTGCGGATGCTCCAGGCGCGCGCCCTTGCGGACAGCGCGGTGCCAGGCTTGCACCGCCTCCCCCTCGGGCTGCTTGCGGGGAATGGCCAGCATGCAGTCCTGCTGCTGGCGCGTGTCCACCGCCGCCCACATCATCGTGCGCTCGCTCTTGCCCAGCAGGGCCAGCAGCTGGAAGCGCCCGAACATGCGCCCGCCCCCTGCGGTCGACGCGGACCGGGCTGGCGAGACGGAGTCTTGGGAGGGACTGGCGGCGCTGGACATCGGAGAGACGGCTGTTTGGTTCCGATTGGAAATGTAATCAGTGCCGGACAAGGCACCGATGTGCGGGCCAAACAAAGGTTTGTTTCCAGCGTCGGAAGCTGCCGACAGGACCGGCCCTGCGGGCAGCGTGCCCAAGCCGGATGTGTCAGAATCCCTCGAACTTCAGCTGAACGAAGCCCTGTTTCCGCCTCGCGGGCCCGGTGTTTCGCTGCCAGTCTGGAGCCCCCTTAGGAAATTTCCATGAGCAGCGAACTGATCAAGCACATCACCGACGCTTCGTTCGAAGCTGACGTTCTGAAGTCCGGCAAGCCCGTCCTGGTGGACTATTGGGCTGAATGGTGCGGCCCCTGCAAGATGATTGCCCCCATCCTGGACGAAACCGCCAAGGAATATGGTGAGCGTCTGCAGATCGCCAAGATGAACGTCGACGAGAACCGCGATGTTCCGGCCAAATTCGGCATCCGCGGCATCCCGACCCTGATGCTGTTCAAGGACGGCCAGCTGGCCGCCACCAAGGTCGGCGCCCTGTCCAAGGCCCAACTGGCCCAATTCCTCGAGAGCCATCTATAATCTCGCCTGTCGCACCGGGGTGAGGCCTGAATTCAGGCCGCCCCGTGGCTGCAAACAGGCTTGAGGCCGCAGCGTCCGGAACCCACCGGTTCCCTGGCACGCCAGATTCACGGCCCCCGCCCCCTCCAACCGTTTCCACGAGCATCGCGTCCTGATGGATCGCGACAAGGCGCTTGCCCTGCGGCAAGCCGGCCCCTGCGAATATCCGTCCAGGTCCGTGTGCCCCTGCCCCCGTGGCGTTCCACCCCAAGGGTGACCCCCGATGCATCTTTCTGAATTGAAGGCGCTTCACGTCTCCGCACTCATCAAGATGGGTGAAGAGTTGGAGATCGACAACGTCGCTCGTCTGCGCAAGCAGGAGCTGATGTTCGCGATCATGAAGAAGCGCGCCAAGGCCGGCGAACAGGTCTTCGGCGACGGCGTGCTGGAAGTGCTGCCCGATGGCTTCGGCTTCCTGCGCTCGATCGACACCAGCTACATGGCGTCGACCGACGACATCTACCTGAGCCCCAGCCAGGTGCGCCGCTTCAACCTGCACACCGGCGACCTGGTGGAAGGCGAGGTGCGCGTGCCCAAGGACGGCGAGCGCTACTTCGCCCTGGTGAAGGTCGACCGTGTCAACGGCCTGAGCCCGGAGGAGAACAAGCACAAGATCATGTTCGAGAACCTGACGCCCCTCTTCCCGAAAGAGGCGTTCAAGCTCGAGCGTGACAACCTCAAGGTCGACGAGAACATCACCGGCCGCATCATCGATCTCATCGCCCCGATCGGCAAAGGCCAGCGCGCGCTGCTGGTGGCCCAGCCCAAGACCGGCAAGACGATGATGATGAAGCACATCGCCCATGCGCTGGTGGCCAACCATCCGGAGATCCACCTGATCGTGCTGCTGGTCGACGAACGGCCCGAGGAAGTGACCGAGATGGTGCGCACCGTGCGCGGCGAGGTCATCAGCTCCACCTTCGACGAACCCGCGGCCCGTCACGTGCAGGTCGCCGAAATGGTGATCGAACGCGCCAAGCGCCTGGTCGAACTGGGCAAGGACGTGGTGATCCTGCTGGACTCCATCACCCGCCTGGCCCGCGCCTACAACAACGTGCTGCCCAGCTCCGGCAAGGTGCTGACCGGCGGTGTGGACGCCAACGCCCTGCAGCGCCCCAAGCGCTTCTTCGGCGCCGCCCGCAACGTGGAGGAAGGCGGCTCGCTGACCATCATCGGCACCGCCCTGATCGACACCGGCTCCAAGATGGACGAGGTGATCTACGAGGAGTTCAAGGGCACCGGCAACTGCGAAATCCACCTGGACCGTCGCATGGCCGAGAAGCGCGTCTACCCGTCCATCCTGATCAACAAGTCGGGCACCCGGCGCGAGGAACTGCTGCTCAAGCCCGAGATCATGCAGAAGACCTGGATCCTGCGGAAGCTGCTCTACAACATGGACGAGATCGAGGCGATGGAATTCGTCCTCGACAAGATGAAGGCCTCCAAGAACAACCTCGACTTCTTCGACATGATGCGTCGGGGCGGCTGATGGGGCCACCGGCCGGCAGCCCAGTGCTGCTGGCACAGCGCAGGATCTCTGCGCTATAATGATCGTTTTTCCGCTGTCGGAAAGTGCGTGGGGCATGGGGCGTCACGTGGCTCCCGGCTCACCAGCGATGAAGGAAGGCGGCAACGCCTGCGAAACGCCATGAAAGAAGGCATCCACCCGAACTACCGCGACGTCTGCTTCGTGGACCTGTCCAACGGTTTCAAGTTCGTGACGCGCTCCTGCGCGCCGACCAAGGAAATGGTCAAGATGGACGACGGCCGTGAACTGCCGCTGTTCAAGCTGGAAACCTCCAGCGAGTCGCACGCGTTCTACACCGGTCAGCAAAAGAGCGTGGATACGCTGGGCGGCCGCGTCGAGAAGTTCCGCAACAAGTTCGCTCACCTCAGCAAGAAGTGATGGCACGGGGCCGCTTGCGGCGGCTCTGTCGTGCGAACACGGAACAAGAAGGCAGCCGATGGCTGCCTTTTTTTCGTCCGTCCGGACCCTGTGGCCGTGGCCTTGTTTGGCATCATTGACCTGTGAATCCACCGACCCCTGCCGTCGTTCCCCAGCGTGCCGTTGAGCGCCTGCCTCGAATCGCCCTGCTGCTGTTCTGCGCAGCCTACCTGCTGCCCGGTCTGTTCGGGCGGGACCCCTGGCGCAATGCCGATCTGACGGCCTACGGCTACATGTGGGGCCTGGCCCGCGGCCAGATGGACTGGTGGGCGCCCTCGCTGGGAGGTCTGCCTCCCGAAACCGCGCTGCTCCCCCACTGGCTTGGCGCCTGGTCGGTTCAGCTCCTGGGCCCCTGGATGGACCCTGCCCTGGCGGCCCGTCTGCCCTTCGCCCTGCTGCTGGCCCTGACCCTGGGCCTGATCTGGTACGCCACCTATCACCTGGCCCGGACCGACGCCGCCCTGCCGCTGCCCTTTGCCTTCGGCGGGGAGGCGGACCCGGTGGGCTATGCACGCACCCTGGCCGACGGCGCACTGCTGGCCACCATCGCCACGCTGGGCCTGCTGCAGCTGGGCCATGAAACCACGCCCGAGCTGATGCAGCTGAGCTTGGTGGCCCTGTTCACCTGGGCCCTGGCGGCCGGGCCCAGCGGCGCCTGGACGGCCCGTCTGGCCGTGATCGTCGCCTTGCCCGCGCTGGCCGTGTCGGGCGCACCGAGCATGGCGCTGTGCATGGGCCTGATCGCGGTGGTGATCAGTCCCCACTCGCGCTATCCCGCCATGCGCCGCATGGTGCCCTGGCTGGTCGCCGGCGTCGCCCTGGGGCTGGCCGCCGCCACGGCCACCCACGCCTGGCACTGGCGCCTCGAGGCCCATCCGAACGCCGGCACCTGGGCTGGCTTCGCGCGCCTGCTGCTGTGGTTCACCTGGCCCACCCTGCCCCTGTCGGCCTGGACGCTCTGGCGCTGGCGCGGCCACTGGACCCAGCGGCACATCAGCATTCCCCTGGGCAGTGTGCTGGTGGGCATGGCGGCGTCTGCCGCCATGGGCGGCTCGGATCGGGCCCTGCTGCTGGCGGTGCCGGGCCTGGCCATCCTGGCGGCATTTTCGCTGCCCACGCTCCAGCGCGGCGCCGGCGCGGCCATCGACTGGTTCTCGGTGTTCTTCTTCAGCCTGACCGCGCTGGTGGTCTGGGTCATCTACAGCTCCATCCAGCTGAACCTGCCCCCCAAACCCCTGCAGCACCTGCAGCGCCTGGCGCCAGGCTTCGAGCCGTCCTTCTCCGCCGTGCATCTGGCTTTTGCGCTGGCCGGCACCCTGGCATGGCTGTGGCTGGTGCGCTGGCGCACCTCGCGGCACCGGCATCCGCTGTGGAAGAGCCTGGTGCTGCCCGCCAGCGGTGTGGCCCTGACCTGGCTGCTCACCATGACCCTGCTGCTGCCGGTGGTCGACTATGCCCGCAGCACTCGCCCCCTGGTCCAGCACATTGCTCGCTTCGTGCCCGCGGGCGAGTGCATCCGCACGCCGGACCTCAGTCCCACCCACTTGGCGGGCCTGGAGGTCTTCGGCGGCTATGGGGTGGATGCGGCACCGCAGCCGCGCCGGAGCTGCCGTTTCCTGCTGACCATGACGCGCACCCCCAGCCTGGCCACCACCCCGGCCGGCTGGACCGAGGTCGCCCGCATCCGCCGCCCCGTGGATGGCCACGAGTATTTCACCCTCTACCGCACCGCACCCTGAGCAGAGCGGCCCGGCACCTGGCGGCGGGGTTCAGGAAGAGACCGGCTCGGCCGGCTGGGCCTGGGGCAGGGTCTGCACCCGGACCGCAGGCAGCACCAACGTGAAGCATGAGCCGCGCCCCAACTCGCTGCTGATGCGCAGTTCACCGCCGTGGCGCTGGGCCACATGCTTGACGATGGACAGGCCGAGGCCGGTGCCACCGGTCTCGCGCGAGCGGCTGCCGTCCACCCGGTAGAAGCGTTCGGCCAGCCGCGGCAGATGTTCCGGCGCGATGCCCGGGCCGCTGTCGTTCACGCGGATCTCCAGTCCGCCATCCACCCGCAGCACGGTGGACACCCGGATGGTGCCCCCCTCCGGGGTGTAGCGGATCGCGTTGTTGACCAGGTTGCCGATGCCGCTCTGCAACTCCACCTCGCTGCCGGCCACTTGCCAGTGCCCCCAGTCGAATTCCATCGGGTGGCGCCCGGCCGACAGGCCGCGGGCTTCGGCTTCGACGGCGGCCCCGACCCGGACCAGCGGCCACCACTGGTCCGTCGGAGGCTTCGGGCTGTCCTCCAGACGGGCCAGAGCCAGCAGATCGCCGACGAGGGACTGCATGCGCCGGGTCTGCTGGGCCATCAGGCCCAGCACCCGCTGGCGTTCCACCTCGGTCAGCGGCAGCGAAGACATGGTCTCGACGAAGCCGGCCAGCACGGTCAGCGGTGTGCGGATCTCGTGCGACACATTGGCCACGAAGTCGCGACGGGTCTTGTCCGCGCGCTCGCGGGCCGTCACATCTTGGGTCAGCAGCAGGCGCTGCCCCTCACCATAGGGACGCACGACGATGGAGATCAGCCCCGTGCCACCCGGCGCGGGGATCTGCACCGACTGTTCGTGGTTGCGGGCGTGTAGGTGGGCCACGAAGGCCGGGGCACGGACCAGGTTGGTGATGCGCTGGCGCAAATCCCGGTGCGCGTCCAAGCCCAGGTGGTCGGCCGCCATCTGGTTGCACCATTCGATCTGCTCCCCTGCGTCGAGCATCAACACCCCGTTGGGCGAGGCCTCGATGCCGCTGAGGAACTGCTGGAGCTGATCCTGCTCGCGTCGGATGTCTCTTTCACGCTTGCGGACGACCCGCTCGGCACGGGCGGAGAGCTCCCCCCAGAAGCCGGCCATCACCGGCGCATCCACGTCCTGGTGGCCGCTGAGCCAGCGCAGCAGCCGCAGGCCGCGCCAGCTGTCGATCAGGCAGATCAGGGCGACGGCCACGCCGGCGCCTCCCACCGCGCCCCACGACGCCCAGGCCGAGTCCGCGAGCAGCCACGCACCCGCCGTGGCCACCGCCATCACCGACAGCAGCGCCAAGAGCACCCTCGGTGCCAACCAGAACATGTTGCCTCCGCCCCGTGCCCGTCGCCGTGACCCTGCCTGTGCCCGGTCCTCAGTGCGAGGAGACCGCCACCTGCTGGGTCAGTCGGTAGCCGGCCCCACGGACCGTCTCGATCATCTGAGCACAGCGCGCGGGCGTCAGCGCCTCGCGCAGGCGCTTCACATGCACATCCACCGTGCGCTCCTCGATGAACACATGGTCACCCCAGACGCGGTCCAGCAACTGAGCGCGGCTGTGCACCCGCTCGGGGTGGGTCATCAGGAAATGCAGGAGACGGAACTCGGTGGGGCCGAGCTTGAGATCCACGCCATTGCGGCTGACCCGGCGGGTCGACGGATCCAGGCGCAGCCCACCCACCTCCACCGCGGAGTCAAGGGCCTCGGGCACCCGGCGGCGCAGCACCGCGCGGATGCGGGCCAGCAGCTCCTGGGTCGAGAAGGGCTTGGTCAGGTAGTCGTCGGCGCCCGCATCCAGCCCGGCCACCTTGTCACTCTCGTCCGCACGGGCCGTGAGCATGATGATGGGCAGTTCCTTGGTACGGGCCTCGCCACGCCAGCGGCGGGCCAGGGCCACGCCGGACTGACCCGGCAGCATCCAGTCCAGCAGCACCAGGTCCGGCAGCACCGCGTCCACGGCCATCTGGGCCTGGTCGGCGTTCTCCGCCAGCGTCACCTCGAAGCCCGCGTGACGCAGGTTGATCGCGATGAGCTCCGCAATCGCCGATTCGTCTTCAACCACCAACACGGCAGGCATCTCGTTCCTTCCGGTCTCAGTTGCGGGTCAGGGCGACGGTCTCCACCGTCTCGACCGGGTTGTGGCGCACGTCGGTGCCCTTGACGATGTAGATGATCTGCTCGGCCAGGTTCTTGGCATGGTCGCCCACACGCTCGATGGCCTTGGCCACGAACACCAGGTCGATGCTGGCCGAGATGGTGCGCGGATCTTCCATCATGTAGGTGATCAGCTTGCGCATCATGCCGTCGAACTCCTGGTCGATCTGGTTGTCGTTCTTGATGACTTCCAGGGCCTGCACCGTGTCCAGCCGGGCGAAGGCGTCCAGGGCCTTGCGCAGCGAGGCGGTGGCCAACGTGGCCTCGAAGGAGACATCCGACACCGGCAGGCGCAGGCGGCTGAAGACGCCGGTGTTGATCAGGCGTTGCACCGTGCGGGCGATGCGGGCGGCCTCGTCGCCCACGCGCTCGAGGTTGCCGATGGTCTTGGAGATGGCGATCAGCAGGCGGAGATCGCGCGCGGTGGGCTGGCGACGGGCGATGATGGCCGACAGGTCGGCGTCGATCTCCACCTCCTGCTGGTTCACGCGCTCTTCCATCGCCAGCACCTGGCTGGCCGTCTCGGCGCTGTAGTTGGTCAGGGCGTAGATGGCCTGGGCCACCTGGGCTTCCACCAGGCCGCCCATTTCGAGCACGCGCGTGGAGACCGCGCTGAGCTCGGCGTCGAACTGGGTCGAGAGATGCTTGTCCGTCATGGTCGTGATCCTCTTGGGAATCCGAAACTGCCCGGTCAGCCGAAGCGGCCGGTGATGTAGTCTTCCGTGTCCTTCTTCTTGGGCTTCATGAAGAGTTCACGGGTGGGGCCGAATTCGACCAGATCGCCCAGGTACATGTAGGCGGTGTAGTCGGACACGCGAGCGGCCTGCTGCATGTTGTGGGTCACGATCACCACGGTGTAGTCGCTCTTGAGCTCGGTGATGAGCTCCTCGACCTTGCCGGTGGAGATCGGGTCCAGCGCCGAGCAGGGCTCGTCCAGCAGCAGCACCTCGGGCTTGATGGCAATGCCGCGGGCGATGCACAGACGCTGCTGCTGGCCGCCGGACAGGCCCGAGCCGCTCTGGCCCAGCTTGTCCTTGACCTCGTTCCACAGCGCGGCCTTCTTCAGGGCCCATTCGACCCGCTCGTCCATCTCGACGCGCGAGAGGTTCTCGAAGAGTTTCACACCGAAGGCGATGTTGTCGTAGATCGACATCGGGAACGGTGTGGGCTTCTGGAAGACCATGCCGACCTTGGCGCGGATCAGCGACACGTCCAGCTTGCTGTCCAGCACGTTCTCGCCGTCCACCAGGATCTCGCCTTCGGCGCGCTGCTCGGGATAGAGCTCGAACATGCGGTTGAAGGTGCGCAGCAGGGTGGACTTGCCGCAGCCCGACGGGCCGATGAAGGCGGTGGCCTTCTTCTCGGGAATGTCGAGGTTGATGTGCTTGAGCGCGTGGAAGCTGCCGTAGTAGAAGTTCAGGTCCCGCACCGAGATCTTGGCCTTCTCGGTCACGCTGGTATCGACTTTTGCGTCCATGACGTCTGCCTGTGAGGGATTACTGTTGCTTGCGGAAGAAGACCCGCGCGATGATGTTGAGCGCCAGCACGCCCATCGTGATCAGGAAGACACCGGCCCAGGCCAGCTTCTGCCAGTTCTCGTAGGGGCTCATGGCGAACTTGAAGATGGTCACCGGCAGGCTGGCCATCGGCTGACCCAGGTTGGAGGTCCAGAACTGGTTGGACAGTGCGGTGAAGAGCAGCGGTGCGGTCTCGCCCGAGATCCGGGCCAGGGCCAACAGCACCCCGGTCACCACACCGGAACGCGCCGAACGCAGGGTGACCGACAGGATCACCTTCCACTTGGGCGTGCCCAGGGCGTAGGCCGACTCACGCAGCGCATGCGGCACCAGGCTCAGCATGTTCTCCGTCGTGCGGATGACCACCGGGATGACGATCAGCGCCAGGGCGATCACGCCAGCCCAGCCCGAGAAGGTCTTCATCGGCGCCACGGCCACCGAATAGACGAACAGGCCAATCACGATGGACGGTGCCGACAGCAGGATGTCGTTGATGAACTGGGTGATGCGGCCCAGCCAGGCGTTCTTGCCGTACTCGGCCAGGTAGATGCCGGCCATCATGCCGATGGGCGTGCCGATCGCCGTGGCCAAGGTCACCATCATCAGAGAACCATAGATGGCGTTGGCCAGACCACCGACATCCGCCTGCGGCGGCGGGGTCATCTCGGTGAAGACCGACAGGGTCAGACCGCCCACGCCGAGGCGGAAGGTCTCCCAGAGGATCCACAGCAGCCAGAACACACCGAAGGCCATGGCCCCCAGCGAGAGCGTCAGCGCGACGGCATTGACGCGCTTGCGGCGGTTGTGCAGGCGCATGCGGCCCGCGTCGAGTGCAGCCAGACTCACGAGCGGCTCCCTTCGTTCTTCTTGAGGCGCATCAGCAGCAGCTTGGACAGGGCCAGCACCACGAAGGTGATGAAGAACAGCACCAGGCCGAGGTAGATCAGCGAAGCCTGGTGCAGGCCTTCGCCGGCCTCGGCGAATTCGTTGGCCAACGCGGACGTGATGCTGTTGCCCGGCTCGAACAGCGAGATCGACGACAGCTGGTTCATGTTGCCGATCACGAAGGTGACGGCCATGGTCTCGCCCAGCGCCCGGCCCAGGCCCAGCATGATGCCGCCGATGACCCCGGTCTTGGTGTAGGGAAGCACCACCTTGGACACCACCTCCCAGGTGGTCGAACCCAGGCCATAGGCCGATTCCTTGAGCATGGGCGGCGTCACCTCGAACACATCCCGCATCACCGAGGCGATGAAGGGAATGATCATGATGGCCAGGATGATGCCGGCCGACAGCATGCCCAGGCCCACGGGCGGTCCGGAAAACAACGTGCCCAGCACCGGCACGCCGCCGAAGACGTTCTGCAGCGGCTGCTGCACCCAGGTGGCCAGCAGCGGGCCGAAGACCAGCAGGCCCCACATGCCGTACACGATGGACGGCACCGCGGCCAGCAGTTCAACGGCCACCCCCAGCGGGCGCTTGAGCCACTGGGGCGAAAGTTCGGTCAGGAACAGCGCGATGCCGAAACTCACGGGCACCGCGATCAGCAGCGCGATGAACGAGGTCATCAGCGTGCCGTAGATCATCACCAGGCCGCCGTACTGATCCCCGACCGGATCCCACTCGGATCGCCAGAGAAACGACAGGCCGTACTCGCGGATGGCGGGCATGGCGCCGGCCACCAGTGACAACAGGATGCCCAGCAGCAGGGCCAGGGTCAGCCAGGCCGCGCCCAGCGCCGCCATCGCAAACAGGCGATCCGCCCAGGGAACGCGGACACGCCGCGGTGCCGGCTTGCCGGCAGGAGAAATCTTGGCCATCACACCATCATCGGAGAGGGGATTGGCAGGCATCGTAGCAGTCACGTTCACAGCTCCGTGGATGCGCGCAAGCGCCGGACTGCCAGGAGGCAGCCGGCACTTGCTGGCAGGGGCAGCCCTGATTACTTGACGGTCACAACCTTGCCGGCGCCGTCCTTGATGTTGGCCCACTCCTTGTGGATCAGGCCCTTGACGGAGTCAGGCATCGGCACGTAGTCCAGATCGGCGGCCATCTTGTCGCCGTTGGCGTAGGACCAGTCGAAGAACTTCAGGGCAGCAGCAGCCTGCTCGGGCTTGGCTTGCACCTTGTGCATCAGGATGAAGGTGGCGCCGGAGATGGGCCAAGATTCCTTGCCCGGCTGCTCGGTCAGCACTTGGTAGAAGGACTTGTCCCAGGCGGCGCCGGCGGCGGCAGCCTTGAAGGTCGTGTCGTCCGGCTGCACGAACTGACCATCCTTGTTCTTCAGCGCAGCATGGGTCATCTTGTTCTGCTTGGCGTAGGCGTACTCGACGTAGCCGATCGAGTTCTGCAGGCGCAGCACGTAGGACGACACGCCCTCGTTGCCCTTGCCGCCCACACCGGCCGGCCAGTTCACGGCGGTGCCGTCACCGACCTTTTCCTTCCACTCAGCGCTGACCTTGGACAGGTAGTTGGTGAACAGGAAGGTGGTGCCCGAGCCGTCGGCACGGTGGACCACGGCGATCTGGGCGTCGGGCAGCTTCACACCGGCGTTCAGGCCGGCGATGGCGGGGTCATTCCACTTGGTGACCTTGCCCAGGAAGATGTCCGCCAGCACGGTGCCGGTCAACTTCAGTTGACCCGGCTTCAGGCCGGCGATGTTGACGACCGGCACCACACCACCCATCACGGTGGGGAACTGCAGCAGACCGTCCTTGGCCAATTCATCGTCCTTCAGCGGCATGTCAGAGGCGCCGAAGTCCACCGTCTTGGCCTTGATCTGCTTGATGCCGGCACCCGACCCCACCGATTGGTAGTTGATGCGAGCGCCCGTGGCCTTGTTGTAGGCATCGGCCCACTTGGCGTACACCGGAGCCGGGAAGGAAGCACCAGCGCCAGTCACGTCTTGAGCCGAGGCGGCCGTGGCCACCACCAGCGCCGCACCCGCCAGGGTGAAGCGAACGAAAGAAGAAACCATGAGACAAACCTTTCGTCAGTGAAACTGGAGGTATCTCCAGCCGTGCGTGCACTGTAAAAAGGCTTTGTGACACGTTCGTGACGCATGACAGCACAGCCATTGCCGCCACAAGGTTGTCACATTGATGTCATTTATCGATGATTTTCTCAATCAAGACAACAACTTAGCATTCCCCACGGGCAGCCGCAGCCAAGGTCTCCGCGGCATGGCGGGCCTGTGACTCTTCCCGTGCCTCGACCATCACCCGCAGCACCGGTTCGGTGCCCGAGGCCCGGATCAGCACCCGCCCCAGGCGCCCCAACTCGGCCGTGACCTGCCGGGTGAGCTCGCTCAAGCGGGCATTCTGGCGCCAGTCCTCCCCCTCCTTCAGGCGCACATTGATCATCACCTGCGGATACAGCGTCACCCCCTCCAGCAGTGCCCGCAGGCCGCGCCCGCTGCGCTGGGTGGCCTGGAGCACCTGCAGGGCACTGACGATGCCATCGCCCGTGCTGTGACGGTCCAGCGCCAGCAGATGGCCGGAACTCTCGCCGCCCAGCAACCAGTGGCGGGCGGCCAGCTCCTCCAGCACGTAACGGTCACCCACCTTGGCCCGCACCAGTTCGATGCCCTGCTCTGCCAGGGCCACCTCGACTGCCATGTTGGTCATCAGCGTGCCGACCACGCCCGGCACGGCCTCACCCTGGGCCTTGCGGTCCATGGCCATGACGTAGAGCAGTTCGTCGCCGTTGAAGAGCCGCCCCTCGTTGTCCACCAGTTGCAGGCGGTCGGCGTCGCCGTCCAGTGCAATGCCGTAATTGGCACCCTGCTCCTTCACGGCAGCCACCAGCGCCGCGGGCGAAGTCGCCCCCACGCCGGCGTTGATGTTCATGCCGTTGGGAGTCACCCCGATCGAGGTCACCTCGCCCCCCAACTCGTGGAACACCGCCGGCGCCACCTGGTAGGCGGCGCCATGGGCAGCATCGATGACGAATTTGAGGCCCTTGAGATTCAGTTCCCCACTGACCGTGCTCTTGCAGAACTCGACGTAGCGCCCCTGCGCATCGTCCAGCCGGCGCGCCCGGCCCAAGCGGGCCGAGTCCACCCAGGCCGGGGGCTCTTCCAGAGCCTGCTCCACCGATTCTTCCCAGGCGTCGGGCAGTTTCTCCCCCTTGGCACTGAAGAACTTGATGCCGTTGTCGGGAAAGGCGTTGTGCGAGGCGCTGATCACCACTCCCAGGTCCAGCCGCAGGGCCCGGGTGAGGTAAGCCACCCCCGGCGTGGGCAGGGGGCCGGTCAGCAACACGTTGACCCCCGCCGAGGCGAAACCGGCTTCCAGGGCCGACTCCAGCATGTAACCCGAAATGCGGGTGTCCTTGCCGATCAGGACCGTCGGGCGCCGGCCCTTGGCCGTGCGCTGCAGGACCTGTCCCACCGCATGCCCCAGCCGGAGGGCGAAGTCCGGCGTGATCGGGAACTGGCCCACGGTGCCACGGATGCCATCGGTGCCGAAATACTGTCGTGCCATATCGGTTCGTCGTTGTCTTTGTCCAAATCTCAGACGGCTTTGCACAGGCCCGCGGCCTGCCACACCTTGAGGGCATCCACCGTGGCCGCCACGTCGTGCACGCGCACGATGCGTGCGCCCAGGGTCACGGCCGCCAGAGCGGCAGCCACGCTGGCGGCCTGGCGCTGGTGCACCGGACGGCCGGTGAGTTGCCCCAGCGTGCGCTTGCGTGACCAGCCCGCCAGCAGGGGCCGCCCCAGCGCCAGCAGACGCCGCTGCTCGCGCAGCAAGGTGAGGTTGTGTTCGTCCGTCTTGCCAAAGCCGTAGCCCGGGTCCAGCACCACCCGCTCTGCCGCCACCCCGGCAGCGACCAGATCGGCCAGCCGTCGTGCCAGGTCTGCCTGCACCTCGACCGTGACATCCGCATAGTGGGGCGCCTGTTGCATGGTGGCGGGTTCGCCCTGGCGGTGCATCAGACAGACCCCTGCCTGCGGCGTCTGCCGAACCGCGTCCAGCGCCCCCGGCCGGTCCAGCGAGCGCACATCGTTGATGATGTCGGCACCGGCGGCCAGCACCTCGGCCATCACTTCCGGCTGGCTGGTGTCGACCGAGACCGGCACTCCCAGGCCCACGGCGTGACGCACCACGGGCAACACCCGGGCCAGCTCCTCCCGCCAATCGGGGGCCACCGAGCCCGGTCGGGTCGACTCGCCCCCGATGTCCAGGATGTCCACACCCTCGGCCACCAGGGCGTCACACCGTGCGCAAGCGTCTTCCGGTCGGTAGAACTGGCCGCCATCGGAAAAAGAGTCCGGGGTGGCGTTGACGATGCCCATCACATGGGGACGGGTGAGATCGATGCGAAAGCGGGCGGTCTGCCAGAACATGACGGAGCAGAAACAGGCAACGGGGCCCGCAGGCCCCGTTGGTGGTGAAAGGATTCGGCCTCAGGCCGCGGCAGGCGCACCGTCGGTGTTGACCGGCGGCGTCGGGCCGCTGCCCGTCTTGTTGCTGCTCGAGGTCCAGTCCTTGGGCGGACGCGGCGGCTTGCCGGACATGATGTCCTCGATCTGCTCGGCGTCGATGGTCTCCCAGTCCAGCAGCGCCTTGGCCATTGCGTGCATCTTGTCCTGGTTGTCCTCGATCAGCTTGCGGGCGGTGGCGTACTGCTCGTCGATGATGCGGCGGATCACCGAATCCACCTTGCGCATGGTCTCTTCGGACATGCTGGTGGTCTTGGTCACCGAACGGCCCAGGAAGACCTCGCCCTCGTTCTCGGCGTAGACCATGGGTCCCAGCTCGTCGGTCATGCCGTAGCGGGTCACCATGTCGCGGGCGATCTGGGTGGCGCGCTCGAAGTCGTTGCTGGCGCCGGTGGTCATCTGGTTCATGAAGACCTCTTCGGCGATCCGGCCCCCGAACAGCACCGAGATGGTCGAGAGCATGCGCTCCTTGTCCATGCTGTAGCGGTCGCCTTCGGGCAGCTGCATCGTCACGCCCAGGGCGCGGCCGCGGGGAATGACCGTGACCTTGTGCACCGGGTCGGTCTTGGGCAGCAGGCGCGCCACCAGGGCGTGACCGGCCTCGTGGTAGGCGGTGTTGCGGCGCTCTTCCTCGGGCATGACCATGGACTTCCGCTCGGGACCCATCATGATCTTGTCCTTGGCCTTCTCGAAGTCGACCATCTCGACCACGCGGCCGTTGCGGCGCGCGGCGAACAGGGCGGCCTCGTTGACCAGGTTGGCCAGATCTGCACCCGAGAACCCCGGGGTGCCGCGGGCCAGGATGTCGGCCCGGATGTCCTGCCCGACCGGCACCTTGCGCATGTGCACGTTCAGGATCTGCTCGCGACCCCGCACGTCCGGCAGGGTCACATAGACCTGGCGGTCGAAGCGGCCCGGACGCAGCAGCGCGGGGTCGAGGATGTCCGGCCGGTTGGTGGCCGCCATCACGATCACGCCCAGATTGGTCTCGAAGCCGTCCATCTCGACCAGCATCTGGTTGAGGGTCTGCTCGCGCTCGTCATTGCCGCCGCCCAGGCCGGCACCACGGTGGCGGCCCACGGCGTCGATTTCGTCGACGAAGATGATGCAGGGGGCGCTCTTCTTGGCCTGCTCGAACATGTCGCGCACGCGGGCCGCGCCCACGCCGACGAACATTTCCACGAAGTCAGAGCCCGAGATGCTGAAGAACGGCACCTTGGCCTCACCGGCGATCGCCTTGGCCAGCAGGGTCTTGCCGGTGCCCGGGGGGCCGACCAGCAGCACGCCGCGGGGGATGCGGCCACCCAGCTTCTGGAACTTCTGCGGGTCTTTCAGGAAGTCGACCAGTTCCTTGACCTCTTCCTTGGCCTCGTCACAGCCGGCCACGTCGGCGAAGGTGGTGGAGTTGTTGGCCTCGTCCAGCATGCGGGCCTTGGACTTGCCGAAGCTGAAGGCCCCGCCCTTGCCACCACCCTGCATCTGGCGCATGAAGTAGATCCAGACGCCGATCAGCAGCAGCATCGGGCCCCAGGAGACCAGCAGGCTGGTCAGCAGCGAGGGCTCTTCGCGAGGACGGACGTCGAACTTCACGCCGTTGTTGATCAGGTCACCGGTCAGGCCGCGGTCCAGCAGGGTGCCGGTGGTGCGGATCTTGTTGCCGTCGGTCGTGACAGCGGTGATGTCGATGCTGCCCATCCCGTCCTGGATGGTCACGCTCTTGATGTTCTTGTCACGGACTTCCTGCAGGAATTCCGAGTAGCCGACCTGCTGCCCCTGAACGGTGGCACGGTCGAACTGCTTGAACACGGTGAAAAGCACCAGGGCGATCACCAACCAGACGGCGATCTTGGAAATCCATTGATTGTTCACCGCGGCTCCTTCAGAAAATCCATTGCACGCTGCCGCCCGTCATGTCGTCCGGCACGGTTCTCTCACCGTAGATGGGGTCGATTCTAGTCCGTTCAAGAGCCTGACCCTCTTGACCAAAGGCCATCCTCCGTGCTTATTCGACAGAGCAAAACCCTCGGGTACCCACTCAAGTGCGTTTCAGACCCAAGCCCACCAGAAAGGTTTCGGCCGATTTGTCGCGGGACGACTTGGGCTTGTGCGCCTTGACCACACGAAACGTCTGGCGGAACAACTGCACCAAGGGATCGTACCCCCCACCGTGAAACACCTTGGCCACCAGGGCTCCTTCGGGGCGCAGATGCTGGCGGGCGAAATCGACCGCCAGTTCGACCAGATGCTCGATGCGGGCCGCATCGGCACTGGCGATGCCCGAGAGGTTGGGGGCCATGTCCGAGACAACCAAGTCCACCGGGCGCCCGGCCAGGGCGTCTTCCAGCTGCTTCAGGACCTGGTCCTCGCGAAAGTCACCCTGGATGAAGGTCACGCCCTCGATCGGCTCGAAATCCAGCAGGTCCAGCGCGATGATGGTGCCGTCCAGTTCGCCCACCGCCGCCCCCCCGGCCCCGGCGTGCTTGGGGGCAAAACGGCGGCGCAGGTACTGGCTCCAGGCCCCTGGCGCCGCCCCCAGGTCCACCACCACCTGGCCCGGCCGCACCAGATGAAAGGCCTCATCCAGTTCCTTGAGCTTGTAGGCGGCCCGGGCCCGGAAGCCCTCCTTCTGTGCCAGGCGCACATAGGGATCCGTGACATGGTCATGCAGCCAGGCCTTGTTGACCTTCTTGCTCTTGGTTTGTGTCTTCATGTTGAAGGGATAATACGAGGATGCCTGCGATTCAACTGACGCCCGCGGACCGCAAGGAAAAGCGCGGCGAAGCCCATCACCTCGACCCGGTCGTCATGATCGGTGCCGACGGACTCACCCCTGCCATCGTCAAGGAAACCGATGCCGCCCTGAAGGCCCACGGCCTGATCAAGGTGCGGGTCTTTTCCGACGATCGCACGGCCCGCGAAGCCATGCTGACCCAGCTGGCCGAGGAACTCAATGCCGCCCCCGTGCAGCACATCGGCAAGCTGCTGGTGCTGTGGCGGCCGCTGCCGGTCAAGCAGGCCGCGGAACGCGAGGACCGCATGCCCGGCCCCCGCACGGTCAAGCTGGTCAGCTTCCCGAAGAATGGCACCGGTCGCCCGACCATCAAGAAGGTCCAGGTGTTCGGCAACGAACGCGTGACCGCCGGGGGCAGCATCAAGCGGGTGAAGAAGCGCACCGTCAGCAGCAAGAAGCGCGCACAGAGCCAGGACTGATCTCTGGATTGAGAACCGCGAGGGGCCTGTCGGCCCCTTTTTCATGCCTGAACTCAGCGCTGGGGGGCCAACGACCCGACACGCCAGGCCATGACCAGCACCAGCAGGATCTTCAGCCCGAACAGGCCGAAGCTCAGCCCGTGCAGCTGACCGAAGCTCAGCGCACCCTGCCCCTGCCGGGCCAGTTCCATCATCGGCTGCAGCACGTAATAGCCCAGCACCGTGCAGGCCAGCGTGCCCAGCGCCAGCCCCATGTCCAGGCTGAACTGGCTGCCCAGCCCCCGCACCGCCCGGGCCAGGGCGCTGCGGCGGGCCGCCAGCAGCAGCACCATGCCCAGCAGCAGGCTCAACGGGGCCTCACGGGCAAAGATGTGCCCCACCACCTGCCCGGCGGCCGCCTTGTCCAGCACCGCAAAGGGCGCCGGGGTGGCCAGCCCGGCCACGCACAGCAGCACACCCGCCCACAGGGCCGGCAGCAGGGCCAGGATGCGGGCCACCGGCGTCACAGGTAGCGGACCCCGACGATCTCGTAATGGCGCACGCCGCCCGGGGCATGCACCTCGGCGACGTCACCGGCTTCCTTGCCGATCAGGGCACGGGCGATGGGCGAGCTGATCGAGATCAGGCCCAGCTTCAGATCGGCCTCGTCGTCACCGACGATCTGGTAGGTGACGGCGGCACCGGAGTCCTCATCCTCCAGGTCCACGGTCGAGCCGAACACGACCCGCCCGCCCGCGTCCAGCGACGAGGGGTCGATGACCTGGGCGGCCGCCAACTTGCCCTCGATCTCGAGGATGCGGCCTTCGATGAAGCCTTGCTTGTCCTTGGCGGCCTCGTACTCGGCGTTTTCGGACAGGTCGCCTTGCGCACGGGCTTCGGCAATGGCCTGGATCACGGCCTGGCGCTCGACGGTCTTGAGCCGCTGAAGCTCTTCCTTGAGCTTCTCCGCGCCGCGCTTGGTCAGGGGAATGGTAGCCATCCTGGCACTCCTTGGCAGACAAAACGAATCCGCCGCGGCGCGGGCCAGGAGGCAACGCGCGAGCGGCGGATTACTGAGGGGAAATTCTAGACCACAACCCGCCCGGGCCCGGGCGGGTTTGTCACAGGCTGGCTCAGGCCAGCTTGGCGTGCAGTTCCTGCAGCGACAGCACCTGCAGGTCGCTGCCGTGCTTCAGGGCCTCGGTGGCAGCCTCGCAGCCGGCCATGGTGGTGTAGTAGGTCACCCGGTTGGCCAGCGCCGCGGTGCGGATGTAGCGGGAATCCGCGATCGCGGTGCGGGTTTCGTCGACGGTGGTGAACACCAGCTGGATCTCGCCGGCCTTGATCATGTCGGCGATGTGCGGCCGGCCGTCCTTGACCTTGTTGACCACCTTGACCGGCACCCCGGCCGCGGCGATGGCGGCGGCCGTGCCCTTGGTCGCCACCACGTTGAAGCCCAGGTCGACCAGCTCGCTGGCGATCTTCACCGACCGGTCCTTGTCGTTGTTCTTCACGGTGATCACCACGGTGCCCTTGCTGGGCAGGCGGCTGCCGGCGCCCAGCTGGCTCTTGAGCATGGCTTCACCGAAGGTGTAGGCCACGCCCATCACCTCACCGGTGGAGCGCATCTCAGGCCCCAGGATGGGGTCTACGCCCGGGAACTTGTTGAAGGGGAAGACAGCTTCCTTGACGCTGAAGTACGGCGGCACGACCTCGCGCGGCGGCTCGCCGTTCAGGCCCTTCTGGTCCGGCAGCTTCTGGCCGGCCATGCAGCGCGCGGCGATCTTGGCCAGTTGCTGGCCGGTGGCCTTGGAGACGAAGGGCACCGTGCGCGAGGCGCGCGGGTTCACTTCCAGCACGTAGACCACGGCCTCGCCGCTGTTCACGTCGCCCTGGATGGCGAACTGCACGTTCATCAGGCCGATCACCTTCAGGGCCTTGGCCATCGCGGCGGTCTGGCGGCGCAGCTCGTCCTGCAGAGCCGCCGGCAGCGAGTACGGGGGCAGCGAACAGGCCGAGTCCCCCGAGTGGACGCCCGCCTGTTCGATGTGCTCCATGATGCCGCCGATCATGACGGACTCGCCGTCGGAGATGCAGTCGACATCGACCTCGATCGCATCGTCCAGGAAGCGGTCCAGCAGCACGGGGGACTTTTCGGACACCCGCACGGCCTCGCGCATGTAGCGCTCCAGGTCCTTGTCGCCGTGGACGATTTCCATCGCCCGGCCGCCCAGCACATAGGAGGGGCGCACCACCAGCGGGTAGCCGATCTCCTTGGCCAGCAGCAGCGCGGCCTCTTCGGTGCGCGCGGTGCGGTTGGGCGGCTGCTTCAGGCCCAGGGTGTGCAGCAACTGCTGGAAGCGCTCGCGGTCCTCGGCCACGTCGATGGAATCGGGCGAGGTGCCGATGATGGGCACGCCGGCGCGCTCCAGGTCCAGCGCCAGCTTCAGCGGAGTCTGGCCGCCGTACTGCACGATCACGCCGGTCGGCTGCTCCTTGTCGACGATCTCCAGCACGTCTTCCAGCGTGACCGGTTCGAAGTACAGGCGGTCGGAGGTGTCGTAGTCGGTCGAGACGGTTTCCGGGTTGCAGTTGACCATGATGGTCTCGTACCCGTCCTCGCGCATCGCCAGCGCCGCATGTACGCAGCAGTAATCGAACTCGATGCCCTGACCGATCCGGTTCGGGCCGCCTCCCAGCACCATGATCTTCTTCTTGGTGGAAGGATTGGCCTCGCACTCCTCGTCATAGGTGGAGTACATGTAGGCCGTCTGCGTGGCGAATTCGCCGGCGCAGGTGTCCACCCGCTTGTAGACCGGGCGCACACCCAGCGCGTGGCGCTTGGCCCGCACCTCGTGCTGGTGCGTGCCCAGCAGCTTGGCCAGGCGCTTGTCGGAGAAGCCCTTCTTCTTCAGGAAGAACATCTCGTCGCGGCTCAGGCTGTCCAGCACGCGGCCGTCCAGGGCCTTCTCGGCCTGGATGATCTGCTCGATCTGGGCCAGGAACCAGGGGTCGATCGCGGTCTCTTCGTGGATCTCGTCCAGGGTCATGCCCAGGCGGAAGGCGTCACCCACGAACAGGATGCGCTCGGGACCGGGCTCGCCGATCTCCTCGACGATCTCCTCGCGGTCGGTGGAACGCTCGGTCAGGCCGTCGATGCCGGTCTCCAGACCCCGCAGCGCCTTCTGGAACGACTCCTGGAACGTGCGGCCCATGGCCATCACCTCGCCCACCGACTTCATCTGGGTGGTCAGGTGGGGGTCGGCCGCCGGGAACTTCTCGAAGGCGAAACGCGGGATCTTGGTGACCACGTAGTCGATCGAGGGTTCGAACGAGGCCGGGGTGATGCCGCCGGTGATGTCGTTCTTCAGCTCGTCCAGGGTGTAGCCCACCGCCAGCTTGGCGGCGATCTTGGCGATCGGGAAGCCGGTGGCCTTGGAGGCCAGGGCCGACGAACGCGACACGCGCGGGTTCATCTCGATCACGATCATCCGGCCGTTGTTCGGATTGATCGAGAACTGCACGTTGGAACCGCCGGTGTCCACGCCGATCTCGCGCAGGATGGCGATCGAGGCGTTGCGCAGCAGCTGGTATTCCTTGTCGGTCAGCGTCTGGGCCGGCGCGACGGTGATGGAGTCACCGGTGTGCACGCCCATCGGGTCCAGGTTCTCGATGGAGCAGACGATGATGCAGTTGTCCGCCTTGTCGCGGACGACCTCCATCTCGTACTCCTTCCAGCCGATCAGCGATTCCTCGATCAGCAGCTCGTTGGTCGGCGAGAGGTCGATGCCGCGCTTGCAGATCTCCTCGAACTCTTCCGGGTTGTAGGCGATGCCACCGCCGGTGCCGCCCAGCGTGAAGCTGGGGCGGATCACCATCGGGAAGCCGGTGCCGCCGACCTCGGCCTGGATGCGCTTCTGCACCGCCCAGGCCTCTTCCAGGGTGTGCGCGATGCCCGACTTGGCCGAATCCAGGCCGATCTTGGTCATCGCGTTCTTGAACTTCTGGCGGTCCTCGGCCTTTTCGATGGCGTGCTCGTTGGCACCGATCATCTCGACCTTGTACTTGTCCAGCACGCCATGCTTGTGCAGGTCCAGCGCGCAGTTCAGCGCCGTCTGGCCGCCCATGGTCGGCAGGATGGCGTCGGGCCGCTCCTTGGCGATGATCTTCTCGACCACCTGCCAGGTGATGGGCTCGATGTAGGTGACGTCGGCCGTGGCCGGGTCGGTCATGATGGTCGCCGGGTTGCTGTTGACCAGGATGACCTTGTAGCCCTCCTCACGCAGGGCCTTGCAGGCCTGGGCGCCCGAGTAGTCGAACTCGCAGGCCTGGCCGATGATGATCGGGCCGGCGCCGATGATGAGGATGCTCTTGAGATCTGTACGTTTTGGCATGGCTTGTCAGGTCGGGTCGGGCCTCAACCGAGGCTGGCGGTGGCGAGCTTGGCGCCAAAGCCGAGGAACAGGGTGCCCACGCTGCCGCGGGTGAGGCTGGCGACGCGGCGATGCGAACGGAAGGCTGCCGCCAGGCGGGCACCGACCAGGATGAGCGCCGTCAGGTAGAGGACGCTGAAGAATTGCAGGATCACGCCCAGCGCCAGGAAGGTCAGGGCCTGGTGCGGGTAGGCGGGATCGACGAACTGCAGGAAGAAGGACAGGTAGAACAGGATGGCCTTGGGGTTGAGCAGGCTGATGACCAGGGCGCGGCTGAAGGGGTGGTCGGGCTGGGCAGCCTCGTCCTCCGCGTCTGCCTTCGGCCGCAACGCGGAAACCAGCAACTGCAGCCCGATCCAGCACAGATAGGCGGCACCGACCGACTTGATGACCCAGAACAGGGTCGGCGCGGCCTTCAGCAAGGTGGCCGCCCCGGCGATGGTCAGGCCCATCAGCACCCAATCGCCCAGGAACACGCCCGCCGCGCCGGCAGCCCCCGCGCGCACGCCGCGCCGGGTGGCCACGGACAGCACATAGAGCGAATTCGGCCCCGGCAGCAGCACGATGAAGATCACGCCGAGCACGTAGGTCAGGGGGTCGGTGATGCCGAACATGGTCGTCTGTCCTGACACCCCGGGCCGCGTGGCGGCCGGGAGCGCACTCTCCTTAGGCGGTCTTCTGCTCCATCAGGCCGATGAAGCGGTCGAACAGGTAGCCGATGTCATGCGGCCCGGGCGAGGCCTCCGGGTGGCCCTGGAAGCAGAACGCGGGCTTGTCGGTGCGGGCCAGGCCCTGCAGCGTGCCGTCAAACAGGCTCACATGGGTGGGGCGCAGGTTCGCGGGCAGCGAGTCGGCATCCACCGCGAAGCCGTGGTTCTGACTGGTGATCGACACGCGGCCGCTGTCCAGGTCCTTGACCGGATGGTTGGCGCCGTGGTGGCCGAACTTCATCTTGAAGGTCTTGGCCCCGGAGGCCAGGGCCATGATCTGGTGACCCAGGCAGATGCCGAAAGTGGGCACGCCAGACTCGATCAGTTCGCGGGCTGCGGCGATGGCGTAGTCGCAGGGTTCCGGATCGCCGGGGCCGTTGGACAGGAAGACGCCGTCGGGCTGGTGCTTGAGCACCTCGGCGGCCGGCGTCTGGGCCGGCACCACGGTGACACGGCAGCCGCGCTCGGCCAGCATGCGCAGGATGTTGCGCTTGACACCGAAGTCATAGGCCACCACGTGGAAGCGCGGCTGGGTCTGGGTGCCGTAGCCGGGCTTGCCATCCTCGCCCGCCAGGCGCCACTCGGTCTCGGTCCACTCGAAAGGCGCGGTGGCGCTCACCACCTTGGCCAGATCCTGACCAGCCATGCTGGGCGCGGCCTTGGCGCGGGCGATGGCCTCGTCGATGTCGGCCTGGGAGACCGCATGACCGGCCGCAAAGGTCATGATGCAGCCGTTCTGGGCACCGGTGGTGCGCAGCACGCGGGTCAGACGGCGGGTGTCGATGTCGGCGATGGCCACCGTGCCCTCGGCAGCCAGATACTCCGGCAGCGAGCGCGTGGCGCGGAAGTTGGACAGTCGGACCGGGAGGTCCTTGATGATCAGGCCAGCGGCATGGACTTTGGGCGCCTCGATATCCTCGTCGTTGACGCCGTAGTTGCCGATGTGCGGATACGTGAGGGTCACGATCTGCCGGCAATAGCTCGGGTCGGTGAGAATTTCCTGGTAGCCGGTGATCGCGGTGTTGAACACCACCTCACCCACTGTGTGACCGGCTGCGCCGATCGAGGTGCCGGAAAAGACCGTGCCGTCTGCGAGTGCAAGGATTGCGGGGGGCAGGACGGGCAGCAAGGGAACACTCCGGTTTTCGCGCACCCAGCCCGTGACCTGAACCGCACGACGGGCCCTCCGAGGTCCGGAGAACACGGGTGCCGGGCTCGGCGAGGACAGATCGGAAACGGAGTTTCGCTGGGTGGCTTTGTTTTAGGGTAAACCTGTCTATTGTAGCCCATCCCCCTCGTTCAGGGGAGCAAGCCACCTCCGAGACACCGGGAATCAGGCACAAAAAAAAGGGCGCGAGAAACCTCGCGCCCCTTGCCTTGTGCTCTGCAAGCCCGCTCCATCGCTGGAGCGGGCGCAGGTTCACCAGCCGATGTCCTGCAGCAGCGGCAGGGTCAGGTCCTTGGGCGGCGTCACCCGGTAGACCGGCAGGTCGCTGTTGATCGCGGGCTCCATCAGCAGGTTGCGGAAGGCGATGGTGTCATAGTGAGACACCGACGAGCCGGACTGATAGGGGTTGGGCGTGTACAGCAGCGCGCGACCCTGGGCATCGGCGCCTGCATACTGGTCCTTGTTGACATGCAGGATGCCCTTGACGTTGTCGCTCAGCCGCATGTCGCCCATCAGGACCGCCTTCAGCTTGGCGCCATCGTCCAGGGTGATGCGCACCGAGGGGATGGTGATGGAGGCATCCGTGCCGCTCATGCCGGCCGGCGGCCCGCCAGCGGTGTTGTCCGCCACGATCACCCCCACGGCACCGGCGTCCTGGGCGTTCTTCACCTTGATGGTGAAGGCGCAGGAACCGCGATCCACCAGCGCGATGCGCCCCGCCACCAGGGTGGCGTTGTCACCCGTCAGCGGATTGCAGGCCAGACCCGTCTTGCCATCCGCCTGATCGATCACCCGGCCGATGGGCGCCTTCACACGGGTGGCCAGCGTGGGCCCGAAGCTTGCCGCCCCCACCAGATAGGCGCCGACAAGGTCCGGGTTCTCGGTGGACTTCACCAGCAGCTCGGGGGTCCCCTTCTTGAGCACTTCGGGCACGGCCGCCGTCACATTGGCTCCCACCCAGACCAGATTGCGGGCGTTGATGGCAGACGCCTTCCGCTCGGCATCGGTCATCTCCAGCCAGGTCTTGCCGGTGGTGTTGTCATACATCCACCGTTCCCATTGCGCCGGATAGGCATTCACGCCATCGCTGATGCGCGCCCCGCTGCTGCCGCTGGTCAGCGCCTGGAAGCCCAGACCATGCCCCACCTCGTGCATCAGCACGACGGCGAAGTTGATGGTGTTGGCGGGCGCGTTGCCGTCCAGACCCAGGTAGAAGCTGGTGCCATCCAGGCACCCGGTCTGACCGAGATTGACGTTGAAGTGGGAGTTGATCTCGGGTTCGGTGCCTTCGTCCAGATCCGCGCCCGCCAAGGTGTTGGCCAGTGCGGCGGAGTACCAGGTGCCCGGGTAGGGGGCGTTCGGAAAATCGCGCCAGACGCTGTTGGCACCGGCCGAGCCCAGCGTGGCGCTGGTGGCCGTGCAACTCAGCGCCGGCCAGTCGGCATTGATCAGGATGTCCGGCCCGCCTTCGGGCAGGTGCTTGGCCCACTTCTTGGCCACGTTGAGATAGACGTTCATGCGCTGCGCGCCCAACGTCGTTCCCTCGTTGCCGCCCACCGGCGCCACCGGCGTCGCGTCATTGAAACCCACACCCGGCGGGTCCGCATTGACGATCTTGATCTTGACGGCCTGCGCGCTGAAGGCGCAGCCCAGGCTCAGGCCCAGCAGGGCCAGTGCACGCTTGTGCTTGAACGACTTATTCAACGTCTGCCTCCCGCTGCTGCGCCTGGCTCGTCGGCATGGCCATCGGGGCTTCATCGCCCTCGACACACTCTTCGACCAGATGCCCCCGCGCATCCTTGGCCACCCGCATGCTCGAGAGGTGCTCGGCCCCCAGGGTCACGCCCCTGGCGGCTGGCGCCCTCAGCGAGCGCAGCGATTTGCCACCCGCAGCGCGCAGGGCCGCCGTCCCCACCGGGGTCGCGCCCAGCACCTTGGCCTCATCGGGCGTCACGGCACGCCACTGACCCGTGACCGGATCCTTGGCCACCCGCATGCCCTCGGCCTCCCCCTGGGCGGCAGCCGCTGCGCAAAGCACCAGCAGGCAAGCCGCCAGCAAGGGCTTGCGCACCGCCAACAATTGAACTGACGTTCAGACTCCTCCTTGTAACGACAGCGTCACCGGACCAGTCTAGGAGCCGCCCTGAGCGGCCTCAATGCCATCCCCCTTTGGTTTCGCGCTCACGTTTTAGGGGGAAACACGTCATCTTCCGGGGATACCCTGACCACCCGAACAAAGGCAGCTTCGACGGCCCCGCGCCACAGAGGAACTAAACTGCAACAGCGGGGTCCACCCCACACGGTCGGTTTCGACCTGTTTCCACTCAACCATCGGAGGTTTCATGAACGAAAGCCTGCAAACCTATACCGGCTATGCCGGCACAGGCTCGCTGGCGTCGCAGCGCCAGCGGGTGTTGCGGAACACCTATTGGCTGCTGGCGGCGTCGCTGGTTCCCACGGTCCTGGGCGCCTGGATCGGCGTGGAGACCGGCATCTTCACCGCCATGTCACCGGTGATGAGCTTGGTGGTGTTCATGGTGGGCGCCTTCGGCCTGATGTTCGCCATCGAAAAGACCAAGAACAGCGCGGCGGGTGTCGGCTTCCTGCTGGCCTTCACCTTCTTCATGGGCCTGATGCTGTCCCGGCTGCTGGCCTTCGTGCTCGGCTTCTCGAACGGCGCCACGTTGATCATGACCGCCTTCGGCGGCACCGCCCTGGTCTTCCTGGGCATGGCCACCCTGGCCAGCACCATCAAGCGCGACCTGTCCGGCATGGGCAAGTTCCTGATGGTCGGCGCGCTGATCATCCTGGCCGCGGGCATCATCAACGTGTTCCTGCAGTCCAGCGCGCTGATGCTGACGCTGTCGGTGCTGTGCATCGCCGTGTTCTCGGCCTTCATGGTCTTCGACATCAAGCGCGTCATCGACGGCGGCGAGACCAACTACATCACCGCCACCCTGGCCATCTACCTGGATCTGTACAACATCTTCCAGAACCTGCTGATGCTGCTGGGCGTCTTCGGCGGCGACCGGGAATGAGGCCTTCCGGCCAATAGAACAAAAGGGGCTCCGAGGAGCCCCTTTTTCATGCCCGGCAGCGGGCCACTCCAGCCGGTCAGGCCGCAGGCAGTTCGAAGACGGCCATGCTCTCGACATGGGCGGTGTGCGGGAACATGTTCACCGCGCCGGCCGCCGCACATCGGTAGCCGGCCACATGCACCAGCAGGCCGGCGTCGCGGGCCAGGGTGGCCGGGTTGCAGCTGACATAGACGATGCGACGCGGCGGCGTCCAATCGGGCCGCGGCGCGGCCTGCAGATCCGCCAGGGCCTTGGCCAGGGCAAAGGCCCCCTCGCGCGGCGGATCCACCAGCCATTTGTCGGCTTGTCCGAAGGCCACCAGGTCGTCGGGCGTGATCTCGAACAGATTGCGGGCCTCGAAGCTCGTCTTGTCCGCCAGGCCATTGCGCTGGGCGTTCTGGCGCGAGCGCTGGACCAGGGCCTCGCTGCCCTCCACCCCCAGCACCTGCCGCGCCCGGGTGGCGATGGGCAGCGTGAAATTGCCCAGCCCGCAGAACCAGTCGATGACCCGCTCATCCGGCTGGGCATCCAGCAGGCGCAGCGCCCGCCCCACCAGCACGGTGTTGATCTGGTGGTTGACCTGCGTGAAGTCCGTCGGCTTGAAGGGCATGCGCAGACCGAATTCGGGCAGGCTGTAGCCCAGTTCGGGGCCATCGTGGTCCAGCAGATGCACGGTGTCCGGCCCCTTGGGTTGCAGCCACCATTGCACGCCATGCTCCGCAGCAAAAGCGCGCAGATGGGCCAGATCGCCGTCGGACAAGGGCTCGAGGTGACGCAGCACCAGCGCGGTCACGCCGTCGCCGATGGCCAATTCGATCTGCGGCAGGGTGTCGCGCGCCTGCATTCGCCCGATCAGCCCGCGCAAGGGCACCAGCATCGCGCTGACGTGCGGCGGCAGCACGGGGCAGACACTCATGTCGGCCACATAGCGGGACTTGCGCTCGTGGAAGCCCACCAGCACCGTCTCCTTGCGGGCCACGTAGCGCACCGAAAGGCGGGCACGAAAGCGGTAGCCCCAGGTCGGCCCTTCGATGGGCCGCAGCATGCGTTCGGGCTTGACCTTGCCCAGGTGGGCCAGGTTGTCCTCCAGCACGCGCTGCTTGATGGCCACCTGGGCCGAGGCCTCCAGATGCTGCATCTTGCAGCCCCCGCAGGCACCGGCATGCAGGCCGAAGTGCGGGCAGCCGGGGCGCACGCGCTGGGCGCTCTCCTTGCGCAGCGCCACGTAGCTGGCCTGCTCCCACTGGTTCTTGCGCTTGCCGACCTGGACCTGAACTTCTTCACCGGGCAGCGCGCCCTCGACGAAGACGACCTTGCCCTCGCTGTTGTGGGCGACCCCTTGGGCCTCCATGTCCAGCGACTCGATCTTCAGCCATTCATCCTTCTGTGTCATGCCCTGCATTATCCCGGTGCCGGCCCCATCGGCCCTCCAACAAAAACGGCCGCCCGGAGGCGGCCGTCGGACAGGCGGTGTGCGCTCAGCGCGGCGGCAGCAGCTTGGCCGGATCCAGCGGCTTGCCCTGCTTGCGGATCTCGAAGTGCAACTGCACCTTGTCCGAGTCGCTGGCACCCATCTCGGCGATCTTCTGGCCCTTGCGCACCGTCTGGTCCTCCTTGACCAGCAGCGTCTGGTTGTGCGCATAGGCACTGAGGTAGTTGGCGTTGTGCTTGACGATGATGAGGTTGCCGTAGCCGCGCAGGGTGTTGCCCGCATAGACCACCCGGCCATCGGCCGCAGCGTAGACCGGATCCCCGGCCTTGCCGCCGATCGACAGTCCCTTGCTGCGGCTCTCGTCGAAGCCACCGATCACCGGCCCACCGGCGGGCCAGCCCCAGGCGATGTCGTCGTCCGGCTCCTTGGCGGCCGCCTGCGGAGACGCCGAAGCGGTCGCCGCACTACCGGCCGAGGCGGCCGAGGAGGCGGCCGATGCCGGCTTGCTGCCATCCAGCGGCTTGGTTTCGACCTTGGTCGGCGCCAGGGGCTTGGCCGAGGCCACACCCGGCTCGGTGCCCGGGGGCACCACGCGCAGCACCTGCCCCACTTCGATCACATTGGGGTTGTCGATGTTGTTCCACTTGGCCAGGTCACGCCAGGCCTGTCCGGTCTCCAGCGAGATCCGCATCAGGGTGTCGCCGGGCTTGACGATGTAGGTGCCGGGCTTGGCCTCCACCGGAGCGGCCGGTTTGGAAGCGTCGGCAGGCGCGTGCGTGCCCGCGCGGCTCGCAGAGCGATCCTCGACGGGGGCCTGGTACTTGGGGGAGGCGCAACCGGCCAGCACGGCCAGCAGCAGCAGGGCGGCCGGAGCCATCCTGCGGTACCCACGGAACAAAGTCATGGTGTGTGCTTTTCCCTGAGGTCAACAGACCCCGGATTTTAAGGGGACGAACTGCACCATCTCACCCACGGTGCGATGGAAGCCCTGATCTGTGCGGTCGATGACCACCAACACCTGGCCTCGCCCGTCGGGTGATCTGGCGGGAGCCACGAGCCGCCCGCCCACGGCCAACTGGGCCAGCCAGGTCGGCGGAACGTCCTCCCCGCCCGCGGCGGACACGATGCTGTCGTAGGGCGCCCGGGGCGGGTGACCCAGCATGCCATCCCCGTAAAGCAGCTGGATGTGCATGGCCGACTGCCGGGCCAACTGGCGCCGGGCCAGCTCGTGCAACGGCTGCAGCCGTTCGATGGAGGTCACCTGCCGCGCAACCTGGGCCAGCAGGGCCGCCTGGTAGCCGCAGCCAGTGCCGATCTCCATCACCTTGCCCAGATGGCCTTGGCGGCGGGCATTGGCGCCCAGGAACAGCCATTCCATCATCCGGGCCACCACCGAAGGCTTGGAGATGGTCTGACCCAGCCCGATCGGCAGGCTGGTGTCCTCATAGGCCTGGGCCGCGAGGGCCGAGTCGACGAAATGATGCCTTGGCACCGCCAGCATGGCCTGCAGCACCGGCTCGCAGTGCACGCCATCCAGCCGCAGGCGCTCCACCATGCGCCGCTGCATGGCGGGCGTGTCCAGCCCCAGGCCCGAGGCCGGTGTCATGCGCCGCGCATCGCGGGCCGCCTCGGCCAGCAGGCGCTGCGGACGCAAGGGCTCGGGCGGCCCCTTCAGTGCCGTGGTGCGCGCGGGCGCCGGCTTCAGTGCTGCGGGGAACCGCCCCTTGGGGCGCGGGTCGGCCGTCACGCCCCCTCCACCCGAGGCCAGCGCTGGTGCCAGGTGGACAGCATGGCGTGATCGGTCAGATCCACCTGCAGCGGCGTGATGGACACCCGCCCCTGCGCCACTGCGTGGAAATCGGTGCCTTCGCCGGCCTCGCGGGCGTCGCCTGCCGGCCCGATCCAGTAGATCGGCTCCCCCCGGGGGTTGGTCTGAGCGATCACCGGTGAACTGGCATGCCGGCGTCCGAGGCGGGTGGTGGACCAGGGCAAGCCATCCGCGTCGGGCCGGTTCGGGATGTTCACGTTGAGCAGCCAGGGCGTGACAGCGCCTTCCTGCGCCAGCAGGGGCAGGATCGATTCCACCACCCGCCGCGCCGTGCGGGCGGCAGCGTCCAGATGCGTCCACCCCTTTTCCACCTGGCTGAAGGCGATGGCGGGGACACCGAACAGATAGCCCTCCATGGCGGCGGCCACCGTGCCTGAATACAGGGTGTCATCCCCCATGTTGGCCCCCTGATTGATGCCGGAGAGCACCAGGTCCGGTCGCTCGGGCAGCAGGCCGGTCAGGGCGATGTGCACGCTGTCCGAAGGCGTGCCATTGACGTAACGGAACCCCTTCTGGGCAGGCGAAGCCGCTTCGTACACCGACAGCGGACGATGCAGGCTCAGGGCATTGGACGTGCCGCTGGCGTTCTGCTCCGGCGCGATCACGTCGATGTGCCCCAGCCCCTGGCAGGCCTGCACCAGCGCGGCCAGCCCGGGCGCCAGATAACCGTCATCATTGGCAATCAGGATTCTCATGCGGGCGGATTGTAGGCAGGCGCCCCACCGGCCCGGCACGAAATCTGCAGATCCCACGAACAAGGGCCCCGGCAGCCGGAGATTGAACTGCTAGCATGGGGATGTGTGAGTCGTGCCCTCCCGTTCTGAGGTTGTAAAGGTCGTTCCATGTCAGTGAAGGTGTTGATCCTCGAAGACAACCCGGTCGCACGGGAATTCCTCTCCCGCGTGCTCAAAGAGAGCTTCAGCGACCCCATCACCATCACCGAAGCCGGTGACCTGGAGACCGCTCGCGCGCAGATCGCCCTGACCGGCCCCGGCGGCCTGCACGGTACCGATCCGTTCAAGCTGATGCTGCTGGACCTGGAACTGCCGGACGGCAACGGCCTGGAATTGCTCGACGAGCTGCGCCAGTACCCCGCCACCAAGGTGGTCACCACGCTCTACTCGGACGACGAACACCTGTTCCCGGCCTTGCAATGCGGCGCGGACGGCTATCTGCTGAAGGAAGATCGGTTCGAGGTTCTGGTGGATGAGTTGCGCAAGATCGTGCTGGGGCAACCACCGCTGTCGCCCGCCATCGCCCGCCGGCTGCTGACCCACTTCCGCCTGGGCACGGGCCCCGCGCCGGCGGAGCCGCCGCCTGCGGCGACGGTTTCCTTCAGCGCCAACGTGCCCAGCAATGGCAGCGCGGGCAAAGCCCCGGTGCCGATCGAGCGCCAGGTCGAGATGCCCCACCTCACGCCCCGCGAGATCGAGGTGCTCACCTACCTCAGCAAGGGCTTCACGATCAAGGAGATCGCGAACCTGATGGGCATCAAGTGGTTCACGGTCAACGACCACATCAAGTCCATCTACCGCAAGCTCAACGTCTCCAGCCGGGCCGAGGCCGCCGTGCTGGCCAGCAAGCAGGGTCTGGTCTGACCGGCGCCGGGCATCTCCATGTCCCGCGGCTGGTCTGACTCCACCGACGCCCCCACCTGGACCGCCAGCGACAACTCGGATCCCGATCCCCTGGGTGGCATCGGCGACCTGAGCACGCGCCGTATCGGCTGGCGTCGGCAGGCCCTGCTGGCCGCCGCCATCATCGGCTGCCTCACCATCTTCCTGCTGGCGCGGGTGATGGCCAACAACCCCGATGTGGCCGCACAGTGGCGCGCCTCGGCCGACGGTTACCTTGAATTGGCCGACACCAGCGTGCCCGAGCTCAAGGGATCGCTGGGCAAGGAACTGGAGGCCATCGTGACGGCCGATGGCCGGGTCATGCCATTTGGCGTGCTGGCCATCGCCCATTCGGCCCGCTGGATCAGTCATGAGCCCAGCCGGCAGGACATGCAGGCCGTGCGCCTGGCCACGGCCCGCGCGCTGGAAGCCGGCCAGATCACGCTGCGCTTTCGCGACGCCTCCCAGGTGACGATCCAGCCCAAGCCCCGGGGTTACGGGGGGCTGGGCGCCATGTTCTGGCTGATGAGCGCCTTCGGGATGGTGCTGTTCCTGGTCGGCTGGATCGTGCCGCTGGTGCAGCCCAACCCGCGCAACCTGCTGTACGCCGTCATGGCCCACGCCCAGGCAGCGCAGCTCCTGATCTCCGCGGTGGCCGCCGTGCCGGCCATGGCCCTGCCCTCGGCGATGGTTGCCCACGAGAGCCTGGTGCGGGTGCTGCTGGATGCAGTGACCGGCGCCGCCGTGGTCCAGGCGGCGGCCATGCATCCGGTGCGCATGCCGGGCCGTCGCTGGGTGGCCGCCATCGCCTGGGGCGCCACCGCGCTCCTCGGGCTGCTCGCCTTCCGCGAACAACTGGACAACAAGTGGTGGTGGAGCCAGAGCCTGCTGATCGGCGACGGACTGGCCTGCATCGCCCTGCTGACCTGGGTCCACCGCCGCTCGCCCCACCCCTTCGCCATCGTGGTGCGGCGCTTCGCGATGGTCACGCTGGCCACCCTGGTGCTGCTGACCGTGGCCGTGTCCCTGATGCCGATGCTGCCGCCGGAAGTGCAGCCGGTGGCCACGGTCGGCCCGGTGATCTGGAGCGTCTTCTTCGCCTCGATCATCCTGCTGGTGCCCTTCATCTCGCGTTCGCAGAACGTGATGCGCGAGTTCGCGATGCTGGCGGGCATCAGCACCGTGGCCACCTCGGTCGATCTGCTGTTCGTCGCCGTCTTCTCCTTCAGCCAGTTCACCTCGCTGACCCTGTCCCTGTTCCTGGCGCTGGGGGCCTACGCGGCATTGCGGCAGTGGCTGGTGGGCCAGATGATGGGGGCCCGTGCGCTCACCACCGAGCGCATGTTCCAGCACCTCTACCGCATTGCACGCGAGGTGGAGGCCCGACCCGAGCGGGCCGCGGACCGCATGATCGAACTGCTGCGCAACGTCTTCGAGCCGCTGGAGACCGAACGCACCGAAACCCGGAGCAAGCAGAGCACGGTGGCCGGCAACGGCGCCGCGCTGGTCGTGCCCCTGCCCAACCTGGTGGACGGCCCGTCCGTGCGCGGTTCGGTGGTGCTGCGCTTTGCCGAGCGGGGCAAGCGCCTGTTCGCACAGGAGGACGCCCGCCTGGCCGACCGCATCCTCGAGCAGCTGATGCGCGCCCTGGCCCACGACCGGGCGGTGGAGCGCGGCCGCAGCGAAGAACGCGTGCGCATCGCCCAGGACCTGCACGACGACATCGGCGCCCGCCTGCTGACCCTGATGTACAAGGCCCCCAGCACCGAGATGGAGGAGTACATCCGCCACACGCTGCAGGACCTCAAGACCCTGACCCGGGGTCTGGCGGCCAAGAGCCACCCACTGACGCTGGCCTCGGCGGAATGGAAGACCGACATCACGCTGCGGCTGGAGGCCGTGCATTGCCAGCTCGAATGGGAGGCCGAGTACGACCAGGAGATCACGCTGTCGATGATGCAATGGTCGGCCATCACCCGCGTGCTGCGTGAACTGGTGAGCAATGTCATCGCCCATGCCAAGGCCAGCCGCGTGCATGTCGTCTGCCAGTTGCGGCAGGGCACCTTCACCATCCTGGTGGAGGACGATGGCGTGGGCACCGATCCGGCCAAGTGGTCCGCCGGCCTGGGCCTGGGCGGCGTGCGCAAGCGGGCCAAGAGTCTGGGGGGCACCGTGGCCTGGCGCACGCGGCGCCCGCACGGCACGATCTGCGAGGTCCAGATCCCCCACCTGACCACGCCCGAGAGCTGACGCGCATCGCGCACTGGCGGGCAGGAGGGCCAACGGACATCCTGCCCGCGGGCCGCCACAAAACAAAAGGGCCCTGGATCACTCCAGGGCCCTTTTTTACTTTGTCTTGGTGGGGTGGCTGATGGGACTCGAACCCACGACAACCAGAATCACAATCTGGGACTCTACCAACTGAGCTACAGCCACCACCGTAAGCTGCGCATTATAGCCCGAGAATTCGGGCTATGGCAATCAGTTTGAAGCTGCCGAGGCCGAAGCGGCCGCTGCGGGCGCCAGCTTGAGTTCGACCTTGTGGCGGCGCTTGAGCGCGTCGTAGTAGGCGGCCTCTTCCGCCTGGGCCAGGGCCTGGGCGATGTAGGGCTTGGCGCGCGCCAGGTCGGCATCGTCGGCGGCACGCGGCACCCGCTTGACCACCTTCAGCACGGCATAGCCCTGGGCCCCCAGGTCCACCCCGACCATAGCCGGTCCCTTGGACAGGTCGGCCTGCAGCGTCGCATCCACCACCTGACGCGGCTGCCCCTGGATCTGGGCCCGCGACAACACCACCGGCTGGGCCAGGGTGTCGGCCGGGTTCTGCTTGAGGCTGGCCAGGCGGGCCTCGCCGTCCTTGCGGGCGGCCGCGGCAGCCTGATCGGCCTTCAACTGCTCCAGCACCTGGGCACGCACCTCCGCGAGGTCACGCACATGGGCGGGGCGGTAGCTCACCACACGGGCCGACACCAGTTGGTTCGGGCCGGTCTCCACCGCCTCGGTGTTGCGCTTGTTCTGCAGGCCGTCGATGCTGAACACCGCGTCCAGCAGCTTGGACGAGGCCAGCGGACCGGTGGCACCCGGGGCCACGGCACGCTGCACCACCGCCGTCATCTTGCTCAGCTTGAGCTTGTCGATGACCGGCTGCAGGCTGTCGCTCTGCTCGTAGACCATGTTGGAGAACTGCTCGGCCGCCTCGGCGTAACGCTGCTGGGCCAATTGCTTGGCCACCTCGTCCTGGATCTCGGCACGCACCGCCTCGAAAGGCTTGCGCTCCCCGCCCCGCACCCCGGTCAGCTTGATGATGTGGTAGCCGAAGTCGCTCTCCACCACCCCGCTGATGTCACCCACTTTCATGCCGAAGGCCGCATCCTCGAAGGGCTTGACCATGGCACCGCGGGCGAAGAAGTCCAGGTCCCCGCCCTTGCCGGCCGAACCCGGATCCTCGGAATTCTTCTTGGCCACCTCGGCAAAGCTGTCCGGATGGGCCTTGACCTCCGTCAGCAGCGCTTCGGCCTTGGCCTTGGCCTTGGCCCGCACGTCGGCCGAGGCGTCCTTGGCCACCGTGATCAGGATGTGGCTGGCGCGGCGCTCTTCCGGCGTGGTGTAGCGGCTGATGTTCTGCTCGTAGTACTTCTTCAGATCGTCATCGGAGACCGTGACCTGCTTCTTCAGCGCGTCCAGGTCCAACACCACGTACTCGATGCTGGCCTCGTCCGGTGCGCGGAAGCGGTCGGCATGGGCCTTGTAGAAAGCGTCGATGTCGGCATCGCTCGGGTTGACCTTGGCCAGGTAGTCCTTGGCGTCAAAGCGCTGCACCTGCACCTCGCGCTGCTCCAGCAGCGCATTGGCATTGGCGGCCGCCACCGTCTGCCCGGACAGCGACGAGCCCGTCACACCGCCCAGCACCTGACGCAGGCTGTACTCGGTGCGCAGCATCTCCTCGAACTGGCCCACGCTCATGCCTTGGGCCGCGAGGTAGTCCTTGTTGACGCTGCCATCGGGCTTGCGCAAGGCCGCGTAGGCCGGATCGGTGACGAACAGACGCTGCAGACGCAGGTCCGGCACCACCAGGTTTTCCTTTTGGGCGGCGTGACGCAGCACCTGCTCGCGCACCAGCCCGTCCAGCGTCTGCTGGCGCGCTTCCGGCGTGTCGAACAGCTTCACGTCCAGCGTGGGCATCTGCTGGCGCATGCGCTCCACCTGCTGCCGATGGGCCGCCTCCAGTTCGCTCTGGCGAATGGGCTGCCCATCCACCGTGGCCACGGTGGCTGCCGCCTGGTCCATGAAATGCGAATAGCCCTGCACGCCGAAGAAGACGAACGAGGGGAAGACCAGCAGCACCAGCACGCCTTGCAGCAAGCGGGTGTGCGAACGGACGAAATCGAACATGAAGCTCCGCCTTGAGAGAAAGCGCCGCAGGCCAGAAACAGCAAAGGCGAACCGGGGTTCGCCTTCAAGGGCCTTCGCGCACGCCGCGCGGCATTCTAGCCAATGACTTGCACGTGCCGGCGGTGGTGGGTGCTGAGGGGCTCGAACCCCCGACCTACGCCTTGTAAGGGCGCCGCTCTACCAACTGAGCTAAGCACCCGCCGGACGTCAAGAGATGATCAGTTCAGGGCGTCCTTGAGCCCCTTGCCCGGACGGAACTTGGGCACCTTGGCCGCCTTGATCTTGATGGTGGCGCCGGTGCGCGGGTTGCGCCCGGTGCGCGCAGCGCGCTTGGTCACGGCAAAGGTGCCGAAGCCGACGATCGACACACTGCCGCCCTTCTTGAGGGTGGTCTGCACACCGCCGATCATGGCCTCCAGCGCCCGCGTGGCCGCGGCCTTGGAAATGTCCGCCTGCTGGGCGATGAGGTCGATCAGCTCTGTCTTGTTCACAAACAATACTCCCTCGATGGCTTCGCCGCCGTGCGTCTGAGCGCAGAGCTGCCGTTGTCCTGTGGTCCGCCTTGGCGGAAAAATCGATTACATCGGCCGGCCGCGGCGGTGTCAAGCGGGGGCGGATTCTAGGCCGATCCGGCCGCCACGCATCACCCGATCACGCCGGCCCCTGCCGGATCAACGCGCCTTGGCGCGGATCTCGGGCAGCGCCTTGCGCAGGTAGTACACCATCGACCAGATGGTCAGCACCGTCGCTGCCAGGATGAGGACCGTGCCCCACAAGCGGGTGGACACCACGCCGAACAGCATGCCGTCGAACAGCAGGAAGGGGATGGCCAGCATCTGCACCGTGGTCTTGAGCTTGCCGATCATGTGCACGGCCACGCTGCGCGAGGCGCCGATCTGCGCCATCCATTCGCGCAGGGCCGAGATGGCGATCTCCCGCCCGATGATGACCAGGGCAATCAGCGCATTGACGCGCCCCATCTGCACCAGGATCAGCAGCGAGGCACAGACCAGGAACTTGTCGGCCACCGGGTCCAGAAAGGCCCCGAAGGCCGAACTCTGGTTGAGCCGCCGGGCCAGATAGCCGTCCAGCCAGTCCGTCAGTGCCACCACCACGAACAGCACGGTGGCCACCAGGTTGCGGGTGGCCGGCTCCACCGGCAGGTAGAACACCCCCACGATCAGCGGAATGGCCACGATGCGGGCCCAGGTCAGCAGGGTGGGGATGGTGAAGAACATGCGTCGATTCTGCCTGCAATTGCTTGCGTCGCCCTGATGCGAGCCGCAGTTCAGTCGTCCAAGGTGCGGGGTTTGAACTGACGATCGTCGTTGAACAGGAACACCTCGGTGAACTTCCAGGGCTTGGGCAGTTGCCGCACATCGCCGTAGGGCGCCCCGCGCCGCACGGCGTCGATGGCCAGCTGGATGGTGTCCTTGGCCTGGCGCGGCTCACGCTTGACGCTGATGCGGGCAATCTCCCCGTCCGCCTTCAGCTCGATCTCCAGCACCGGGATGGCCAGCAGCGGCTCCTCCACCGGCCCCATGTAGGTCCGCCCGGGATTGGCGGCCACCATGCGCTGGGCCGCGCGCACCTGGTATTCCGCCCAGTTGCGGGCAGGTGCCTGTGGTGCAGCCGTGACAGGTGCGGCGGGCCGCGAGGGCGCTGCGCCGGGGCCGGGTGGCTGGGGTGCCGGGGCGCCGCAGGAGGCCAGCAGGACGGCCAGGGCGGTGGTGCTCCAGGCCAGCAGGCGCGGCAGCGGGCCGCGGCCCGCTGCGGTGTGTTCAGTGCAATGCACGGTAGATCTCCTCTGCCAATTCCTTCGAAATGCCTTCCACGGTGGCCAGGTCGTCGGCGCTGGCCGCCGTCACCCCGCGCACGCCGCCGAAGCGCTGCAGCAGCCGCGCGCGCTTCTTCGGCCCCACGCCGGGGATGTCCTCCAGCCGGCTGCCGCCGGTGCGGATGCTGGCCCGCTTGGCCCGCATGCCGGTGATGGCGAAGCGGTGGGCCTCGTCACGGATCTGGGCGATCAGCATCAGAGCGGCCGAGTCCGGCGGCAGCGCCAGCTTCTCGCGGCCATCGGCAAAGACCAGTTCCTCCAGTCCCACCTTGCGACCCTCGCCCTTCTCCACGCCGGCGATCAGCGACAGATCCAGACCCAGCTCCTGGAACACCTCGCGCGCCATGGCCACCTGGCCGCGCCCGCCGTCCACCAGCACCAGGTCCGGCAGACGCTGCTTGGCGTCGCGCGGGATCGGTCCCTCGGCCGCCAGCGCGGCCAGCTTCTCGTAGCGGCGGCGCAGCACCTGGCGCATGGCCGCGTAGTCGTCACCGCCGGTCACGCCCTCGATGTTGAAGCGGCGGTACTCGCTGTTCTGCATCTTGTGGTCCTGGTAGACCACGCAGGAGGCCTGGGTGGCCTCGCCCGCGGTGTGGCTGATGTCGAAGCACTCCACGCGGAAGCTGTCCAGATCCTCCACGGCCAGGTCCAGCGCATCCACCATCGCCCGGGTGCGTTCACGCTGCGAGCCCTCTTCGGACAGCAGGCGCGCCAGCGCCAGCTCGCAGCCCTTGACCGCCATTTCCAGCCAGATGCGGCGCTGTTCGCGCGGCTGGTGCACCGCATTGACCTTGCTGCCGGCCTGCTCGCCCAGGGCCTGCAGCAGGGTCTCGTCGATCGGGTGGCTCAGCACCAGCAGGGGCGGCGGCGCGGTGTGCAGGTAGTGCTGGGCGATGAAGGCGTGCAGCACCTGGGTTTCGGCCCGGCGCAGCAGCAGGGCTGCCGCCTCGGCCGGGTCCTCTGGCAGCGTGGCGGCCTCGCCGGCATCGTCCAGGGCTGCGGCCTCGTCGGCGGCCAGCGCCGTGGCTTCCTCCACATGGGTGGGGAAGAAGGCCCGGTCGCCCAGGTGGCGGCCACCGCGCACCATGGCCAGGTTCACGCAGGCGCGACCTCCGGCCACCTTGACGGCCAGGATGTCGACGTCGCGCCCGCTGCTGCTCAGGCTGCTTTCCTCCACCGATTGCTGGTGCTGCACCTTGGCCAGCGCGGCGATGCGGTTGCGCAGCTCGGCGGCCTTCTCGAACTCCAGCACCTCGGCGTGGGCCATCATCTGGGCCTGCAGCTCGTCCACCACCGCCTGCTGCTCACCCAGCAGAAAGCGCTCTGCGTCGCGCACATCGCGGGCGTAGTCCTCGGCCGAGATGAAGCCCACGCAGGGGCCGGTGCAACGCCGGATCTGGTACAGCAGGCAGGGCCGCGATCGGTTGTTGAAGACGGTGTCCTCGCAGGTGCGCAGGCGGAAGACCTTCTGCAGGATCTGGATCGTCTCCTTGACGGCCCAGGCGCTGGGATATGGCCCGAAGTAGCGGTGGCGGCGGTCCACCGCGCCGCGGTAGTAGGCCACCCGCGGGTAGCGCTGGGCGGCCGGCTGGCCCGGTGCCTCGCCGCCGCGGGTGCCGGTGATCTTCAGGTAGGGGTAGCTCTTGTCGTCCCGGAACAGGATGTTGAACTTGGGGTTCAGCGTCTTGATCAGGTTGTTCTCGAGCAGCAGCGCCTCGTCCTCGCTGCGCACCACCGTGGTCTCCAGCCGCGCGATGCGCGAGACCATCAGGCCGATGCGGGTGCCGCCATGGTCCTTGTGGAAGTAGCTGGAGACGCGGCGCTTGAGGTCGCGCGCCTTGCCCACGTAGAGCACATTGCCCTGCACATCGAAATAGCGGTAGACACCCGGCAGGGGCGGCAGGGCCGCCACCTCGGCGAGCAGGCGCTCGCGCGCAGCCTGCGCGGCCAACACGGCTTCGCGGGCACGGGCAGCCTCGCCGGCCTCGTCTGCCGGGGCTGCGGGGAGGGAGGGCTGGTCACTCATCGGGTGCGCATTGTGCCGCCCTATCATCCCGCCGATGTTCCACGCTGTCACACCCGCCCGACCTGCCCCTGCCGCCTGGTGCTGGGACATCTTCTGCCGCGTGATCGACAACCACGGCGACCTGGGCGTGTGCTGGCGCCTGGCCCGCGATCTGGCCGCGCACGGCCAGCGGCTGCGCCTGTGGGTGGACGACCCCGCCGCCCTGCGCTGGATGGCGCCCGAGGGCCACCCCCAGATCGAGGTGCGGCACTGGACGATGGACACCCCCTGGCCCGAACCGGGCGACGTCGTCGTGGAGGCCTTCGGCTGCGACCCGCCGGAAGCCTTTGTGGCCCGCATGGCCGCCGCCGCCCGCCCCCCGGTGTGGGTCAACCTGGAATACCTGAGCGCCGAGGACTACGTCGAGCGCTCGCACCGCCTGCGCTCGCCGCAGCGCTGCGGGCTGGACAAGTGGTTCTTCTACCCCGGCTTCACCCCCGCCACCGGCGGCCTGCTGCGCGAGGACGGCCTGCTGGCCGAGCAGGCCCGCTTCGACGCCGCGGCCTGGCTGGCCGCCCACGGCATCGCGCCACGCCCCGGCGAGCGCCTGGTCAGCCTGTTCTGCTATCCGCAGGAGCGCATCCCCGCGCTGTTGTCCGCCCTGGCGGATGCCCCCACCCTGCTGCTGACCACGCCCGGCCCGGCCACCACGCTGAGCGAGGCCCTGCCCCTGCCAGCCGGCCTGCGGCGCCAAGCCCTGCCTTGGCTGCCCCAGCCCGACTACGACCGGCTGCTCTGGGCCTGCGAGCTCAACCTGGTGCGGGGCGAGGACTCCTTCGTGCGGGCGCAATGGGCCGGCCGCCCCTTCCTCTGGCAGATCTACCCCCAGGACGACGGCGTGCATGCCGACAAGCTGGCGGCCTTCCTGCGCCGCCACCTGGCCGCTGCACCGCCCGCTCTGGCAGAAGCCATCACCGGGCTGATGCGGTCCTGGAATGGCCTGACGCCGGCGGGCTCTGCCTGGCCACCCCTGCCACCGCTGGCGGACTGGCAGCGCTGCACGCTCGCCTGGCGTGCCGAATTGCTCGCCCAGCCCCCCTTGGCCCGGCAGCTCCTCGAGTTCGTCATGGAAAAGCGCTAAAATCCAACGCTTTGCGAAAATTTGGGCTGCGCAGCACGCATGGCGCCGCCACCAACGGAATCTCACCATGAAGCTCGCTCAAGAAATCCGCGCCGGCAACGTCATCATGCAGGGCAAGGACCCGATGGTCGTCCTGAAGACCGAATACAGCCGTGGCGGCCGCGGTGCCGCCACCGTGCGCATGAAGATGAAGAACCTGCTCAACGGCTCCGGTGCCGAAGTCGTCTTCAAGGCCGACGACAAGATGGAGCAGGTCATCCTCGAGACCAAGGAATGCACCTACACCTACTTCGCTGACCCGATGTACGTGTTCATGGACTCCGACTACAACCAGTTCGAGGTGGAAGCCGAGAACATGGGCGACGCCATCAGCTACCTGGAAGACAACATGCCGGTGGAAGTGGTGTTCTACGACGGCAAGGCCATCTCGGTCGAACTGCCCACCAGCGTCGTGCGCGAAATCGAAACCGAGCCGGCCGTCAAGGGCGACACCTCGGGCAAGGTCCTGAAACCCGCCCGCCTGAAGGGCACCGGCTTCGAGATCTCCGTGCCGCTGTTCGTGGAAAACGGCGACAAGATCGAAATCGACACCCGCACTCACGAATACCGCAAGCGCGTCTGATCGACGCCAACACGGTGGTGCCGGGTTTGCCGGCATGATGATGGGCACCTCCGGGTGCCCATTTTTCTTGGCGGCACCGTCGCTGTTCCTCCGCTCTGCCATGCCCTTCGATTTCGAGCACGCCGTCACCGCCCCCTTCCGCATGCAGCCCGGGCTGCGCAAGCTGGCAGAGGGCAGCGTCCAGTTCACCCCCAACCACCCGGCGTCGCCCCATCTGCGAGAGAAGCTGGCCGTCCTGTGCAGCCAGCCCGAGCAGGCCCTGCAGATCGAACCGGGCTTCGATGCGCTGCCGGCCCTGCACGCGGCGATGCGCCAGGCCGCGCAGGAACATCCGGCCGCCCTGACGCTGTCCAGCGATGGCCAGCTGTTGGCCCATGCCCTGGGCTGGTCGGTGGATGACCGGGGTGAGGTGGCGGCGCTGCACCCGCAGGCGCCCCAGAACATCGGACAGTGCCTGAAGGCCCTGCCGGCATCCTGGCGCCAGGCCGCCCTGTTCAGCCTGGCCATCGAGGAAGACCTGGCCATCGTCGACGGCCGGCGCGCCAGCCTGCCCTGGCTGGCGGTGGCCCTGCCCTCGCACTGGGACCCGCGCCAGAAGATCGGCCGCCACTTCGCCGAGGTCCACGCCCCGGTGGCCGACAACGCGGTCCTGGTGGCCGCGGGCGAGCATCTGATGAAGCTGGTCACCGGCCCCCAGCGCTGGGAACGCTTCGTCTGGAACGTGACCCGCCACCCCGGGCTGGACGCCCATCCGCAGCGCACGCCGCCCACACACTGGCCCGCCGACCTGGACGAGGCCGCGCTGAGCCAACACACCTGGTTCCGCAGCGAGCGCCAGACCTTCATCCCGCTGCCCGAGCGGGGCCAGGCCGTCTTCACCATCCGGGTGGCCGTGCGGCCGCTGGCCCAGGCGGTGGACACGCCGGCCCGTGCGCAGCGCCTGCACGATGCCATCGCCAGCATGAGCCCGGCGGCGCTGGCCTACCGGCAGCTCACCGAAGCCCGCCCCGGCCTGCTGCGCTGGCTGGCGGCGCGGGCAGCCTGCGCGGACAGCGCCTCCACGCCATGAAGACCCAAGCCATCGTCGAAGCGCAGATCGACTTCGACCATCCCGGCCACGACGGCCTGGCCTGGGCGCCGGGCTTCCAGGACGTCTACCACGCCCGCGACGGCGCCTTCGCCCAGGCGCGGCACGTCTTCCTGCGGGGCAATGGCCTGCCCGGGCGCTGGCAGGGCCGTGGCCGCTTCGCCATCCTGGAAACCGGCTTCGGCCTGGGCAACAACTTCCTGGCCACCTGGGCCGCCTGGCGTGACGACCCGCAGCGCTGCGAGCGCCTGGTCTTCGTGTCGATGGAGAAGCACCCGCCCCGGCGCGAGGACCTGGCCCGCGCCCATGCCACCAGCCCGGCCCCCGCGCTGGCGGCCCAACTGCTGGCCCAATGGCCGCCGGCCACGCCGGACCTGCATGTGCTGGACTTCGAGGGCGGCCGGGTGCGCCTGCTGCTGGCCCTGGGCGATGTGGCCACCTGGTGGCCCGAGCTGAGCGGCCAGATCGACGCCTGCTACCTGGACGGCTTCGCCCCCGCGCAGAACCCGGCCATGTGGGACGCCCACCTGCTGCGCCACGCCACCCGTCTGGGCGCCCCGGACCTCACCGCCGCCACCTGGAGCATCGCCCGCGTGGTGCGCGACGGCCTGCAGGGCGCCGGCTTCGCCCTGGAGCGGGCGCCCGGCTTCGGCAGCAAGCGCGACATGCTGGTGGCCCGCCGCCACCCCTTGCCGGCCCAGGCCCTGGCGCGCGGTATCCCGCCGGGCCGCCAGGCGGCCCCGCAGGCCCGCACTGCCCTGGTCATCGGCGCCGGCCTGGCCGGGGCCGCCGCCGCCCGGGCCCTGGCCGCGCAGGGCCTGTCGGTGACCGTGCTGGAGCGCCACGTCGCCCCCGCCCAGGAAACCTCGGGCAACCGGGCCGGCCTGTTCCACGGCGTGGCTCACGCCCACGATGGCGCCCACGCCCAGCTGCTGCGCGCGGCCGCCCTGCGCGCGCACCAGCTCATCGCCCCCCTGGTGGCCAGCGGCCAGGTGGCGGGCAACCCGAACGGCCTGTGGCGCGGCGGTGGCGAACCGGCCGACTGGGCCCAGTTGCAGGCGGCCGTGCAGGCCCAGGGGCTGCCCGCCGCCTACCTGCGGCCGCTCTCCCGCGACGAGGCGGTCGAACCGTTGGGCCTGGCCCCGGCAGGCCCCGGCTGGTGGTACCCGCAAGGCGGCTGGGCCTGTCCGGCCGATCTGGTGCGGGCCTGGCTGGACAGCCCTGGCGTGAGGGTGCTCGGCCAGCAGGATGTGCAAGCCCTCGCCCCGCGCGAAGGCGGCGGCTGGCGGGCCCTGTGCGCCGCCGAGGCGAACGGCCCCGGCGCCATGCTGGCCGAAGCCGATGTGGTGGTGGTGGCCGGGGCGGCCGACGGGCTGGCCCTGCTGCGCCCCTGGACCGGGGTGGATGACTGGCCCCGGGTGCGCAGCCGCGGCCAAGTCAGCTGCCTGTCGGCCGAACTGGCGGCCGCGCTGCAACTGCCCGCGCCGCGGCACCCGCTGGCCAGCGGCGGCTACGGCATCGGCCTGCCGCCCGAGGCCGGCGGCGGCCTGCTGTGCGGCGCCACCAGCCAGCCCGGCGACGAGGACCCGGCCCTGCGCCTGAGCGACCATCTGAGCAATGTGGGGCAGTGGGACCGTCTGCTGGGTCGCAGCCCGGACGCCGGAGAGCAAGCCCGGCGCGAGGCCCTGCTGGCCACGGCCATGGCACAAGGCGCGCTGACCGGCCGCGTTGGTTGGCGCCTGGCCTGCGACGACCGGCTGCCCCTGGTCGGCCCGGTGCCGCTGCCGGCGGCCCAGCGGACAGGCCTCACACGGCAGGAGCAGCCCCGCAGGGTGCCGCGGGTGCCGGGCCTTTATGTGCTGAGCGCCCTGGGCTCGCGCGGCATCACGCTGGCGCCTCTGCTGGGCGAGGTGCTGGCCGCCTGGATCACCGGCGCCCCGGTGCCGCTGGCGTCCAGCCTGATGGATGCGATCGACCCGGCGCGCTTCATCGCGCGGGCGGCACGGGCCGCCAGCCGCACGGCGGCCGACTGACCGCCCGCGCGGGGTGCTGGATCAGAAGTCCAGCGTGCGCACGCCCTGGGACGTGCCCAGCAGGCAGACCTTGGCCTTGTGGCGGCCGAAGATGCCGACAGTGACCACGCCGGGCCACTGGTTGACCTCGGCCTCCATCGCCAGCGGGTCGCTGATCTTCAGGCCCCGCACGTCGACGATGATGTTGCCGTTGTCGGTGGTCACGCCGGCACGCACGCTGGCCTGGCCGCCGTAGACGCTGGCGAAGCGGCGCATCACCTGGGCCGCCGCCATCGGGATCACCTCCACCGGCAGCGGGAAGGCGCCCAGCACGTCCACCAGCTTCGATTCGTCGGCAATGCAGACGAAGCGATCGGCCAGGTCGGCGACGATCTTCTCGCGCGTCAGCGCCGCGCCGCCGCCCTTGATCATGAAGCCCTGGTGGTCGATCTCGTCGGCGCCGTCGATGTAGACCGGAATCGACTCGACAGTGTTCGAATCCAGCACCGGAATGCCAAGGGCCTGCAGGCGCTCGGTGCTCTTGACCGAACTGGACACCGCGCCGCGGATCCGGTCCTTCATCGTCGCCAGGGCGTCGATGAAGCAGTTGACGGTGGAGCCGGTGCCCACGCCCACGATGGCGCCAGGCACCACATGGGCCAGCGCCGCCTGCCCGACCAGGGCCTTCAGTTCGTCTTGCGTCATGGGCGGATTATCGCTGCTGCCCATCTGGGACAATTCGTGGCATGTCCCTGATTCCCTACGCCCTCTCCCGCACCGCCCTGTTCAGTCTGGATGCGGAAACCGCCCACGAAGTGACCATCGACACCCTGGCCCGGCTGCAGAACACGCCGGCCCAGTGCCTGTGGGCGCAGAAGCGGGTGGACGACCCGGTGACGGTGGCCGGTCTGCGCTTTCCCAACCGCATCGGCCTGGCCGCGGGCCTGGACAAGAACGGCCGCGCCATTGACGGCTTCGGCGCGATGGGCTTCGGCTTCGTCGAAGTGGGCACCGTCACGCCCAAGGCGCAGCCCGGCAACCCCAAGCCGCGCATGTTCCGCCTGCCCTCGGCCGAGGCGCTGATCAACCGCATGGGCTTCAACAACGACGGGCTGGACGCCTTCGTGGCCAACGTGCAGCGCTCGCGCAGCTTCCGCAAGAAGGGCGGCATCCTGGGCCTGAACATCGGCAAGAACGCGGTCACCCCCATCGAGAACGCGGTGGACGACTACCTGATCGCGCTGGCCGGGGTCTATCCGCACGCCGATTACGTCACGGTCAACATCTCCAGCCCCAACACCAAGAACCTGCGCTCACTGCAGAGCGATGAGGCGCTGGACGCCCTGCTGGGTGCACTGACGGCCCGCCAGCGCGAGCTGATGGCCCAGCACCAGCGCCGGGTGCCGCTGTTCCTGAAGATCGCGCCGGACCTGGACGAGGCGCAGATCGCCGTCATCGCCGCGACGCTGCAAAAGCACCACCTGGATGGCGTGATCGCCACCAACACCACGCTCAGCCGCGAGGCGGTCAAGGGCCTGCGCCATGCCGAGGAAACCGGCGGCCTGTCCGGGCGGCCGGTGCAGGAAGCGAGCAACAAGGTGATCCGCGCGCTGCGCAGTCACCTGGGCCCGAACTTCCCCATCATCGGTGCCGGTGGCGTGATGAGCGGTGCCGACGCCTGCGCCAAGCTTGCCGCCGGCGCGGACCTGGTGCAGGTCTACACCGGCCTCATCTACCGCGGGCCGGCCCTGGTGCCCGAAGCGGCCCAGGCCATGGCGGCCCAGGCCTGAACCGGGACGACGCTCACACCGCCAGGAAGGTCCGGCGGTAGTGCAGCAGCTCGTCGATGGACTCATGGATGTCGGCCAGCGCGGTGTGCTTGTTGGCCTTCACCAGGCCTTCCAGCGCAGCCGGCTTCCAGCGGCGGGCCAGCTCCTTGAGGGTGCTGACGTCCAGGTTGCGGTAGTGGAAGAAGGCCTCCAGGCCCTTCATGGTGTTGGCCATGAAGCGCCGGTCCTGGCAGATGGAGTTGCCGCACATCGGGCTCTTGCCGGCCGGCACATAGGCCGACAGAAACTCGATCATCCGGGCCTCGGCCTGGGCCTCGTCGATGGTGGAGGCCTTGACGCGGTCGATCAGGCCGCTCTTGCCGTGGGTGCCCTTGTTCCAGGCATCCATCGCGTCCAGGACGGCGTCGCTCTGGTGGATCGCAAACACCGGGCCCTCCACCCGCACCGTCAGCAACGGGTCGGTCACGATCACCGCGATCTCGATGATGCGGTCGGACTCCGGCTTCAACCCGGTCATTTCCAGGTCGATCCAGATCAGGTTGTTCTCATGCTTGGTCAGCGTGGTCTCGGTCATGGCTTTCACTCAATCGATGCTGCCGGCATTGTCCGACAACATACACTGCCGCCCCATGCAAGCCATTCACGTCTCGCTGGCGCTTTGCGCCGCGCTGCTGCTGTCGCTGGGGGTCAAGCTCTGGCTGGCTTCGCGGCAGATGCGCCATGTGCACGCCCACCGCAACCAGGTGCCCGCCCCGTTCGACGCCACGATCCCGCTGGACGCCCACCAGCGCGCAGCCGACTACACCATCGCCCGCACCCGCTTCGGCATGCTCAGCGAGAGCTTTGCCACCGCCGTGCTGCTGGGCTGGACCCTGCTGGGCGGGCTGGAAGCGCTCAACAGCGCGCTGCGTGACACCGTGCTGCCCTGGGGCGGCGCCCTGGTTTACCAGCTGGCCCTGGTCGGCGCCTTCGGCTTGATCAGCGCGGTGCTGGAGCTGCCCTTCGAGTGGTACCGCACCTTCCGCATCGAGCAGCGTTTCGGCTTCAACCGCATGAGCCTCGGCCTGTTCCTGGGCGACCAGCTCAAGGGCCTGCTGGTCGGCACCCTGGTCGGCCTGCCGCTGCTGGCCGCGGTGCTGTGGGTGATGCAGGCCACCGGCGCCTTCTGGTGGGTCTGGGCCTGGGCCCTGTGGACCGGCTTCATGTTGCTGATGCAGGTGCTCTACCCCACCGTCATCGCCCCTCTGTTCAACCGTTTCACACCTTTGGCTGACGCCGAACTGGCCAACCGCATCCAGACCCTGATGCAGCGCTGCGGCTTCCAGGCCAAGGGCTTGTTCGTGATGGACGGCAGCCGCCGTTCCGCCCATGGCAACGCCTACTTCGCCGGCATGGGCCGGGCCAAGCGGGTGGTGTTCTTCGACACCCTGCTGGCGCGCCTGCAGCCGCCTGAGGTGGAAGCCGTGCTCGCGCATGAGCTGGGCCATTTCAGCCACCACCACGTGCGCCGGCGCATGGCGCTGGTGATCGGCCTGAGCGCGCTGGGCCTGGCGCTGTTGGCCTGGCTGGCCGGACAGACCAGCTTCTACCAGGGGCTGGGCGTGCAGCCCAACCTGATGGCCCCCAACAACGCGCTGGCCCTGCTGCTGTTCATGCTGGCCACGCCGCCCTTCCTGTACTTCGTCGGCCCGCTGATGGCGCAGCTCTCGCGCCGTGACGAATTCCAAGCCGATGCCTACGCCTGCCGGCAGGCCAGCAGCCAGCAACTGGCCGCGGCCCTGCTCAAGCTCTACGAGGACAACGCCTCGACACTGACCCCGGACCCGCTGTACGCGCAGTTCTACTACTCCCACCCGCCTGCGTCCGAGCGCCTGGCGGCCCTGGCCCGCGCATGAGCCGCCCGGCCCGCGCCGGCAAGGCCAAGACCGCCCATGCCACGCTGCAAGAGGCCCTGGTGGTGGGCTCCCACGGCCGCCATGTGGTGATCGAAACAGCCTCGGGTGAGCGCCTGCTGGCCCATCCGCGGGGCAAGAAGAGCGCCGCCGTGGTGGGCGACCGCGTCCGCTGGGCCCCGGCCGGCGATGAGGCGGTGATCGAGGCGCTGGAGCCACGGCGCAACCTGCTGATGCGCCAGGACGAATGGCGCAGCAAGTCCTTTGCCGCCAACCTGGACCAGCTGCTGGTGATGCTGGCCGGCGAGCCGATGTTCAGCGAGTCGCAGCTCACCCGCGCGCTGATCGCGGCCGAGGATGCCGGCATCCGCGCCCTGCTGCTGCTCAACAAGGTGGACCTGCCCAGCGCCGCCCTGGCGCGGGAACGGCTGGCCCCTTACCGGGCCATGGGCCTGACGGTGCTGGAAACCTCGCTCAAGGGCCAGCCCGAAGCGGCCCAGGCGCTGCTGGGCCCGGTGCTGGCCGGCCACACCACGCTGGTGCTGGGCCCCAGCGGCATGGGCAAAAGCACCCTGATCAACCTGATGCTGCCCCAGGCCCAGGCCCAGGTCGGCGAGATTTCCCAGGCCCTCAATGCCGGACGCCACACCACCACCACCACCACCTGGTACTGGCTGGGCGATGCGGTGGAGGGCCAGGCCCGTGGCGCGCTGATCGACTCGCCGGGCTTCCAGGAATTCGGCCTGATGCACATCACGCCGCAGCGCCTGCCCGAGCTGATGCCCGATCTGCGGGCCCAGCTGGGCCACTGTCGCTTCTACAACTGCACCCACCGGCACGAGCCCGGCTGCGGCGTGCGCGAGGCGGTGGACCGGGGCGAAATCAGCCCCACGCGCTACCGGCTGTACGAAGCCTTGTGGGATGAACTGGAGGCGGGCCAGCGGCCCGGTTGAGACCCTTCCTGGCCGCTCCCGCGGCCCCGGGCCCCTCAGCCCAGCAGGTTGGCCAGCTTGAGCAGGGCCAGCAAGAGCATCCAGAGGATGACCGAGCGCCACACCAGGCCCACCACGCTGCCCAGATGGCCCAGCTCGGGCGCCAGGCCCGGCGTGGAGCCGGTCGCCTCGGCCTCCTCGCTTTCGACCCCGGCGGAAAAACTGGCAGACGCGCGGTCCGGCGTGACCCCGGGCGGTGCGGCACCGCCCAGTTGAACCCCCACGGCACCCGCCGCAGCGGAAAGGATGATGCCCTCATTGGCCCGCTTCCACAGGCCCGCATCACGCCGCCAGCCGGCCACAGCCTCTTCGAAATTGCCCACCACCGCGAAGCCGAAGGCCGTGAGCCGCGCCGGCACATGGTCGATCAGGCCGAACAGGGTCTGGGACAGGTCGCGCAGCCGCTCGTTCACGGCCACGCCCATGGACCGGCATTCGAAGGTCCAGTAGCGGCTGGCGAATTCGGCCATGCGGTAGGCCACCGCACCAGCCGGGCCCAGGCCCAGGGCCGCCAGCACCACGTAGCAGAAGAAGACGCCGAAGACGTGGCGGTGGGCAGCCAGCAGGGAGTGCTCGATCACATGGCGCAGCAGTTCGGTGCGCGGCAACTCGCTGACGTCCAGATGGCGCCATTCGGCCAGCAGCCGGCGGGCATGTTCCTCGTCGCCCCGCTCCAGAGCCTCGCGGATGTCGGTGAAGTAATGGCTGAACTGCCGGAAGCCCAGGGTCAGATAGATGGCCAGCACGTCGAAGGCCAGGGCCAGGAAGAAGCTGTAGTGACTGATCAGCACGTGGATCAGTGCCGCGATGCCGGCTGGCACCAGCACCGTCACGGCCCAGACGATGCGCGCATGGTGGGGCCGCCCGGCATCGAAGTTGCGGCCGGCCCAGCGGGTCCACGACGCCAGCGCGTCATGCACCCAGTTGTCGCGGGGCAGCGGCTTGATCTGCTCCAGAAGCAGGGCAAAGAGAACGGCAAAGAAGCTCATCGCGCTCGATGATACCCACGGACCCACGTGGTGCAGACGTGCACTCGCAGCCACGCAACAGCCGGCCCCCCAATATCAGTCCGCCAGCAGGTGGTAGAGGTTGCGCAGCATGGCCGCGGTGGCGCCCCAGATGAAGTATTCGCGACCGTCCGGTGCCGGCCAGGGCATGGACAGGAAACGCCGGACCTGACCCTCCACGGTCACCTGGTGCCGCCGGTGGTGGGCCGGGTTCATCAGAAAGGACAGCGGCACCTCGAACACCTCCGCCACCTCGGCCGGGTCGGGGCGCAGGTTCAGGTGGTCCGGCAGCAGGGCCACCACCGGTGTCACCTGGAAGCGGGTCACCGTGGTGTAGACCGGCATGCGCCCCAGGATCTCGGGCACGGACGGGTCCAGGCCGATCTCTTCCTGCGCCTCCCGCAGCGCAGTGGCCACCACATCGGCATCGCCTGGCTCGCTGCGCCCGCCGGGGAAGCTGATCTGTCCGGCATGGTGACGCAGGTGCTCGGTGCGGCGGGTCAGCAGCAGTTGCAGTCCGCCGGGCGCCTGCCGCAGCGGCACCAGCACCCCGGCGGCAGTGGGGTCCCGATCGGGCCCCCAGCCCACCCAGACGCCATCCCCCGGCAGATGGGGAGCGCGCCCTTCGGCGAGGGCCAGACGCTCCCTCAGGAAGTCCGGCGCGAGGCGTTGCGGCGGCAGAGGCGGCAAGTCGGCATCGGTGCCGATCACCGGCACCGCGCGCGGATCCCCCAGCACGGGGCGTGGAATGGCGGTGGGCCGCTCAGGCATCGGGGTCATGGGCTCCACAGCTTACGCCAGAAAGCACAAAGGCCGCCCGAGGGCGGCCTTTGCGAGAGGAAGCATCCCCTGATCGTCGATCAGGACAGCTTTTCCTTGATGCGAGCCGACTTGCCCGAGCGCTGGCGCAGGTAGTACAGCTTGGCACGGCGGACATCGCCGCGGCGCTTCACCTCGATCGAGGCGATCAGCGGGCTGTACAGCTGGAAAGTCCGTTCCACGCCTTCGCCGCTGGAGATCTTGCGCACGATGAAGCTGCTGTTCAGGCCGCGGTTGCGCTTGGCGATCACCACGCCTTCATAGGCCTGCACGCGCTTGCGGGTGCCTTCCACCACGTTCACGCTCACGATGACCGTGTCGCCGGGGGCGAAGGAAGGGATGGTCTTGTTCAGACGAGCAATTTCTTCTTGCTCGAGGGTTTGGATCAGATCCACGAGGTTTCTCCTGAAAGATCTTGCCAGCGCTTGGAAATCAGTGGCCGATCACGCTGACTCAGCGTGATTCAGCACTTTGTCGCCCGGCAGAGGATCGAAAAGCCGATCATCATACCACAAGCGATGCCAGAAAGCGCTCATCGGCTGCACTCAGCGCGCCCCGCGCACGGGCCGCCAAGATCAGGTCTGGTCGCCGGCGCGCCGTCAACTCCAGAGAGCGCTCACGGCGCCAGCGTTCGATCTGGGCATGGTGGCCGGACAAGAGCACCGCCGGCACCGGCAGATCGCCCGCCTCGGTGTGCAGCACCTCGGGCCGGCTGTAGTGAGGGCAGTCCAGCAGCCCATCCTCGAAGCTGTCCTGCTCGTGCGAGCGGGCGTCGTGCAGCACGCCGGGCTGCAGACGCGTCACCCCGTCCAGCAAGGCCAGCGCAGGCAGTTCGCCGCCCGACAGCACGAAGTCGCCCAGGCTCAGCTCCAGATCGACATGCCGGTCCAGGAAGCGCTGGTCGATGCCTTCATAGCGGCCGCAGAGCAGGATGGCGCCCTCGCCGCTCGCCATCTCGCGCATCAGGGCCTGGTCCATCAACCGGCCGGTGGGGCTGAAGTGGATCACCGGCCCGGCCAAACCCCGGTCGGCCCGCACCGCCGCCAGCGCGCGCTCCAGCGGCTCCACCAGCATCACCATGCCGGGGCCGCCGCCGTAGGGGCGGTCGTCCACCCGGCGGTAGTTGTCCTCGGCATGCTCGCGCAGGGGCCACAGGCGCACATCCACCTGACCGGACGCATAGGCGCGCCGGGTCACGCCCTGCTGCAAAAAGGGCTCGAACAGATCGGGGAAGAGGGTGATGACGTCGAAGCGCATGCAGGCAAGCCCCCTGCCCGCCTGCGCTGCCGGTCACAGCGCCCGCAGGCTCAGTAATCCAGGCCCCAGTCGACCACGATGCGGCGACCGGGCAGGTCCACCCGGTCCACATACGCCGACACGAAGGGAATGAGCCGCTCGGCCTCTTCGGGCTTGGCATCCGCCGCGGCATCGGGACGACGCACGCGCAGCACGCAATGCGGCCCGGTGTCGATCAGATCCTGCACCTGGCCCAGCGGCACACCTTCGCGGTTCTCGACATCCAGGCCGATCAGATCGACCCAGTAGAACTCATCGGGATCGGCCGTGGGAAAGCTGCTGCGCGACACGAAGACGCTGGCGCCCTTGAGGGCTTCGGCCGCGTTGCGGTCCGAAATGTCCTGCGCCATCGCCACCACGTACTCGCCCTGCTCCTTGGCCTGCGTGATCTTCAGCAGACCGGGCAGGGGTGCAGCGGCAGGCGCCGGCCCGGGGCGGCGGGCGCCGGCGTCGGTCCGCTTGAGGAACCAGCGCCGGGAAGAAAACAGGGCCTGGGGATCGGCGGAAAAGGCCTGGACCTTGAATCCGCCCTTGATGCCCCAGGCATCGATGATGCGACCGACTTCGATCGCATCATCGGGCCAGGCCGGCGTGTCCTCACCCAGCATCATGGAAGCTGAAGCTTGCACACCGAACACCCTGGCCCACGCCAGATCAGGCGGTCGCCTTGGCCTTGGCCGTGGCGAACAGACGCTGGGCGGTCTCGGAGGCCTGGGCGCCCACGCCTTGCCAGTAGGTCAGGCGGTCCATGGCCACGCGCAGACCTTCTTCACCTTCCTTGGCCATCGGGTTGTAGAAACCGATGCGCTCGATGAAACGGCCATCACGACGCTCGCGCGAATCGGCGACGACGATGTTGTAGAAGGGGCGCTTCTTGGAGCCGCCACGAGCCAGACGAATCACGACCATTTTGTCGTTCCTTAGATTCTGAAGATCGACCACCGGGCCCTGGAGACACATCAGGGTTTGGCAGCCAAAGGGCCAGCACAGCAGGCTGACACGATTCGGCCCCGTAGATACACCGACGAAACCAATCGTCAGTCGTGACCGAAACCTGCGATTATAAGCAGCAACACGACAGGTTTCCAAATCGCATCATGGCCCCAGCGCGTTCGAAGACACAGGCCCTGTGGTTGACCCTGTTCGGCGGAGCCCTTGGACTGCACCGCTGGTGGCTGGGCGGCATCGGGCGCGGCTGGGCACTCGCGTACCCCCTGCCCACCCTGCTGGGGCTCTACGGTGTGCTGCGCATGCGCGACCTGGGGCTGGACGACCGCCTGTCCTGGCTGCTGGTTCCCCTGCTGGGCCTGGCCTTGTCCGCAGCGGCGCTGGAGGCCATCCTCACGGGGCTGACGCCCGCGCACCAGTGGGAGGCCCGCCACGGCACCGGCACGGGCGCCAGCCACTGGGGCACCGTGCTCGGCGTGATCGTGGCGCTGATGGCCGGAGCCACCGTGCTGCTGGGCACCCTGGCCTTCGCCGGCCAGAAGTACTTCGAATGGGAGGCCGCGCCGCCGGTGGCAGCCCTGGGCTCTCAGGGTCAGCAGGGGCCCCTGAGTGCTCAGAACAGCAAGGTGCTCAGCCCGTAGAACACGGCGGCCACGAAGGCCGCGGCGGGGATGGTGAAGATCCAGGCCCAGACAATGTTGCTGGCCAGACCCCAGCGGACCGAGGCGGTGCTGCGCACCGAGCCCACACCAACGATGGCACCGGTGATGGTGTGGGTCGTGGAGACCGGAACCCCCAGCGCCGTGGCGATGAACAGCGACGCGGCGCCGCCGGTTTCCGCACAGAAGCCGCCCACCGGCTTGAGCTTGGTCAGACGCTGTCCCATGGTCTTGACGATGCGCCACCCCCCGAACATGGTGCCCATGCCGATGGCGAAGTAGCAGCACCAGATCACCCAGCTGGGCGGCGCCGCGGCATCACTGGCCACATAGCCGGCGGCCACCAGCAGCATCCAGATGATGCCGATGGTCTTCTGCGCGTCGTTGCCGCCATGCCCCAGCGAATAGAGCCCGGCCGACAGCAGCTGCAGCCGGCGGAACCAGCGGTCCACCTTGCGGGGCGGTGTGCGCCTGCAGATCCAGGACACCAGCACCATCATCAGGGAGCCCAGCACGTAGCCCAGCAGCGGCGAGAGGAAGATGAACAGCACCGTCTTGCCGATGCCGGCCCAGACCAGCTTGCCCAGCCCCGCCTTGGCGATGACGGCGCCCATGATGCCGCCGATCAGCGCGTGGGAACTCGAGGACGGGATGCCGTACCACCAGGTGAACACGTTCCAGAAGATGGCCCCGATGAGGGCCCCGAACACCACATGGTGGTCGACGATGCCTGGCTCGACGATGCCCTTGCCGATGGTGCTGGCCACCTTGAGGTGGAAGATGCCGATGGCGATGACGTTGAACAGGGCCGCGAACAGCACCGCCTGCTGGGGCTTGAGCACCCCGGTGGAGACCACGGTGGCGATGGAGTTGGCCGCATCATGGAAGCCGTTCATGAAGTCGAACAGCAGTGCCAGGACGATCAGCAGCACCACGAACCACAGGGCGATGGAACCTGCTTGCATGACAGGTCACCCGCTCAGGAGTTCTCGAGGACGATGCCCTCGATCAGATTGGCCACGTCCTCGCACAGGTCGGAGATGGTTTCCAGGTGCTCGTAGATGGCCTTGAGCTTGATGAGCTCGCGCACATCGTTCTCCTCGCGGAACAGGCGCGACATGGCGCTGCGCATCACGCGGTCGGCATCGGATTCGAGCTTGTCGATCTCTTCGCAGGTCTTGAGCGCGGCCTCGGTCACCTCGGCCTCGGCCAGGCGCGGCAGCAGCGTGACAGCATGGGCCACCCGCTCGCAGCAGCGCAGCGAGATGTCGCCCAGACGCTGCACATCCTCGGTGATGTGCTGCACGTCGTACAGGGCCATCACCTCGCAGGAATCCTGCAGCAGGTCCACCACGTCATCCATGGCGTTGATCAGGCTGTGAATCTGCTCGCGGTCCAGCGGCGTGATGAAGCTGCGGTGCAGCAGACGGTTGACCTCGGCCGTGACCTTGTCAGCCGCCCGTTCGGCGTTGTCCACCTCGCTGGCGTACTTTTCCCGCAGATCGGGGGTGTTGTAGTACTGGATCATCGAGACGAAGGCGCGCGCACCTTCGACGATGTACTGACCGTGATCGTTGAAAAGCTCAAAGAAGTTGCCATCACGGGGCAACAGCTTGCCGAAGAACATTCGGAACTCCTCTCGGGCGCGGGTGGCGTCGGTGTCCGTTCCGGACACGGGCATGCGCCGACATGGCGCAACAAAACGCCACGGCATGCCCCGGCCGGGATCACCCCCGCCGGCTCCGTGGCGTCGCGTCTGTCACCGATATGTCATCGGTGTGTCATTCCATGATTGTATGCGAGCCCGGTGGCCGCCCGGCATGAGCAGCCGCCCGCGAGGGGCGTGCGCACTTCACGCCAGACGGCGGATCGGCTGCGAATCAAGACCCTTGAGCAGGTCGGGCAGCCGCCCCTGCCCCGGCACCTGCAGATCCGGACACAGTTCGGCCAGAGGCACCAGCACGAAGGCCCGCTGGTGCATGCGCGGGTGCGGCAGGGTCAGGACCGGGTCGTTGCGCACGGCGTCGCCATGGAGCAGCAGATCGAGGTCGAGGGTGCGCGGCGCATTGCGGTACGGGCGCTCGCGCCCGGCCCGCTGCTCCAGGGCTTGCAACTGGGCCAGCAGGTCGGTCGGCGTCAGGCCGGTGTCCAGCCAGGCCACGGCATTGATGTAGTCGGGCCCGGTGGCTTCCAGCGGCGCCGTCCGGTAGAGGGACGAGGCCGCCCTCAGCCGGGTGTCGGGCAGGCAAGCCAGTTGCGCCAGCGTCTCGCGCAGCATGCCGGCGGCGTCACCCAGGTTGGCCCCGAGGCCGACGAAGGCCGGGCTCCAGCCGAGCGGCAAGCGATCCGGGTCGCTCATTCGGCGACGGGCGCGGCACCGCCGGCCGGCTTGCGGCGACGGCGGCGGCGCTTGCGCGGGGCGGTCGTCTCGCCGGATTCGCCGACGACCACGTCCTCGCCAGCGCCCTCCGCGTCCGCCGTTTCGGTGGGCGCCGCATCGACCGCCGCCGGCTCGGCCGCCCGCTCGCGGCGCGGTGCGCGGCTGCGCTTGGGTCGCGGCGCATCCTTGACGCTCTGCACCAGGGCCTCGCGCTCCTCGTCACTGCCCAGGGAGAAGTCTTCCCACCATTCGGCCAACTCCACCGGCACCTCGCCGATGTCGGCCCGCAGGCGCAGGAAGTCGAAGCCGGCGCGGAAACGAGGCTGGTCCACCAGGCCATAGGCCTGGCTGCCGCCACGGCGCTCGAAGCGCGGCTGCATCATCCAGATCTCGCGCATGTCGGTGGCCAGCTTGCCACGGCCGGAGATGTCGCCGATGCGGGCATCGAAGGCCGCATCGATGGCCTGGGCCAGGGCCGGCGTGGGGTGCTCGCCGCCGTCCTTCAGGCGCTGCCAGCCTTCCTGCACGTCGTGCCAGAGCATGCAGGCCAGCAGGAAGCTGGGCGCCACCGGCTTGCCCTCGCCCACTCGGCGGTCGGTGTCGGCCAGGGCCAGGTTCAGGAACTTCTCGCGCACGCTGCCGGGGGCGGCCTGGCGCAGCACCGCGTCCAGCACCGGGAACACACCCTTGTCCAGGCCGAAGCGCCGGATCTGCTCCAGGCTGGCCAGGGCATGGCCGGTCTGCAGCAGCTTGATCATCTCGTCGAACATGCGCGAGGCCGGGACGTTGGCCAGCAGGCCCAGCATCTCGCGCAGCGGCTTCTCGGTCTTGGCCTCGAGCTTGAAGCCCAGCTTGGCGGCAAAGCGCACCACCCGCAGGATGCGCACCGGGTCCTCGCGGTAGCGGGTGGCCGGGTCGCCGATCATGCGCAGGGTCTGCGCCCGCAGGTCCTTCAGGCCGCCGTGGTAGTCCACCACCACCTGGGTGGCGGGGTCGTAGTACATGGCGTTGATGGTGAAGTCGCGCCGCGCTGCATCCTCGATCTGCGGCCCCCAGACGTTGTCGCGCAGCACCCGGCCACTGGCGTCCACCACATGGCTCTTGCCGGCCATCTCGCCCTTGGCGGTCTTCTCGTTGCCCTCCACCTGCTCGGCCGCGCTGGCGTCCATGTAGGCCCGGAAGGTGGACACCTCGATCACCTCGTGCTCGCGCCCGCGGCCGAACACCACGTGCACGATGCGAAAGCGTCGCCCGATGATGAAGGCCCGCCGGAACAGGGACTTGACCTGCTCCGGCGTGGCATTGGTGGCCACGTCGAAGTCCTTGGGCCGACGGCCCACCAGCAGGTCGCGCACGGCGCCACCCACGATGTAGGCCTCGTAGCCGGCCTGCTGCAGGGTGCCGACCACCTTGACGGCGCGGTCGTCCAGCAGCGCCGGGTCGATGCCGTGCTCGCTGGCCGGGATCTCCACCCGGCGGCCCTGGGGAATGGCGGTCTTGCCCGACGGCGCGCCGGACTTGCCCAGCAGCTTGTCGATGATTTTGCGGATCATGGCGTCTCGAAAAGGTTCAGGATGGGCCAGCCGCGCTCCTGCGCGATGCTGGCCAGGGCCGGTGTGGGATTGGTGGCCACGGGCGAGCGCACCTTCTCCAGCAGCGGCAGGTCGTTGGTGGAGTCGCTGTAGAACAGCACATCCGAGAAATCGTCCCAGCGGCGGCCCAGCGCCGCCAGCCAGGCTTCCACCCGGGTGACCTTGCCTTCGCGGAAGGTCGGCACCCCCCGGATGCCCCCGGTGGCGCGCCCCTGGGCGTCACGCTCGAGCTCCACCGCCAGCAGGTGCTCCACACCGAAGGCCGTGGCGATGGGCCGCGTGACGAACTCGTTGGTGGCGGTGACCACGGCCACCAGGTCCCCGGCGCCCAGGTGGTCGTCGACCAGCCGCCGTGCGCGCTCGTGCAGGGCCGGCCCGATCACCTCCTGCATGAAGCGCGCACGGGCGGCCTCGGCCTCGGCCACCGGGCGATCACGCCAGGCGGAGGTGGCGAAGGCCACGTACTCCGCCAGATTCAGCGTGCCGGCCTGGTACTGGGCGAAGAAGGCGTCGTTGCGCTGGCGCCAGACCTGGCCGTCCACCCAACCCAGGGTGACCATGAACTCGCCGAAGGCGTGGTCGGAATCGGTGGGCAGCAGGGTGCCGTCCAGGTCGAACAAGGCCAGTTTCATTCCAGGGTCTCAGGCGCTTCGGCCAGCATCTTCTTCAACAGGGGCACCGTGACGGCCCGCCCTTGCGCAAGCGAAAAGCGGTCCAGGCGCTGGAGCAGGTCCATCAGCGAGCCCAGGTCACGGCTGAAATGGGTCAGCAAGTGGTCCAGCACCTCGGGCGACAGGCGCAGCCCGCGGCGTCGGGCCTCGTCGGCCAGCACCTGGCGCACCGCGGCATCCGGCAGCGGCTGCACGGCAAAGACAGGCCCCCAACCGAAACGGGTGCGGAGATCCTCCCGCACCTCCAGATTGACCGGCGGCAGGCGCCCCGCCGCGGCCACCTGGACACCATGGGTGGCGGCCTCGACGAAGAGCATGAAAGCCGCATGCTGGCGCGCGGGGTCCAGCCGCTCCGCGCCGTCGATGACGATCAGCGACCAGCCCTCGTCGAAGGCCCAGTCGAGCGGATCCTCGGCATCGAACCAGCCCACACGCCCGCCCTGCTCCCGCACCTGGTGCGCCCAGGCCGCCAGCAGATGGGTCTTGCCCACGCCACCCGGGCCATGCAGATAGACCGGAGCGCCAGGCAGCACGGCATGGCGCAGGCTGTCCACCACCAGGGCGTTGTCGCCCACCACGAAGGCCTCGAAATCCTGTTCGGTCTCCAGACCGATGGCCAGGGGCAACTGCCTCACGCGGACGCCTCCGGCCGACAGGCCACCCCCGCGCGACGGACAAGCCGCGGGAACCGGTTGCGTGAAAAGGAGATCAGGAACATGGCAGGCATCAAGGCATGCCGGCCTCGGCGTCGTCGTGAACTCACGGGCGACAGGCCCCCGCGGGACGGGAACCGCATGAAAGCTCGGCAGGGGCGGGGCCATTCGGGCCCGCAGGATGCCGCATTGTAGGGGGCAGCCGCCCGAAGGACCTCAGTGCCAACGCGGCGGTGGCTGCTCACGCAGCACCTGCCACTGCCGGCGGATCTCCTGGACATCGTCGGCCTGCGGCGCTTCGCGCAGGTACAGCGCCAGATCGTCGGCGGCCGCCTGGCTCTGCCCGAGCTCCGCCAGCAGCAGCCCCCGATCGCGCCACTCCTCCCAGGCCTCGGGCAGCAGCCGCACCAGCCGCTCCTGCACGGCCAGCCCGGACACCAGATCCCCCGCCGCGCGGTGGACGGACTTGAGGTTGCCCAGCATGCGGGCCAGAATATCGCGCGGCGGAGCCGCCTGCAGGAACAGCCCCAGGGGTACCGCGTCGTCGCCCACCAGCCCGCGCTGCTGACAGAAGGGCTCCAGCCGCTCCTCCAGTTCCTCGCGGGAGAGCGAGCGCCCATCCAGCGGATCCAGCAGCACCTCGCCGGCCGGCAGGTGCAGCTTCACCAGGAAGTGCCCCGGGAACGACACCCCCAGGGCCGGCAGACCTGCCTGTGTGGCCAGCTCAAGGTAGAGCACGGCCAGGGACACCGGAATGCCGCGCCGCGTTTCCAGCACGCGGTGCAGGTAGCTGTTCTGCGGATCGTAGAAGTTGTTCGCGTTGCCGCCGAACCCCAGCTCGTGGAAGAAGTAGCGGTTGAGCATGCGCAGGCGATGCAGTGCGGAGGCATCGGCCGGCAGGCGACTGCAGAAGCGCTGCCCCAGCCGGTCCACCTCGTCGATCACGGCCTGCACATCCAGGCCCGGCTCGGCATCCTGGCCCAGCAGGGCGGCGGCCTCCAGCAACGGGAAATGCGCGTCCTCGGCCACGAGGGCAGCGAAATACTCCAGGGCGCTGGGGGCCTCAAGGCGCATCGGAAGGCTCATGGCCTGGAAGTGTAGGCGCAGCGGCCCCGGAGTTCAGGCCCGCCGCAGAAAGGTGCGCGGCCGCAACCCCACGAGCCACAACAGGCTGAAGTAGATCACCGCGCCGACCCCGATGGCCCCAGCCAGCGCCCCCGCCCGCAGCAAGGCGTGGCTGCGCCAGGCCAGCCAGTCCACGGCCTGGGTGGTCCAGCCCAGCCACAGCCCCAGCGCCAGATTGGCCGGCAGCAGCCGCAACAGGAACAGCGGCCAGCCGGGCGAGGCTCGGTACAGCCCCCGAGCCCGCAGGCCGTAGAGCAGCCAGACCGCGTTGACCATGGCTCCCAGACCGATGGACAGGGCCAGACCGGCATGCCCCAGCCAGGGCACGAACACCAGGTTCATCAGCTGGGTGCAGGCCAGCACGACCACCGCGATGCGCACCGGCGTGCGCAGGTCCTGCTGGGCGAAGAAGCCCGGTGCCAGCACCTTCACGCCGATCAGCCCCAGCAAACCCACCCCGTAGCCCCGCAGGGCCAGCACCGTCATGTCCACGGCCTGGGGGCTGAAGCGGCCGTAGTGGAAGAGCACGGTCACCATCGGCTTGGCAAACACCAGCATGGCAATGGCGCAGGGCAGCGCCAGCAGGGCCACGAGCCGCAAGCCCCAGTCGAGATGGCCGGAATAGCCCTCATGGTCACCACGCGCCTGCAGGGCCGACAGCCCGGGAATGAGCACCACGCCCAGGGCCACCCCCAGCAGCGCGGTCGGGAACTCCATCAGGCGGTCGGCATAGAACAACCAGGACACGGCCCCCGGCCCCAGGTGGGAGGCGATCTGGGTGTTGATCAGCAAGGACAGCTGGGCCACCGAGACCCCCAGCAGGGCCGGCGCCATCTGGCGCAGCACCTGACGCACACCCGGGTGGTGCCAGGCCTGGGTGAGCGCCCCCTTGCGCCAGCCGATGCGCGGCACCATGCCCAGGCGGCGCAGGGCCGGCACCTGGATGGACAGCTGCAGCATGCCGCCCAGCAGCACACCCGCGGGCAGCGCATGGATGGGCGCGATGCCGGCGCGGCGCAGCAGCGGCGTCAGGCCCACCACGCTCAGGATCATGGCCACGTTGAGCAGCACCGGCGTGGCAGCCGGCACGGAGAAGTTCTTCCAGGTGTTGAGCACCCCGGCGGCCAAGGCCACCAGCGACATGAAGCCGATGTAGGGGAACATCCAGCGGGTCATCACCACCGCCAGATCGAACTCCTCCAGCCCGGCCCCGAAGGCCCAGACCACCAGCGGGGCGCCGATGATGCCGATGGTGCAGGTCACCATCAGCACCCAGAACAGCACGGTGGCCACCGCATTGACCATGGCATGCGTGCCCTCGTCCCCTTCCCGCTCGCGGGTGGCGGCCAGCAAGGGCACGAAGGCGGCCGAAAACGCCCCCTCGGCGAACAGACGCCGCAGCAGGTTGGGGATGCGGAACGCCACGTTGAAGGCGTCCGTCAGGGCACTGGCACCGAAGCCAGCGGCGATGAGCTGGTCCCGCACCAGGCCGGTGATGCGGGACAGCAGGGTCCACATGGAAACCGTGGACGCGGCCTTGAGAAGATTCATGGACGGGCCGACCCCGGGGCACCGGCAGAAGAGGGTGGCGGATTATAGGAAGGCATGGGAAGGCGCCACCCGCCCCTGACCGTCGCCGGCGGCAAGAGCTTGCAAGCACTGTCAAAAATCCGCTATACTCGATAGTCTTTCCCACCTGGAAACCAAAAGCAATGGCAACCTCTTCCAAAGCCAAGAAGCGCACCGTGCGCCTGGCCTCGGGCCGCAAGCGCGCCCGCCAGGACGTCAAGCTGAACGCCGCCAACTCGTCGCTGCGTTCCAAGTTCCGCACCTCGATCAAGAACGTGCTGAAGGCTGTCGCCGCCGGTGACAAGGCCCAGGCCTCCGAACTGTTCAAGACGGCCCAGGGCGTGATCGACTCGATCGCCGACAAGGGCATCTTCCACAAGAACAAGGCTGCCCGTCACAAGAGCCGCCTGTCCGCCAAGGTCAAGGCGCTGGCCGCCTGACATCAACATCCAGGTGGACGACAAGGCCCCGCAGTGCGGGGCCTTTTTCATGCCCGCTCAGACAGCAGCGGAATGCCGCACCGGACCGCGGTCCTCCCCCGCGAAGCAACGCCGTGACGGCGCAGCTGCAGACAGAGGCGGAGTTCGGATCAGCCGCTCAAGTGCTCAAGGCGACTTGGGGGCGCCGTCTTCCGGCAACAGGCAGGCCTCAATGACCTGCAGCCCGTTGTCCCGGGCAAAGTTCATCACGAAGTCCCAGGCCATCGGTTCGATGCCTTTGAGGGCTTCGTTGACGATCACGCACTTCACGCCGTTGATCACCCGCGGCACGCAGTAGGGCGAGTAGCCGATGAAGGCACCGATGCCCCCCGCCTTGGCCCCGCCCGGCCGGAAACAGGACATCGCCCCCGCCAGCCGTTCCGCCCAATCGCTGGGTCGGAATGTTCGGCCTTCTTTGGTGAGGCCCTGAATGAAGAACTCGCGGGGCTTGGTGGTCATGGAGAGCGTGTCGATCGATCGGCGATGGTAAGAACAGAAGCTTGCGAGCCGCTGTCTATCCCGGGGCAGTCCGACCGCAACTGAATTGCGCGGGGGCTGATTTTGCCTCGCTCTTGACGCAATGCAGCGAAAGCACCCGAGCGCCCCAGGGAAGTGCTCACCCTCTTTGCACCTTCCACCCCGGCCGGGGCCACAGAATCGTCACCCCGGCCCCGGGGCTTGAACCTTAGAATTCGAACAGGTTGGCGCAACACCGCTTGCTGCGGCATGAGGTGTGACCAGCCTTTTTCTTTTTTGTCATCCACCCGGAGATCTGAGAATGTCCGCCTCCATGCCCCATGTCATGAACACCTACGGCCGGCTGCCTGTGGCACTGTCGCACGGCCGAGGCTGCGAAGTGTGGGACACCCGAGGCCGACGTTACCTGGACGCGCTGGGCGGTATCGCCGTCAACACCCTGGGCCATGCCCACCCGAAGCTGGTGGAAGCCCTGCAGACCCAGATCGGCCAGCTGATCCACTGCTCCAACTACTACGAGAGCCCGCTGCAGGAACAGCTGGCCACCCTGCTGTGCGAGCGCTCCGGCCTGGACGTGGCTTTCTTCTGCTCCACCGGCCTGGAAGCCAACGAAGCCGCGCTGAAGATCGCCCGCAAGTTCGGCCATGACAAGGGCATCGAGCGACCCGAGATCATCGTGCTGGACAAGGCCTTCCATGGCCGTTCCATCGCCACGTTGTCGGCCACCGGCAACGTCAAGGTGCAGGAAGGCTTCGGCCCGCTGGTCGAGGGCTTCGTGCGCGTGCCGCTCAACGACATCGGCGCGATGCGCGACGCCGCGGACACGCACCCGAACGTGGTCGCGGTCATGCTGGAAACCATCCAGGGCGAAGGCGGCATCCGCCCCGCCCAGTGGGACTACCTGCGCCAGGTCCGCCAGCTTTGCGATGAGCGGGGCTGGCTGCTGATGCTCGACGAGGTGCAGTGCGGCATCGGCCGCACCGGCAAGTGGTTCGCCTACCAGTGGGCCGGCATCCAGCCCGACGTGATGCAGCTGGCCAAGGGGCTGGGTTCGGGCGTGCCGGTGGGTGCGGTGCTGGCCGGCCCCAAGGCCCGCAATGTGCTCGGTCCGGGCAACCACGGCACCACCTTCGGCGGCAACCCGCTGGCCATGCGCGCCGGCATCGAGACGCTGCAGATCATGACGACCGACGGTCTGCTGGAAAACGCCAGCAGCGTGGGCGGTTACCTCAAGAGCGCCTTGCAGACCGCGCTGGACGGGCTGCCCGGCGTCAAGGAGGTGCGCGGTGAGGGCCTGATGCTGGGCATCGAACTCGACCGCCCCTGCGGTGCCATCCTGACCCGCGCAATGGAAGCCGGCCTGCTGCTGTCGGTCACCGCCGACAGCGTGGTGCGCCTGCTGCCACCGCTGATCTTCAGCCGCGAGAACGCCGACGAGGTGCTGTCCATCCTCGTGCCGCTCATCAAGAACTTCCTGTCGGAGACCCAGGCATGAAACCGGGTTACAGCCTCATGCGCCACTATCTGCAATTCAAGGACTTCCGGGCCGAGGAATACGCCTATCTGTTCGAGCGCGCCCGTGTCATCAAGCAGCGCTTCAAGAACTACGAGAAGTACCAGCCGCTGACCGATCGCACCCTGGCCATGATCTTCGAGAAGGCCAGCACCCGCACCCGCGTCAGCTTCGAGGCCGGCATGTACCAGATGGGCGGCTCGGTGGTGCACCTGACCACCGGCGACAGCCAGCTGGGCCGCAGCGAGCCGATCGAGGACAGCGCCCGCGTCATCAGCCGCATGGTCGACCTGGTGATGATCCGCACCTTCGAGCAGAGCAAGATCGAGCGCTTCGCGGCGCACTCGCGCGTGCCGGTCATCAACGGCCTGACCAACGAGTTCCACCCCTGCCAGATCCTGGCCGATCTGCTGACCTACCTGGAGCACCGCGCCCCAGTGAATGCCAGCGGCTACGACCTGAACTGCCTCGAGGGCAAGGTGGTGGCCTGGGTGGGCGACGGCAACAACATGGCCAACACCTGGCTGCAGGCCGCCGAGATCCTGGGCTTCACAGTCCATGTCAGCACGCCCTCGGGCTACGAGGTGGACCCGGCCGTGGCCGGCGTGCGCGACACCGGCTGCTACAAGGTCTTCAAGAACCCGCTGGATGCCTGCCGCGGCGCCCACCTGGTCACCACCGACGTGTGGACCAGCATGGGCTACGAGGCCGAGAACGCCGAGCGCCTGAAGGCCTTTGCCGACTGGTGCGTGGATGCCGAGATGATGGCCGTGGCCCAGCCCGACGCGCTGTTCATGCACTGCCTGCCGGCCCACCGCGGCGAGGAGGTGACCGCCGAGGTCATCGACGGCCCGCAGTCGGTGGTCTGGGACGAGGCCGAGAACCGCATGCATGTGCAGAAGGCGCTGATGGAGTACCTGCTGCTCGGCCGCATCGGGTAAATCCCGAGCCCGCATGGCGCCGGACATCAGTCCGGCGTCAGCGCCTGGGCGCACAGTGACGGCAGGAGACAACGACACGACCATGAAGCTGGCCCTGATCACCGATCTGCACGCCAACCGCGAGGCCGTGCAGGCCGTGCTGGAACACGCGGACGCCCAGGGCGCCGGCCGCTACGCCTTCCTGGGCGACTATGTGGGTTATGGCGCCGACCCGGGCTGGGTCATCGACACCGTGCGCCGCTATGTCGACCAGGGCGCCATCGCCGTGGGCGGCAACCACGACGCGGGCGTGGCCACCGAGATTTCGCCCACCATGCGCCCCGACGCCCGCCAGGTGGTGGAATGGACGCGCGGGCAGCTCTCGCCCGAGCAACTGGCCTTCCTGTCGTCCCGGCCCCTGTCCCAGACCGAGGGCGACATGCTGTTCGTGCACGCCAACGCCTTCGCGCCGGCGGAATGGGAGTACATCCAGGGCCGGCTGGAAGCCGTGCGCAGCCTGCATGCCACGACCTGCCACTACACCTTCTGTGGCCACATGCACGAGCCCAAGCTGTTCCATCTGTCGGGCACCGGCAAGGCGGGTGATTTCGTGCCTTCGCCCGGCGTGGCCATCCCCATCCCGCCCATCCGCCAGTGGCTGATCGTGCCCGGCTCGGCGGGCCAACCCCGTGACGGCAACCCTGCCGCCTGCTACGCCATGTTCGACCTGGCCGAGCAGTCGCTGACCTTCCACCGCGTGCCCTATGACCACGACACGGCGGCGCGCAAGATCCTCGACGCCGGCCTGCCGGCACGCTTGGCGGAGCGGCTGATCCATGGGCAATGAAGCGACGACGGAACACCCCATCACGGAAGAAGAGCGGGCGGCCGATGGCGGCAACGGCCCGCTGAAGCCCGGTCAGGTCATCGACGGTTTCCGACTGGAAGAAGCCCTGCACCGCGGCGGCATGGCCACGCTGTGGCGGGTGTGCCGGGTCAACGCAGACGGCAGCCCGGCCGATGGCCCCGAGGCCCTGCCGCTGATCATGAAGGTGCCGCGCATCAAGGGCGGCGAGGACCCGGCCACCATCGTCGGCTTCGAGGTCGAGCGCATGATCATGCCGACCCTCTCCGGCCCGCATGTGCCCAAGTTCATCGCCAAGGGCGACTTCACCCGCCAGCCCTACATCGTGATGGAGCACATCCCCGGCCCCTCGCTGCGGCCGCGGCTGGACGAGGCGCCCCTGCCCTTCGACGAGATCATCGAGGTGGGCGAGCGGGTGGCCACCGCCTTGCACGAACTTCACCGCCAGCATGTGGTGCACCTGGACATCAAGCCCAGCAACATCCTCTTCCGCCCCGACGGCACCGCGGTGCTGGTGGATTTCGGCCTCTCGCGCCACGACCACCTGCCCGACCTGCTGGACGAGGAGTTCACCCTGCCGATGGGCACCGGCCCCTACATGTCGCCCGAGCAGGTGCAGTTCGTGCGCAGCGACCCCCGCAGCGACTTGTTCGCGCTGGGGGTCATGCTCTACCACCTGACCACGGGCGAGCGCCCCTTCGGCGCCCCCAACAGCGTGCGCGGCCTGCGCAAGCGGCTCTATGTGGACCCTGTGCCGCCGCGCGCCCTGCGCCCGGATTGCCCGCCCTGGCTGCAGGAGGTCATCCTCAAGTGCCTGGAGGTGAACCCCGAGCAGCGCTACCAAAGCGCCGCGCAGCTCTCGCTGGACCTGCAGGCCCCGGCCCAGATCCCGCTCACCCGCCGTGCCGAGAAGCTGCAGGGCGCCTCCACCCTCAAACGCCTCAAGCGCTGGTTCTTCGCCCTGGGCTCCGAGCCCGACATGCGCCCGGTCACGGTGGCCGAGCAGGTCCACCGCAACCCCATCATCATGGCCGCGGTGGACACAGAGGCCTCCGCCGCCCTGTCCAACCAGCTGCGCGAAACGGTGCAGCGCATCGTCAAGACCGAGCCCGGCGCCCGCCTGGCCTGCGTCAGCGTGATGCGCACCGCCCGCATCGGCATGGACGACCTGGTGGACAAGTCCGGCCAGAGCCGGCACGTCAAGCAACTGGTGCAGATCAAGCACTGGGCCCACCCGATCGCCAAGGCCCTGTTCTTCGACGAGGGGCGGCTGACCTTCCATGTGCTGGAGGCGCCTGACCCGGCCGCCGCCATCGTCGAGTTCGCCCGCCGCAACCAGGTGGACCACATCGTGATGGGCGCACGCGGCCAGTCGGCCCTGCGCCGCTACCTGGGCAGCACCTCCTCGCAGGTGGTGGCCGAGTCGGACTGCACCGTCACCGTGGTGCGGGCCCCCCAGCAGGTGAGCGAAGCGCAGGAATGAGGCCATGAGCGAGTCCATGCGTGAGGCCGACAACCCCTGCGTGCGCTGCGGCGCCTGCTGCGCCAGCTTCCGGGTGGACTTTGCCCGCGAGGAGCTGATGAGCGCGGGCGGCTGTGTGCCCGACGGCCTGGCCGTGCCGCTGACCGAGCACCTCTGCCGCATGCGCGGCACCGACCACGCCCAGCCCCGCTGCGCGGCCCTCAGCGGCCAGGTGGGCGTGGATGCCCGCTGCGGCATCTACGAATGGCGACCTGGCCCCTGCCGCGAGTTCGGGATGCTGGCGACCCTGGGCCGGGGCGACGACGCCTGCAGCCGGGCGCGCCAGCGCCACGGCCTGCCACCGCTGGACTGACCCACAAAGCCCTCGGGACATTCCCTGGCCTGTTGGAAACAAGCGACACCACGCCCGTCCGGGCGGCGCTACTGTTCGCCGCCATGTCAGACACCCCCTTCAACGCCCCGGTGCGCAGCCGCCGCTTGTGGGACATCTCACCACCGGTGCACCGCGCCGCCCCGGTCTTCCCGGGAGACACGCCCTACCAGCAGCAGTGGGCCGCCACACTCGGCCCGGGCTGCCCGGTCAACGTCGCCACCCTGACCCTCTCGCCCCATGTGGGCGCCCATGCCGACGCCCCGCTGCACTACAGCCCCGAGGGTGCCGCGGTGGGCGCGCTGGACCTGGCGCCCTACCTGGGCCCCTGCCGCGTGATCCACGCCATCGACTGCGGCCCGCTGGTGCAGCCCGAGCATCTGCGCCATGCCATGCAAAGCCTGCCCCCGCGGGTGTTGGTGCGCACCTACGCCCGCATGCCGCAGGACCGCTTCGACACCGCGCTACCGGCCTTCGCGCCCCGGACCCTCGAAGGGCTGGCCGACCTGGGCGTGCTGCTGGTGGGCATCGACTCGGCCAGCGTGGACCCGGCCGACAGCAAGACGCTGGACAGCCACCAGGTCCTGCGCCGGCGCGGGTTGCGGGTGCTGGAGAACCTGCTGCTCGACGCCGTGCCCGAGGGCGATTACGAGCTGATCGCCCTGCCCCTGAAGCTGACCGAGGCCGACGCCTCCCCCGTGCGCGCCGTGCTGCGTGAACTCTGAACCCTGCCCTGTGCAAGTGACCTCATGACCCTGACCCGAAACGACTGCGCGGCCCTGGACGCCGCCGACCCCCTGGCCCCGCTGCGGGCCCGGTTCACCCTGCCCGAGGGCGTGATCTACCTCGATGGCAACTCGCTGGGCGTGCTGCCCGCGGCCACCCCGGCCCGGGTGGCTGCCGCCATCCAGCAGGAATGGGGCGAGGGCCTGATCCGCAGCTGGAACAGCGCCGGCTGGATCGACCTGCCCCAGCGCGTGGGCGACAAGATCGCCCGCCTGGTGGGCGCCGCTCCCGGCGAGCTGGTGGTGGCCGATTCGACCTCGGTCAACCTCTACAAGGTGCTCAGCGCCGCGCTGGCCATCGCCCGCGCCGATGCCCCCGCCCGTCGCGTGGTGCTGTCCGACGCCGAGAACTTCCCGACCGACCTCTACATCGCCCAGTCGCTGTGCGCCCAGCACGGGCTGACGCTGGAGCTGACCACGGCAGACGCCCTTGAGGCCCGGCTGGCCCGTGGCCAGGACGTGGCCGTGCTGCTGTGGACGCAGGTGAACTACCGCAGCGGCCGGATGCTGGACATGGCCCGCACCACCGCGCTGGCCCATGCGGCCGGCGCGGTGACGATCTGGGACCTGGCCCATTCGGCCGGCGCGGTGCCGGTGGACCTCAATGGCGCGCAGGCCGACTTCGCCATCGGCTGCGGCTACAAGTACCTCAACGGCGGCCCCGGCGCACCGGCCTTTGTCTGGGCCCATGCCCGCCACACCGAACGCTTCTGGCAACCGCTGTCGGGCTGGATGGGCCATGCCGCGCCCTTCCGCTTCGACACCGCCTACCAGCCCGCCCCGGGCATCGCCCGCTACCTGTGCGGCACGCCCTCGGCGCTGGCCATGACGGCGCTGGAGGTCGGGGTGGACACCCTGCTGGCGGCCGAGCCGCTGGGCGGCATGGCCGCGCTGCGGGCCAAGTCGCTGCGGCTCTCGCGCCTGTTCATCGACCAGGTGCGCGAGCGCTGCGCCGCGCATGCGCTGCCGCTGGCCTCGCCCGAAGACGACACGCAGCGCGGCAGCCAGGTCTCGCTGGCCTGCAACGAGGGCGGCTACGCGGTGATGGCCGCGCTGATTGCCCGCGGCGTGATCGGCGACTTCCGCGCCGGCCAGGGCACGGACCAGGCACCGGACCTGCTGCGCTTCGGTTTCACGCCGCTCTACACCCGCTTCGTCGATGTCTTCGACGCCGTGACCGCGCTGGCCACCGTGCTGGACAGCGGCGAATGGCGCGAGGCGCGCTTCAACCAACGTGCGGCGGTGACCTGACATGTCGTGCCCCCATCACCCCACGCCCGAGCCCCCGCGCGGCGCCGAGATCGTCCGCCAGGAGGGCGCGCAGCTCGACTTCTCGCGCTCCATGAGCTATGGCGACTACCTGCACCTGGACGAGATCCTGGGCGCCCAGCACCCGCTCTCGCCCGAGCACAACGAGATGCTCTTCATCGTGCAGCACCAGACCAGCGAGCTCTGGATGAAGCTGATGCTGCACGAGCTGGGCGCCGCGGTGCGCCATGTGGGCAGCGACCGGTTGCAACCGGCCTTCAAGATGCTGGCCCGGGTCTCCAAGATCATGGAACAGCTGGTGCATGCCTGGGACGTGCTGGCCACCATGACCCCGCCCGAGTACTCGGCCATCCGGCCCTACCTGGCGCAGTCCAGCGGCTTCCAGAGCTGGCAGTACCGCTGCATCGAGTTCACGCTGGGCAACAAGAACGCGGCCATGCTGCAGCCCCACGCCCATCGGCCGGACCTGCTGCAGGTGGTGGAAACCGCCTGGCACGCGCCTTCGCTGTACGACGAGGCCCTGCGCCTGCTGGCCCGCCGCGGCCTGCCGGTGCCCGACAGCCACACCACGCGCGACTGGACCCAGCCCTATGCGGCCAGCGAGGCGGTGCAGGCGGCCTGGCTGGAGGTCTACCGCCACCCCGAGCAGCACTGGGACCTCTACCAGCTGGGCGAGGAGCTGACCGACCTGGAGGACGCCTTCCGCCTCTGGCGCTTCCGCCACCTCACCACGGTGGAGCGGGTCATCGGCTTCAAGCGCGGCACCGGCGGCACAGGCGGCGTGAGCTACCTGCGCAAGATGCTGGATGTCGTCCTCTTTCCCGAGATCTGGGCCCTGCGCACCAGTTTGTGAGGAAAACCGCGCCGCGGACCGAGCTTTGTTCACGGCCGGCTTTCCTAGAATCGATGTCTTTCGTCTGATTCTGGAGCCGCCCCATGGACACCCGCACCTCTGCCGCCCGCCTGCGCATCGCCCGTCTGCGCGAGACCATGGCCCAGGCCGGCCTGGACGGGGTGCTGGTGCCCTCCAGCGACCCGCACATCTCCGAATACCTGCCGGCCCACTGGCAGGGCCGCGAATGGTTCTCGGGCTTCACCGGCTCGATGGGCACCCTGGTGGTGACCGCCCAGGACGCCGCCGTCTTCGCCGACAGCCGCTACTGGGTGCAGGCCGAGGCCGAGCTGGCCGGCAGCGGCATCGCGCTGGAGAAGATCCAGACCGGCGCCGCCACCAACCACCTGGAGTGGATCGCCAGCCACCTGAAGCCCGGCCAGACCCTGGGCGTGGATGGCCAGGTGCTGGGCCTGGCCGCGGCCCAGCAGCTGCGCGCCACCTGCGAGCGCGCCGGCATCACCTTGCGCACCGGTGAGGACCCGCTGGCCGCCGCCTGGGACGACCGGCCGGGCCTGCCGGCCGCCGCCGTCTACGAGCACCGCGCGCCCCATGCTGCCGTGGGCCGCCCGGCCAAGCTGGCCACGGTGCGTGCCGGCATGGCGGCGCATGGCGCCAGCCACCACTTCGTCTCCACGGTGGACGACATCGCCTGGATCACCAATCTGCGCGGCGCCGACGTGGCCTACAACCCCGTCTTCCTGGCCCATCTGCTGATCGGCCCGGACCGCGCCACGCTGTTCGTCGGCGCGGGCAAGGTGGACACCACGCTGGCCGCCACGCTGGCGGCCGAGGGCATCGCCCTGGCCGACTATGGTCAGGCCGCCGCGGCCCTGGCCGCCCTGCCGGCCGGCAGCACCCTGCTGGTGGACCCGCGCCGCGTCACCCTGGGCCTGCGCGAAGCCGTGGCGGCGGGCGTGAAGGTGGTGGAAGCCACCAACCCCAGCACCCTGGCCAAGGGTCGCAAGACGCCGGAGGAGGCGGCCTTCATCCGCGAGGCCATGGTGCAGGACGGCCTGGCCATGTGCCGCTTCTACGCCTGGTTCGAGGCCGCGATGGCCCGGGGCGAGCGCATCACCGAGCTGACCATCGACGAGAAGCTCAGCGCCGAGCGGGCCAAGCAGCCCGGCTTCGTCGGCCTGTCCTTCCCCACCATCGCCGGCTTCAACGCCAATGGCGCCATGCCACACTACCGCGCCACGCCCGAGTCGCATGCGGTGATCGAAGGCAACGGCCTGCTGCTGATCGACTCCGGCGGCCAGTACCTGGGTGGCACCACCGACATCACCCGGGTCTGGCCGGTGGGCCAGATCAGCGCCGAGCACAAGCGCGACTTCACCCTGGTGCTCAAGGGCACGCTGGGCCTGTCGCGCGCCCGCTTCCCGCTGGGCACGCCCAGCCCCATGCTGGACACCCTGGCCCGCGCGCCGCTGTGGGCTGAGAGCCTGGAATACGGCCACGGCACCGGCCACGGCGTGGGTTACTTCCTGAACGTGCACGAAGGCCCGCAGAGCATCAGCAAGGCGGTGCCCACCGCCGACATGGCCATGCAGCCGGGCATGGTGACCTCGGTGGAGCCGGGCCTCTACCGCCCGGGCCGCTGGGGCGTGCGCATCGAGAACCTGGTGCTCAACGTCGAGGCCCCGGCCTCGGAGTTCGGGCCCTTCCTCATGTTCGAGACCCTGACCCTGTGTCCCATCGACACCCGCTGCATCGACCGCGCGCTGCTGAGCGAGGAGGAGCGTGTCTGGCTGAACCAGTACCATGCCATGGTGCGCGAGCGCCTGGCGCCGGGTCTGGAGGGCGACGCGCTGGCCTGGCTGATGGCCCGCACCGAGCCGCTGGCCTGAGCGGCGGCGCCGGGCGCCTCAGCCCCGTGACGGCCCCAGGCCGTCGAAGCAGGTGCGCAGCAGCAGCGCGATGATCTGCTCGTCGCTGTACTGACCACCGGCCTTGAGCAGGCCCAGCACCGGGTCGCAGGCGCGGGCGAACAGGGTGTAGAGCACCAGCTCGGGCGGCAGGTCGCTGCCCAACTCGCCCCGGCGCTGGGCCTCGCCGATCCATTCCCCCAGCAGGTCGCTGAGTCGCACCAGCCGGTCCATGTAGGGGCCGTCGGCCAGCAGGGCCTGGCGCAGGCTGGAGTTCTGGGCCGGCAGCGACGGCATGTCCCCGGCCAACTGCACCGACATGGCCCAGCGGGCCATGCCGCGCAGGCGCTCGCGCGGCGAAGCCAGCGCCGCCAGCACCTGGGCCTGCGCCAGCGCCTGGTCCAGCACCCGCACCATCGCGGCCGCGGCCAGCGCCTCCTTGGAGCCGTAGCGCTTGTACAGGCTGGCCTTGGACACACCCACCTGCGCCGCCAGCGCGTCCAGGGTCATCAGTTCAAAGCCCTTTTCGGCCAGCAACCGGTTCATCGCCGAGAGGATGCTCTCCTCCCGCATCTGCTGAATCTGCTCCCGCAGCGACAACTTCTCCATGGGGCCATTTTAGGCACCGGCCAGTCCCGTTCGGCACCAAAGAGTTCACGGAGAAACCGATTGGTCACCAAGTAAACTCTGTAGTTGACTTGGAAACTCTTGAGTTTTATCGTGCACTGGTCGGTTCAAATTCTGCCGACATCCCCCTTCATTCAGGAGAGACCATGACCAACGCCTTGAACCGCCGGCAGTTGCTGGCACTGGGAACCGCTGCGCTGGCCAGCCCGCTGCTGACGGCCTGCGACGGCAACTCGGACAACGGCCCCGGCAACCTGATCGACGTGGCCCGCAGCCAGGCCCAGTTCAGCACCCTGGTGGCGGCGGTGGAAGCCGCCGGCCTGACCAGCACGCTCCAGGGCGCCGGCCCCTTCACCCTGTTCGCCCCGACCAATGACGCCTTCGCGGCCCTGTTGACCGAACTGGGCACCACCCAGGAGGCGCTGCTGGCCGACACGGCCCTGCTCACCGCCGTGCTGCAGTACCACGTGCTGGGCGCCAAGGTGCCCTCGTCCGACGTGACACCGGGCGCGCCGGTCTCCCCGCTGGCGGGCGGCTATTTCAAGATCGACGACATGGACGGCGGTCTGGTGATCACCGACGGGCGCAACCGCACGGCCCTGATCACCCAGGCCAATGTGGCGGCCTCCAACGGCGTGATCCATGTGATCGACCACGTGCTGCTGCCGGCTGATCTGACGGTGGTGGGCACGGCCCAGGCGGCCAACAGCGGCACCCCGCCGGAGTTCACCGTCCTGGTCCAGGCCATCCAGGCCGCGGGCCTGGTCGAGGCGCTCAGCGCTGCCGGCCCCTTCACGGTCTTCGCACCGACGGACGCGGCCTTCGGCAGCCTGCTCACCGAGCTGGGCGTCACCGCCGACGAACTGCTGGCCAACACCTCGCTGCTGACCACGGTGCTGACCTACCACGTGGTCCCCGCCCTGGTGCTCAAGGCCCAGGTGCCCGTGGGCCAGGCCATCGCCACGCTGCAGGGCGCCAGCTTCACGGTGGACGACACCCTCACCATCACGGATGGCGCCGGGCGCACCGCGGCCATCGTGCAGACCGACGTGCTGGCCAGCAACGGGGTGATCCACGTGATCGACCATGTGCTGCTGCCCACCGCCCTGACCTGAGCCAGGACGCGCGCCACCCGCCCATGAAAAAGGCCACCCCGCGGGGTGGCCTTCGTTCGTCTTCAGGGCCTCACTTCAGCGCCTTGAAACGCAGGCGGTGCGGCTTGGCGCCCTCTTCACCCAGGCGCTTCTTCTTGTCGGCCTCGTATTCCGTGAAGTTGCCGTCGTAGAAGAACCACTGCGAGTCGCCTTCGCAGGCCAGGATGTGGGTGCAGATGCGGTCCAGGAACCAGCGGTCGTGGGAGATGATCATGGCCGAGCCGGCGAACTCCAGCAGGGCATCTTCCAGCGCGCGCAGGGTTTCCACGTCCAGGTCGTTGGACGGCTCGTCGAGCATCAGCACGTTGCCGCCCTGGGCCAGGGTTTTGGCCAGGTGCAGACGGCCGCGCTCACCGCCCGACAGGCTGCCCACCAGCTTCTGCTGGTCGTTGCCCTTGAAGTTGAAGCGGCCGAGGTAGGCGCGGCTGGGCATCACGAACTTGCCCACCACGATGTTGTCCAGGCCGCCGGAGACATCCTCCCAGACGGTCTTGTCGGCGGCCAGGCCCTCGCGGCTCTGGTCCACGAAGGCCAGCTGCGCGGTCTTGCCGATGGTCACTTCGCCCGAATCCGGCGTCTCCACGCCCTGGATCATGCGGAACAGCGTGGACTTGCCGGCGCCGTTGGGGCCGATGATGCCGACGATGGCACCGGCCGGCACCTTGAACGACAGGTTGTCGATCAGCACGCGGTCGCCGAAGCTCTTGGAGACGTTCTTGAACTCGATGACTTCGTTGCCCAGGCGCTCGGCCACGGGAATGAAGATCTCGTTGGTCTCGTTGCGCTTCTGGTATTCGACGTCGCTCAGCTCCTCGAAACGGGCCAGGCGCGCCTTGCTCTTGGCCTGGCGGCCCTTGGCGTTCTTGCGGACCCACTCCAGTTCCTGCTTCATGGCCTTGGCGCGGGCGTCCTCGGCCTTCTGCTCGGCCTCCAGGCGCTTTTCCTTGCCTTCCAGCCAGTCGGAGTAGTTGCCCTTGTAGGGAATGCCGTGGCCACGGTCGAGTTCCAGGATCCACTCGGCGGCGTTGTCCAGGAAGTAGCGGTCGTGGGTGATGGCCACCACGGTGCCGGAGAAGCGCTTGAGGAACTGCTCCAGCCACTCCACAGACTCGGCGTCCAGGTGGTTGGTCGGTTCGTCGAGCAGCAGCATGTCGGGCTTGGACAGCAGCAGGCGGCACAGAGCCACGCGGCGCTTCTCACCGCCGGACAAGGGGCCGATCTTGGCGTCCCAGGGCGGCAAGCGCAGCGCGTCGGCGGCGATGTCCAGCAGGTGGTCGGTGTTCTCGCCACCGGCCGCGGCGATGATGGCTTCCAGCTCGGCCTGCTCGGTGGCCAGGGCGTCGAAGTCGGCGTCCGGCTCGGCATAGGCGGCATAGACCTCCTCCAGGCGCTTCTGCGCGGCCAGGGCACCACCGATGCCTTCTTCCACCGCCTGACGCACGGTCTGCTCCGGGTCCAGCTGGGGTTCCTGCGGCAGGTAGCCGATCTTCAGGCCGGGCATCGGGACGGCTTCGCCCTCGATGTCCTTGTCCAGGCCCGCCATGATCTTGAGCAGGGTGGACTTGCCCGAGCCGTTCAGGCCCAGCACGCCGATCTTGGCGCCGGGGAAGAAGGACAGGGTGATGTCCTTCAGGATCTGCCGCTTCGGCGGCACGATCTTGCCGACGCGGTTCATGGTGAAGACGTATTGCGCCATTGCTTGTCCTGAAGTGGAGGGAACCGGCCGATGCGACCGGTCACCGGCGGCCTGGCGGCCGCCTGGGGAGAAAGGAGGAGGCGGCCACGCACCAGGGAGACTGGGGCGGCCGGCCCGGTCAATCCGCGATTATCGCGCGGACGGCCAGCCCAAGGGCATCTGGGCCGATGCCGAGCCCCGGGCCGCCATGGCATCGACCGGCATGGGACGGGTGCCCACGTCCCAGCCGTCGATCATGCGGCGCAGGGCCTCGGAGGACACCGGCTCGGCCAGCAGATTGCCTTGCACCGCGGTGCAGCCGGCCTCCTGCAGCACGTCCAGCTGGGCGGCCTCCTCGACCCCCTCGGCCACGGTCTGCATGCCCAGCAGGCGGGCCAGTTCGACGATGGTGCGCACGATGGCGCGGGCGTCCGGATAGCCCAGCAGCTCGCGCACGAAGGCGCGGTCGATCTTCAGGGTGTCGAAGGGGAAGCGCCGCAGATAGGCCAGCGAGGAGTAGCCGGTGCCGAAGTCGTCCAGCGCGATCTGCACCCCCAGGGCCTTGATCTGGTGCAGGTTGCTCATCGCGGTGGGCGTGGCGTCCAGCATCACGCCCTCGGTGATCTCGACCTCCAGGCGCTCGGGCACCAGGCCCGACTGGGCCAGGGCCCGGCGGACATCGTCCACCAGGCCGGCATGCATCATCTGCACCGGCGAGACGTTCACCGAGATCCGCAGATCGCCCAGCACGGTCTGGGCCTCCTGGCAGGCGCGCTGCAGCACCCAGGCGCCGATGTCGCCGATCAGGCCGCACTTCTCCGCCACCGGGATGAACTCGGACGGCGGCACCCAGCCCAGCGTCGGGTGTTGCCAGCGCACCAGGGCCTCGGCACTCACCACCTCCCAGGCCTCGATGGCCACCCAGGGCTGCCAGGCCAGGCTCAGTTCACCGCGGGCCAGGGCCTGGCGCAGTTCGCGCTCCAGCAGCACCTGGCGCCGGCTGCGCTCGCCCATCCAGGGCGCGAAATACTCGCAACGCCCGCGGCCGCGCTCCTTGGCCGCGCTCAGGGCCAGGTCGGCGTGGCCGAGCACCTCATCCACCGTGTCGCCGTGGTCGGGAATGAGCGCCACCCCCATGCTGGCCGAGGGATGGACCAGCCGGCCCTGCACCTCGCCCGGCGCATTGACCACCTGCATCAGGCGGCGGGTCAGCTGGTAGACCTCCTCGTCGCTGCGCACATCGTCCAGCAGGACGGCGAATTCGTCGCCCCCCAGGCGGGCCACCAGGTCGGCCTTGCGCAGCACCGACTGCAGACGCTTGGCCACCAGGCGCAGGGCGGCATCGCCCACCGAATGGCCCAGCGCGTCGTTGATGGACTTGAAGTTGTCCAGGTCCAGCACGATCAGTCCGCTGCGGCGCGGCGGATCGCCCCGGTGGGCCAGCACCTGGGACAGGCGTTCGTGCAGCAGCACGCGGTTGCCCAGACCGGTGAGCGAATCGACATGCGCCAGGTAACCCAGCGCCGGGCGCTGCTGGCGGTCCTGCGTGACGTCGCTGACCATGCCGCGCCAACCCAGCCACTCGCCCGCCACCCCCTGGAGCGGCTTGGCCGAGACCAGCCACCAGCGCGCCCCGTCGGCGCCCCGGAGTTGCAGCAGCAGATCGCGAAACGGCTTGCCGCGCTCCATCGCTGCCCGCATGGCCCGCACACCAGGTGCCACCGGGTCGGCCTCCAGCTGCACGGTCTCGAGCACATCCAGCCACGCGGCCTGCTGCAGACGCTGCACCGGCAGGCCCAGCCACGCCGCCAGACGCTCCGCCCCCAGCACCAGATGCCCCTGGGCATCGAGGTCCCAGAGCACATCGGGAGACACCTCATCCCGCGGCGCGGCTCCCGACGCCGGGACCGCGGCCTGCGGCGCGGCGTCCTGTGCGGACACGCACCCGCTGCCCTCACCGGCGAAGCGGCACTCCCACCAGCTTCGCAGGCGGGCGGACATTCGGGGCAGATAGGCAGACAGAAGGGGCATGGTCACGCGCAGCCGGCTCGACAGGGCTGTGGAAGGGAATGTAACCGGGCCCTTCCCGCCGTCGCACTGTCGCACTAGGGGGGCACCAGGGGGGCGCCAGGGGGCATTGCGGAAGCACCAAGTGACGCTCCACGGGGCCGCCGCAGCCCTGTCGCGTGTCAGGCCATCGGATCGGCCTGCTACACTGCTGGACAGTAGCTGCCCGCACCAGCCCGGCAGCCTCCGCGCCACCTCTGGCGCCGACCCATCCCTGCGGGTGAGTCGCCCTCCCACTCCACCGGCTCCTTGCTGGTCGCCCCGCTCGGCGGGCGACGGTCCGGTCTCCTGCTCCCAAAGAGCCTCCATGAGTTTTGATTCTCTCGGCCTGGCCGAACCGATCGTTCGCGCCGTGCGCGAACAGGGCTATACCCAACCCACCCCCATCCAGGCGCAAGCCATTCCCGCCGTCATGAAGGGCGGCGACCTGATGGCCGGCGCCCAGACCGGCACCGGCAAGACCGCCGGCTTCACCCTGCCCACCCTGCACCGCCTGGCCGCGGCCGGCCCCAAGCGCGATGCGCGCGGCCGCGTGGCCATCCGCGCCCTGATCCTCACCCCCACCCGCGAACTGGCCGCCCAGGTCGAGGAAAGCGTGCGCCAGTACGGCAAGTACCTGCCGCTGACCAGCATGGTGATGTTCGGCGGCGTGGGCATGCAGCCCCAGATCGACCGCCTGCGCAAGGGCGTGGACATCCTGGTGGCCACCCCGGGCCGCCTGCTGGACCACCACCAGCAAGGCACGCTGGACCTGTCCCACGTCGAGATCTTCATCCTCGACGAGGCCGACCGCATGCTGGACATGGGCTTCATCCATGACATCAAGAAGGTCCTGGCCATCGTGCCCAAGCAGAAGCAGAGCCTGCTGTTCTCGGCCACCTTCAGCGACGACATCAAGGCCCTGGCCGACCGGTTGCTGAACCAGCCGGCCCTGATCGAGGTGGCCCGCCGCAACCAGACCAACGACGCCATCGCCCAGAAGGTCCACCCGGTGGGCCGCGAGCGCAAGAAGGAGTTGCTGGCCCACCTGATCCGCCAGGGCAACTGGCACCAGGTGCTGGTCTTCACCCGCATGAAGCACGGCGCCAACCGCCTGGCCGAATTCCTGAACAAGGAAGACATCAGCGCCATGGCCATCCACGGCAACAAGAGCCAGGGCGCCCGCACCAAGGCGCTGTCGGAGTTCAAGGCCGGCACCCTGCAGGTGCTGGTGGCCACCGACATCGCCGCCCGCGGCATCGACATCGACCAGCTGCCGCATGTCGTCAACTTCGAGCTGCCCAACGTGCCCGAGGACTATGTGCACCGCATCGGCCGCACCGGCCGCGCCGGCGCCCAGGGCGAGGCCATCTCGCTGGTCTGCGTGGACGAGGAGCAGTTCCTGCGCGACATCGAGAAGCTGATCAAGCGCGAAATTCCCAAGGAGCTGGTGCCGGGCTTCGAGCCGCCGGCCGGCGAGAAGGCCGAGCCCATCGTGCTGGGCCGGCGCATGACCATCGGCGTGGGCGCGAATCGCGGCGGCGGTGGTGGCGGCCGCGGTGGCTCGGGCCGGCCGGGCGGCGATGGCCGCGGACGCCCGGGCCAGCCGGGTCACGGCAACCCGGCCCGCTCGGCCGGGCAGGGACAGCGCCAAGGCCAGGGCCAGGGCCAGCGCCAGGGCGGCCCCGACAGCGGCCGCCGCGATCGCCCGGCGGCACCGGGCGGCGCGCGCCCCCCCCGCACGGGCCGCTGATCCGCAACCCCGCAAAAAAGGCCGCCTTCGGGCGGCTTTTCCATTTCGAACCCCAGGGAAATCTGACGGCAAAGGAGCTCAATTTCGGGGCTCAACGACCGATACCACAGTCTGTAATACGGTCATTCGCCCCAGCCATCGAATCCTCCGTTGCCGTACCCGGAGGTGCGCCTGACCGCTGATGTACGGGGTTGATGCCACCGTGTTTGCCGTCCGCGAGCCAATCAGGGAACCCCATGAGAACAAACCTGCCTGTCAGCCAGCATGAGTACCCCTTCCCCGAGGGGGAGACGCTGGTGTCCACCACCGATCTGCAGGGCCGCATCCTGTACTGCAACGCTGCCTTCATTGAGGTGAGCGGCTACACCCGACAGGAACTGCTGGGGCAGCCCCACAACCTGATCCGGCACCCGGACATGCCCGAGGAAGCCTTCCGGGACATGTGGGACACCATCCGGCGGGGCTTCCCCTGGTCCGGCCTGGTGAAAAACCGCCGCAAGGACGGCTCCTTCTACTGGGTGATGGCCAACGTGACACCGCTGATCGATGCGGGCGGCAAGGTGACCGGCTACATGTCGGTGCGCACCCAGCCCGAACGGTCTGCCATCGAGGGCGCCGAGAAGCTCTACGCCCGCATGCGGGAAGAGGCCAAGGCCGGCCGCCTCAGCCTGGGCCTGCATCGGGGTCAGGTGCTGGCCACCGGCAGTCTGGCCCGCTGGGTCCACCGCCTGCGCCCGGGCGTCCGGGGCAAGATGGGCCTCACCACCAGCCTGGTGTGCGTCCTGAGCTTCCTGCTGGGTGAGTACGCGGCCGAAGGCCTGACGCACATGAGCTGGGAAGAGGTGGTCGGCGGCCTGCTGGCCTCGATCCTGCTGGCCCAGATCGGCTCGACCTACCTGCGCAGCCTGGTCATCACCCCCATCATCCGCCTGGTCGGCTTTGCCAACCAGATCGCCGGCGGCAACCTGACCCAGACCATCAGCAGCGAGCGCACCGACGAGATCGGTCACCTGACCAAGGCCCTGGCCCAGCTGAACGTGAACCTGATGTCCATCGTGCGCGACGCCCGCAACGGCGTGGTGCAGATGACCCGAGACACCGGCGTCATCGCCGAAGGCAACCAGGATCTGTCCGCCCGCACCGAGGCCCAGGCCAGCAGCCTGGAAGAGACCGCCTCGTCGATGGAAGAGATCACCAGCACCATCCGCCAGAGCACCGACATGGCCCAGCAGGCAGCGCAGCGGGCCGACAACGCCCGCAGCGTGACCGACCACAGCGCCGAGGCGGTGCAGGCCCTCTCGTCCACGATGGCCCACATCAGCGACGCTTCCAGCAAGATCGCCGACATCATCCAGGTGGTCGACAGCATCGCCTTCCAGACCAACATCCTGGCCCTGAATGCCGCGGTGGAAGCCGCCCGGGCCGGCGAGCAGGGCCGCGGCTTCGCGGTGGTCGCCAGCGAGGTGCGCGCCCTGGCCCAACGGACCTCGGTGGCGGCGCGCGAGGTGCGTGGCCTGATCCAGGCCTCCGCCGAGCAGGTGAGCACCGGCAGCCAGCAGACCGAGGCCGCACGCTCGGCCATGGATTCCGCCCGCGGGGCGATCGACGAGGTTCACAAATTCATCCTGCAGCTCAGCCACGGCATGCAGGAGCAGATGCTGGGCGTCAACCAGATCAACCAGGCCGTCTCCGACATGGACAGTCTGACCCAGAAGAACGCCGCGCTGGTGGAAGAGATCGCGGCCTCGGCCACGACCTTGCGGGACAAGGCCGGCGAAGTGGCCTCCTCCGTCTCGGTCTTCCAACTCAAGGGTGGCGCCAAGTCCACCGGCGTGCCGGCCCCCGATGCGGTGGCGCTGCGCAAGGCCATGAAGGCCCAGCAGGCCGCCGTCCCCGCCAAGACGCCGGCGCCGCCAGCGGCCAAGACCAAGCCGGCCGCGATGCCGGTCAAGTCCCGAGCCGCCGCGCCGGCCCCGGCGCCCGTCGCCGAGCCGGCCCTGAGCACGGGACACGACGACAGCGACTGGACCACCTTCTGAGTGCCGCTTGACGCAGCCGGGGCGCCCCCCCGGCGCAGCGTGCCATCATGCGCATTGACGGACCCGAGATGCCCCCAGGTGGGGCATCTGTCCATTCCATGGATTCGACAATGCAAATCGACTTTCTCGGCGCAGCCGACTGCGTCACCGGCTCGCGTCACCTGGTCACCTGGGGTGGCCAGCGGGTGCTGCTGGATTGCGGCATGTTCCAGGGCTTCAAGGTGCTGCGTGAGCGCAACTGGCAACCCCCCACGCAGGACATCCTGGCGGCCGACGCGGTCGTGTTGAGCCACGCCCACCTGGACCACAGCGGCTGGCTGCCGGTGCTGGTGCGCCACGGCTGGCGCGGGCCCATCTACACCTCCCCTGCCACCCGCGACCTGGCCGAGGTGCTGCTGCTGGACGCCGCCCACCTGCAGGAAGAGGACGCCCGGCGGGCCAACCGCTACGGCTACAGCCGGCACGCCAAGGCCTTGCCCCTGTTCACCCAGGCCGATGCCAAGCGGGCCATCGGCCAGATGGTGACCGTGCCTGAGAACCGCCCGCGCGCCGTCGGCAAGGGCCCGCTGCAGTTCACGCTGCGGCCGGCCGGCCATCTGCTGGGGGCTTGCTCTGTCGTGCTGGAGTGCGAAGGCGAGCGCCTGCTCTTCTCCGGCGACCTCGGCCGGCAGAACGACCTGCTGATGAAGCCGCCCACCCCGCTGGACCACGCGGACGTGGTCCTGGTCGAATCGACCTACGGCAACCGCCTTCACCCGCGCGAGGACATCGCCGGCGTCCTGGCCGACATCATCCACGCCAGCATCCGCCGTGGCGGCTCGGTGTTGATGCCGGCCTTCGCCGTCGGCCGGGCCCAGGCCCTGCTGCTGGTGCTGCAGCGTCTGAAGGCCCAGGGCGAGATCCCCTCGCACCTGCCCATCTTCCTGGACAGCCCGATGGCGGTGGAAGCCACGGCGCTCTACCGCAAGTACCGCCGCCAGCTGCGCGTGCCCGAGCGCGAGATGCAGCAGCTGTGCGACGGCGTGCACCTGGTCACCACCCCCGCGCAGTCGCAGCGCCTGGTGCGCTCGCAGATGGGCGCGCGCATGCCGGCCGTCATCATCTCGGCCAGCGGCATGGCCACCGGCGGACGGGTGCTGCACCACCTCAAGGCCATGGCGCCGGACGACCGGCACCACATCGTCTTCGCGGGCTTCCAGGTCGGCGGCAGCCGCGGCGCCAGCCTGGTGGGCGGCGCGCGCGAGGTGAAGATCCACGGTGAATGGGTGCCGGTGCGCGCACCCGTCACCCACCTGGAAGGCTTCTCCGGCCACGCAGATGCCAACGAGCTGATGAAATGGCTGGGCCAGGCCAACCCGCCCCCGCGCCAGACCTTCGTGGTGCACGGCGAACCCGAGGCGGCCGACGCCCTGCGCCAGCGCATTGCGCGGGAACTGCGCTGGCCGGTGCGCGTGCCGCCGGTGGGCGGCCGCTTCAGCCCCTGATGGCCGACGCTCTGCAAATCCCGGGTCTGGTCCAGGGCCTGGCCGCGGCCCTGGGCGCCGGCCTGCTGGTCGGGCTGGAGCGCGAGCGCCGCAAGGGCGAAAGCCGCGAGCGCAATGCCGCGGGCATCCGCACCTTCACCGTCACCGCCCTGCTCGGCGCCCTGGCGCAGACGCTCTCACGCGAGTTGGGCGAGCCCATGCTGGTGCTGCTGGGCGGCGCACTGGTGGTGGCCCTGGCGGTGGTGTCCTACCTGCGCAGCCTTCAGCGCGACCCGGGCGTCACCACCGAGCTGGCCCTGTTCACGACCTATGTGATCGGCGTGCTGTGCGCGGTGGCGCCGCTGCAGGGCGGCGGGCTGGCCGTGGTGCTGGCCATGGTGCTAGCCTCGCGCTCGCAGCTGCACCGCTTCTCCACCCGGGTGCTGACCGAAGCCGAGCTGCACGACGGCCTGATGCTGGCCGCGCTGGCCCTGGTGGCGCTGCCGCTGATCCCGCCCGGCCCGCTGCCCGCCCTGGGCGGGCTCAACCCGCGCCAGATCACCCTGCTGGTGCTGCTGCTGCTGGTGATGCAGGCGGCCGGTCATGTGGCGCTGCGGGCCTTCGGCGAGCGGGCCGGCATGGTGCTCACCGGGGTGTTCGGGGGGGTGGTCTCCAGCACCGCCACCATCGCCTCGATGGGCACCAAGGCCCGCCACGGCGAGCTGCCGGCCCAGGCGGCCCTGACGGCCGCCGTCGCCTCCACCGTCGCCACCTGGACACAGGCCGAGCTGATCCTGCTGACCCAGTCGCCCCAGCTGGCGTTTCACCTGCTGCCACCCGCCCTGATGGGTACGCTGGTGGCGGCCGCGGGCACCGGCCTGCTGATCCGCCACAACGGCGTGGGCCAGGCCGGCGCCCCGCCAGTCAAGGGCGCGCGGGTGCTGCAGATGAAGGAGGCCCTGCTGGTGGCCGGTGCCCTCACGCTGATCGCCGCGCTGGTGCGGGCCGCCTCCCACTGGCTGGGCCCCGAGGCGGTGGTGGCCAGCGCCTCGCTGTCGGCCATCGTGGATGCCCACGCCAGCGCCGCGGCGCTGGGCGGGCTCTACAGCAGTGGCGACATCGGCATCGCCACCGCCAAGGTCGGCGTGGTGGCGGTCATCACGGCCAACTCGCTGTCACGGGCCGCCGTGGCGGCCTCGGCCGGTGGCGGGCATTTCGCCCTGCCGGTGGCGGCCAACCTGATGGTCTCCGCCGCCGCCAGCTGGCTGGGCTGGTGGCTCAGCCGGGGGTTCTGAGGACCCGCAAGCCGGGCCTCAGCGGAATTCCCGCTGGCGCAGCCACTTGGTGGCCACCCACTTCTCACCCGCCTGCACCGGCGCGCCGCCATGCAGGGTGCGGGTGGCGGCATCGGGGCGCGGATAGCTGAAGAACACGGCGTTGCCCTTGATCGGCGCCACCTCCAGCCCGACGTCCGGGAAGGTGGTCGCGCCACCGGCCTCCGGCGTGTTCAGGTACATGACCAGCGTGGCCAGGCGCTGCCCGCCACGGGCCAGGATGGATGTGGCGCCTGGCTGGGACGGGTCGAAGTAGTCATGGTGCGGCAGGTACTGGGCACCGGGCTGATAGCGCAGCACCTGCAGGCCCTCGCCATGGCTGACCGGCCAGCCCACCAGGGCGGCGATGCGGGCTTCGATGCGCTCGCACAGCTCGGTTTCGCCCCGCTCGAAGAACATGCCCTCGCTCGTGCGGGCACTGTTGACCTCGCTGCCCCCGGTGTCGCCGACCACCGTCTCGGAGCGGGCCAGGCGGCTGGCCGCCAGGGCCACCAGGCCATCGCATTCCTCGTCCGACAGGAAGCCGCCCAGCACCACCACGCGCGGCAGCGTCATCGACAGCAGCACATCGACGGTGCGGTCGGGCAACACCAGGCGGTTGACCGCCCCCTCCAGCGCGATGCGCGGCAGGCCGTCCTCGCTCTGTGCCGCCGTGTCCAGACTGGCCAGCACGCTGTGCAGGGCCGACAAGGCCACGGCGCGCTCCCAGCCGCTGGCCTGCATGGACTGCAGCACGTCCTCGGTGCGGCAACCGGCTTCCAGCTGTTCCTGGATCCAGGCGCGCAGCTCCGGGGTGATGGCCTGCGCCGTCATGCCGGCTCCCTCCGCCGGAACACCAGGCGGTCCGCCGCCGAAGCGCCGGCATCAAAGGCATAGCCTTCGCTGTCGAAACCCTGCAGCGCCCTCACCTGGGTGATGCGGTGGGTGATGGCGAAACGCGCCATCAGGCCGCGGGCGCGCTTGGCATGGAAGCTGATGACCTTCCACTGCCCGCCCTTCCAGTCCTCGAACACGCAGTCCACCACCCGTGCCTTGAGCGCCTTGCGGTCCACCGCCTTGAAGTATTCCTGCGAGGCGAGGTTGACCACCACCGGCGCCGGGTCCGCCCCCAGTTGGGTGTTGAGGGTGCGGCTGAGCGTGTCGCCCCAGTAGCCGTAGAGGTTCTTCGCGCCGGGCGTGGCCAGCGCTGTGCCCATCTCCAGGCGGTAGGGCTGCAGCCGGTCCAGCGGGCGCAGCAGGCCGTACAGGCCCGAAAGGATCACCAGGTGCTGCTGGGCCCAGGCCAGGTCCTCGGTGGACAGGCTGGCCGCGGCCAGGCCCTCGTACACATCACCGTTGAAGGCCAGCACCGCGGGCTTGCTGTTGCGCTCGGTGAAGCGGGTGGACCACGCGCCGTAGCGGGCCACATTGAGCTGGGCCAGCGGGTCGGACAGGTCCATCAGCGAAGCGATGTCCTGGGCGCTCTTGGTTTTCAGCACCTCGATCAAGGCGGCGGCTTCCTTGACGAAGCGGGGCCGGGTGGCCAGGGCGGCCACCTCGGGAGGCACCGGGCTCTCGTAATCCAGGGTCTTGGCGGGCGAGATCAGGAACAGCATGGCAGACGTTCGGGGTCTCTCGTTTCAGGTCGAACAGGTGTCGTCGTCGGCATCCTCACCAGGCTGGCCGGCGCGGGGCCGGGCCGGTGCCGCGCCCAGGGCCTCGGCCCAGGTGCGGTGGGGGATGTGGCTGGTCAGCCGGTGCAGGGCGCACTGCAGCAGGTGACCATTGATCTCATGGCCCACGCCCTCGGCGATGTCGATGGTGGCGTCGCCCTGCAGGCCGGCCAGTCGCTCGATGGCATCACGCGCGTGTTGGGCCGGAATCACCGGATCGGCCCCGCCATGCAGAAAGTGCAGCGTGGTCAGGGCCGGGGCCACCTCGGGCAGGGCGGCATAGCGGCCCGAGAAGGACAGCACCCGGCCAGCCAGACCGTCGTGCACCTGCACCAGCTCCAGCGCCATGATGGCGCCCTGGGAGAAGCCGAAGATCGCGGTGGCGGCCGGCCCCACGCCCAGCCGTGCCTGGGTCTGGCGCAGCCAGTCAGCCAGGGCCGGCAGGGCCGCGGCCACGCGGGCGGGCCGGTTGTCCTCGGTCACACCGGCGACGGAGAACCACTGCCGGGCCCGGCCGGAGGGGTCGATGTCCAGCGGCTCGAAACCGTCGGGCGCCACGATGGCCGCCTGGGGAAAGGCGCGCTGCAGCTGGGCGGCCAGCGGGGCCATGCCCTGGGCGCTGCTGCCCACGCCGTGCAGCAGCACCATCAGCTGGGCGGGTTCGCCCTGGGCGGGCAGCCATTGCAGAGGGGTGTTCATGGGTTCATTGTCCACGGGGTCGGACGTCCGGGTGGGGTCGGGGGCCTTGGCCGGTCCTCGGCGAAGCCGGTGCGGGAAACCTAAAATGCCGGTTTCGACGCGAAACGCAACGACATGACCCGCAAGCTCTTCGTCACCACCGCCCTGCCCTACGCCAATGCGCCCTTCCACATCGGGCACATGATGGAGTACATCCAGGCCGACATCTGGGTGCGATTCCAGCGCATGCAAGGGTCCGAGGTGCACTTCGTGGGTGCCGACGACGCCCACGGCGCGCCGATCATGATCGCCGCCGAGAAGGCGGGCATCACGCCGCAGCAGTTCGTGGCCCAGGTGGCCGCCGGCCGGCCGCAGTACCTCAACGGCTTCCACATCGCCTTCGACAACTGGCACTCCACCGACGGCCCGGAGAACCACGCGCTGGCCCAGGACATCTACCGCGCCCTGCGGGCCAACGAGCTGATCGACGTGAAGACGATCGAGCAGTTCTTCGACCCGGACAAGGGCATGTTCCTGCCCGACCGCTTCATCAAGGGCGAGTGCCCCAAGTGCGGCGCGGCCGACCAGTACGGCGACTCCTGCGAGGTCTGCGGCGCCGTCTACGCCCCCACCGAGCTGAAGAAGCCCTATTCAGCCCTGTCGGGCGCCACCCCGGTGCTCAAGTCCTCGGACCACTACTTCTTCCGCCTGTCCGACCCGCGCTGCGTCGAGTTCCTGGAGCAGTGGACCCACACCCCCGGCCGCCTGCAGCCCGAGGTGCTCAACAAGATCAAGGAATGGTTCGCCAAGGATGAGGACGGCCAGGGCGGCCTGGGCGACTGGGACATCAGCCGCGACGCGCCCTACTTCGGCATCGAGATCCCCGACGCGCCGGGCAAGTACTTCTACGTCTGGCTGGACGCCCCGATCGGCTACCTGGCGTCCCTCAAGAACTACTTCGGCAAAAAGGGCCTGGACTACGAGGCCTTCTTCGCCGATCCGGCGGTGGAGCAGATCCACTTCATCGGCAAGGACATCACCTACTTCCACACCCTGTTCTGGCCGGCCATGCTGCATTTCAGCGGCCGCAAGACGCCGGACAAGATCAACGTGCACGGCTTCATCACCGTCAACGGCGGCCAGAAGATGAGCAAGAGCCGGGGCACCGGCATCAGCCCGCTGAAGTACCTGGAGCTGGGCATGCACCCGGAATGGCTGCGCTACTACATCGCCGCCAAGCTCAACAGCCGGGTCGAGGACATCGACTTCAACCCCGAGGACTTCATCGCCCGGGTCAATTCCGACCTGGTGGGCAAGTACATCAACATCGCCTCGCGCGCCGCCGGCTTCCTGACCAAGCGCTTCGAGGGCCGGCTCTCGGCCGACCTGGGCGTGGAAGGCCGCAGCCTGCTGGACGCCCTGCGTGCCCAGCGCGGGGCCATCACCGAGCTCTATGAAGAGCGCGAATACGGCAAGGCCCTGCGCGAGATCATGGCCCTGGCCGACAAGGTCAACGAGTACGTGGACACCCACAAGCCCTGGGAGCTGGCCAAGCACCCCGAGCAGGCGGCGGTGCTGCACGACGTCTGCAGCACCTGCATCGAGGCCTTCCGCCTGCTGACCATCTACCTCAAGCCCGTGCTGCCGGCCCTGGCCGAGAAGGTGGAGGCCTTCCTGCAGGTGGCGCCGATGAGCTTCGAGGACATCGGCCGCGCCCTGGGCGCCCACAGCATCGGCGCCTACCAGCACCTGATGCAGCGGGTGGATGCCCAGTTGCTGGACGAGCTGCTGGCCCCGCCGCCCGCCCCCAAGCTGGTGCCCGGCGGCGAGGAGCTGGCCCCGGAAATCAAGATCGACGACTTCACCAAGGTCGACCTGCGCATCGCCAAGATCGTCAAGGCCGAGGCGGTGGAGGGCAGCGACAAGCTGCTGCGCCTGACCCTGGACGTGGGCGAAGGGAAGACCCGCAACGTCTTCAGCGGCATCAAGAGCGCCTACAAGCCCGAGGACCTGGAAGGCAAGCTGACCGTGATGGTGGCCAACCTGGCCCCGCGCAAGATGAAGTTCGGCCTCAGCGAGGGCATGGTGCTGGCCGCCAGCCATGCCGACGAGAAGGCGAACCCCGGCATCTTCGTGCTGGAGCCCTTCCCCGGCGCCCAGCCGGGCATGCGGGTTCGGTAAACCGCCCCGCCGGCTCAGCCGGGCCGCTGGAAGGCGGCCCGCGCACGCGCCACCTCGGCGCGGGTCACGCAGCCCACGGCATGGTCGTTGACCAGGCCCATGGCCTGCATGAAGGCATAGACCGTGGTCGGGCCGACGAACTTCCAGCCGCGCTTCTTCAGGTCCTTGGACAGGGCGATCGACTCGGGCGAGACCGACACCGTCTGCGGCGTCGCCAGCGCATCGGCCGTCGGCTCGTAGCGCCAGAAATAGGCCGCCAGCGAACCGGCCTCTTCGGCCAGGGCCTGGGCGCGGCCGGCGTTGTGGATCACCGCCTCGATCTTGCCGCGGTGGCGCACGATGCCGGCATCGGCCAGCAGCCGGGCCACGTCGGCCTCGCCGTAGCGGGCCATGGCGTGGAAGTCGAAGCCGTCGAAGGCGGCGCGGAAGTTCTCCCGCTTGGCCAGGATGGTGCGCCAGCTCAGGCCCGACTGGAAGCCCTCCAGGCAGAGCTTCTCGAACAGGCGCCGGTCGTCCACCACCGGGTAGCCCCACTCGGTGTCGTGGTAGGCCAGGTATTCCGGCGTGGCCAGGCACCAGCGGCAGCGCGGCCGGCCGTCGGCCGCCATCTCGGTGGCACTCATCGTGTGTTCCTCCCCTTGTGAGACCGAGGGTCGGGCGCGGACAATCACGCTCATGCCTCCCCCGCATGCCCACGAAGTGTCGCAGGTCCGCCGTCTCTCGCGGCGGCGCAGCTTCTTCGTGCGCCTGCACCACTGCGGTCCTCCGGCACAGGTCCTTGCCGACCTGTCTTCCCTCTCTTCACCGGAGTTTCCATGCCGCTGGCCACCTTGCGGGCTGCCCTGCAGCCCTTCCGCCCCCGCGCCCTGACCGCACTGAAGGGCGTCAGCCGGGAACAGCTCGTCGCCGACATCGGCGCGGGCCTCACCGTGGGCATCGTCGCCCTGCCGCTGGCCATGGCCTTTGCCATCGCCTCGGGCGTCAAGCCCGAAGCCGGGCTGTTCACTGCCATCATCGCCGGCTTCCTGATCTCCGCCCTGGGCGGCTCCAATGTGCAGATCGGCGGCCCGGCCGGGGCCTTCATCGTCATCGTCTACGGCATCGTCGACCGCTACGGCCTGGCCAATCTGCTGATCGCCACCTCGCTGGCCGGCGTGCTGCTGTTCGCCATGGGCCTGTTCAAGCTCGGCGCGCTGGTGCGCTTCATCCCGGTGTCCATCGTGATCGGCTTCACCAACGGCATCGCGGTGCTGATCGGCCTGTCGCAGTTCAAGGATGCCCTGGGCCTGCCCATCGCCAAGATGCCGGGCGACTTCTTCGCCCAGCTGCACACCCTGGGTCAGCACCTGGGGCAGACCAACCCCTGGGCCCTGGCACTGACCGGGGGCTGCCTGGCCCTGGTGGTCGTCTGGCCCAAGAGCTACACCATGCCGGTGGGCGTGCGCCTGGGCTGGCACCACCGCCTGCGCCGCGTGGCGGCCCACCTGCCCGGCACGGTGGTGGCCCTGGTGGGGGCCACGCTGATCGCCCGCGGGCTGCACCTGCCGGTGGAGACCATCGGCAGCCGCTTCGGCGGCATCCCCCAGGGTCTGCCCGGCTTCGAACTGCCGGCCCTGTCCTGGGACAGCGCCAAGCAGCTGTTCATCCCCACCGTGACGATCGCCCTGCTGGGCTCCATCGAATCGCTGCTCTGCGCCCGGGTGGCCGACAACACCGCCGACATCCCCCGCCATGACCCCAACCAGGAACTGATGGCCCAGGGCGTGGCCAACTTCGTCGGCCCCTTCTTCGGCGGCATCCCGGCCACCGGCACCATCGCCCGCACGGTGACCAATGTGCGTGCCGGCGGCCGCACCCCGCTGGCCGGCATGATCCACGCCCTGACCCTGCTGCTCATCGTGCTGGTGGCCGCCCCGCTGGCCGCCGGCATCCCGCTGGCGGCCATGGCCGGCATCCTGCTGTTCGTGGCCTGGAACATGGGCGAGTGGCGCGAGTTCGCCCGGCTGCGCAACTTCCGCTGGCCCTACCGCCTGCTGCTGGTGGGGACCTTCGTGCTGACGGTGGTCTTCGACCTCACGGTGGCGGTGGAGGTGGGTCTGGTCTCGGCCTGCGCCTTCTTCATCGTGCGCATGGGCTCGCTGTTCCAGGTGCGGCCCAGCACGCCACCGCAGGCCCCTGCCGGTGTGCAGGTGATGGAGCTCTACGGCGCCCTCTTCTTCGGCGCGGTGGACAAGCTGGAGGACCTGCCCGCCCGCCTGCCCGAGGGCACGCAGCGCGTGGTGCTGGACCTGCACCGCCTGGTGGCGATGGACACCTCCGGCCTCGAAGCCCTGCACCAGTTGCGGCACGCGCTGCAGCGCCGCGGCATCACGATGGACCTGGCACGCGCCGCCGAGGCCCCGCTGTCGCTGCTGGAGCGCTCGGGCTTCGCCGAGGAACTGGGGCCGCAGCACCTGTGGCCCACGCTGGAGGCCGCGCTGGCCCCCACCCGCCCCTGAGGACGCGTCAGTCCCAGGCCGGGTCGGTGCGGCGCAGGGCTTGCAGGGCCTGGGCGCACTGCGGCACCTGGGTCTGGCGTGCGGCCTGCAGCCAGCCCACGGCCCACCAGGCTCGGGGCTCCTGTGCCGCGGCCCCGGTGAACAAGGCCTGGGCCAGCACCTGATCGTGTTCGGACCCCAGGGCATCCTGGGCCTGGCGCAGCGCGGCCAGATGGCGGGCCAGGGCCTTGGCCGGCCACAGGCTGGCGCTCATCTCCAGCAGGTAGCGCAGGCGCTTGATGCGCTTGCGCAGGCGGTGACGGGCCGCCTCGTCCAGGGTGGCATAGGCCTTGGCATCGCGCCGCACCTGCTTGTGCAGCGGCGCCAGCGCGGCCCGCATCCAGCGCCGCAGCGTGGGCCCCGCCGAGGCCTCCTGCGGAGCCGACACCGGCGTCTGGACAAAGGCCAGCAGGGCGATCAGCAGCCGGGTGAAGCCCGGGTCGCGCAGCTCGGCACCCACATCCACCTCGGCCGCGGAGGTCTGCAGGGCCCCCGTCCACGGCGCCCCGGCGGCCTGCAGGGCCGGCAGCAGCCCCTGGGCCAGCGCGTCCTGGTCGCGCTGCAGCCCCAGGCGGCGGAAGACCTCGGCCAGCGCGGCCTCCCAGGCCGGGTCGGCCCGCAGGCGGGTGGCCTCGGGGGACGCCAGCACGCGCAGCACCGTGCGCAGCCGGCGCAGGCCGATGCGGCACTGGCGCAGATACTCGTCCCGCTCGTCCAGCGCCGGCAGGCCGGCATCGGCCAGCACCGCGGCATTGGCCAGCACCTGTCCCAGGGCCGCGCGCATCAGAGCCTGCAGGGCGCGCTCGGGCCGTTGGCTGTTGCGCAGCGGCGGCGCCGCGCCACGCGCCGGCGGTGAGGCCCAGCGCCCGGCCGCCAGCAGGTGGCCTCGTTCGGCCTTGCTGCGCACGTCCAGCCACAGGCCGTGGCGTTCCACCCAGCGCTGCGCCAGCGCCAGCAGGTCGGCGGGCTCGCCCTGCACCAGTTCGAACTCCAGCTCGCACACCGGCCATTCCCGGCCCCCCGCGCGGATCACCCCCACATCGAAGGCCAGTTCCACCCGGGTGCCCCCGGGCAGGCGGACCACCCGGCTCAGACGCTGGATGTCGGTCTCGAAATGCAGCGCCAGCCCCTGAGCCCGGCCATCGCCGGCCAGCACCGTCATGCCCAGCGCGCGGGCCAGGGCCTCGGCGGCCGGGGTGTTGGCGTGGCGGGCCAGGTCGGGGTCCGGCGGCGGCTCGCCACCGGGCAGCTCGACCTCGTGCTCCAGCCGCTGCATCGGGTTGTCGCCCTCGGCCTTGAAGGTCTGCACCCAGTGGGCGCCTTCGTCGCGCAGTCGCAGCGCCGCGCGGGACCGCGCCAGGCGGTGATCGGGCGTGTCCAGGTAGCGGGCCCGCAGCCGCTGCTGGCGGGCCTGGGCCGTGCCCACGGCGCGGCGCACTGCCGCCTCGGCACCGGCGGGCACCTGGAACTTCAACTCGATCTCGACCACGGACAGACCCTTCGCGCACAGACTGCAGACGACTGCCGATTCTGCCCGCGGCACCGGGGTCGCGCGATGACAGCGCTCTATCATCGGGCGATGCCCCTTGCCGAGACCGACGCCCCCCTCGCCGCAGCCCCCTGGGCCGCGCTGGAGGCCGCGGCCTGGGCCGCCTGGCCTGCGCTCGCCGAGTGCGAGCATGCCGGCTGGCGGCTGCGCACCGCCCAGGGCTACACCAAGCGCGCCAACTCGGCCAATGCCGGCCCCGCCGCCCAGGCCCTGACAACACCGGACATCGAGCACATCGAGGCCCACTACGCCGGGCAGGGCTTGCCCGTCATCTTCCGCCTGACCGACCCCGGTCCCCAGCCGGCGCTGGATGAGCAGCTGCAGCAGCGGGGCTACCTGCGCGTGGACCCCTCGCTGGTGTTGTGGCGCCCGCTCGGGCCGGCCGACGGCAGCGGACCCGGGCCGACCACCCTGCCCTGGTCCGACTGGCTGGAGGCCTTCCAGGCCGTCTCGGGCAAGCTGGGGCCGGGCCAGGCCACCCACCTGGCCATGCTCCGGGCCATCGAGGGTCCCTGCGCGCCGGCCGTGTGGCCCGCCGATGGCCCGCGTTGCGCCGGCCTGGCGGTGCTGCACCAGGGCTGGGCCGGCCTGTTCGATGTGGCCACCGCCCCCGACGCCCGCCGGCAGGGCCTGGCCCGCGCCCTGTGCGATCAGCTGCTGCACTGGGCAGCCGCCCAAGGCGCCCACCATGCCTACCTGCAGGTGCTCCAGGCCAACGCCGGGGCCCGGGCGCTCTACGCCCGGCTGGGCTTTGTGACCGCCTACCGCTACTGGTACCGGGTGAAGTCGGCCTGACCCCGTGCCCCGTTAGAATCCAGGGTTTCAGCCGAACCTGCTGGCGCGTCAGCGCCCCTTCCTGCCATGCCGCTGTTCTGGAAACCCTACAAGTCCGAGATCACCCAGTTCATCGACGAACTCAAGGCCAAGCGCCCGACGCTGGAAGCCGAGCAGCGCGCCGGCCGGGGCCTGCTGTGGGACCGCCCGCAGGACCGCGAGGCCGAGGCCGAGTTCAAGGCCGCCCGCGTGGCCCAGCAGCCCTACGTCTACCAGACCCGCGGCCACTGAGCCGCGCGGCCCGCTGCGGCCCGACGTGAACGAGCCGTCTCCCGACCATCCGCTGCCTGAACCGGCCGCCCCCGCGCAAGCGCAGGCGCCGGCCGGTGAGTTGCCGCCCCCGGTGGCCCCAGAGGTGGACACCCCCGAGATGGTGGATGGGGTGGCGGTGGCGCGCCTGTACGGCGAGCCGCTGTTCGCCCTGCCCAACGACCTCTACATCCCGCCGGATGCCCTGGAGGTCTTCCTGGAGGCCTTCCAGGGCCCGCTGGATCTGCTGCTCTACCTGATCCGCAAGCAGAACTTCAACATCCTCGACATCCCGATGGCGGATGTCACGCGGCAGTACCTGGCCTACGTGGACCAGATCCGCGCGCACAACCTCGAACTGGCGGCCGACTACCTGCTGATGGCGGCCATGCTCATCGAGATCAAGTCGCGCATGCTGCTGCCGCCCAAGCCCAGCGAGAACGGCGAGGAGCCCGAGGACCCGCGGGCCGAGCTGGTGCGCCGCCTGCTGGAATACGAGCAGATGAAGCTGGCGGCCGCGCGGCTGGACAGCCTGCCGGTGATGGGGCGCGACTTCCTGCGAGCGCAGGTCCACGTCGAGCAGTCGCTGGCACCGCGCTTTCCGGACGTTTCGCTGGTGGACATCCAGGAGGCCTGGCGCGACATCCTGCGCCGCGCCAAGCTCAACCAGCACCACCGCATCACCCGCGAGCAGCTCTCGGTGCGCGAGTACATGAGTGTGGTGCTGCGCCGCCTGCAGGGCGAGCGCTTCGTCGAATTCCAGGATCTGTTCGACGTGAGTCAGGGATCGCCGGTGGTGGTGGTGACCTTCATCGCGATGCTGGAACTGGCCCGCGAGCGCCTGCTGGAGATCACCCAGGCCGAGGCCTTCGCACCGATCTACGTGCGCCTGGCCTACCAGCCGACCTGAAACCCGGCGCCGCCGGGCTGCCCGTTCAGCGCAGAGGCGTGACCGCCGCCGGCACGTGGCGCTTGGCCCCCAGCTGGCTCACCGCCAGCACCGCCTGGGTGCGCGAGTTCACCCCCAGGGCCCGCAGCACCGCCTGCACATGGTCCTTGACCGTTTCCACTGACAGGCCCAGACGCCGGGCGATCTCCTTGTTGGGCTTGCCCTGCAGCAGCAGGCTCAGCACATCGGCCTGACGAGGCGTCAGCCCCAGGGTTTCGAAGGACGGCAGGGTCTGGTAGGGCGCCGTGTCACCCGGCCGGGTGCCTGCGGCATGGGCAGACACCGCGTGAGCGGGCATGGCATCGGGCAGGCTCATCGGCGGCACGAAGATGCCCCCGTCCAGGATCAGCCGCAGGGCATCGGCCAGGGCCGCCATGCTCAGGCGCTTGGGCAGGTAGCCACAGGCCCCCAGATCGATGGACTGGATGACGTCGGGCGAATGGTCGGTGGCCGAGGTCACGACAACGGACACGTCGGGGTGGTTCATCCGCAGCTCGGCCAGCAGGGCGTAGCCCTCCCCCGGCGCCCCCAGCTGCAGGTCCAGCAGCACCAGCCCGCAGCCCCCGCCATGGGCCATGGCCTCCCGCAACTCGGCGGGGGTGCAGACGGTGCGCACGGCGACTCCGGGACGGATCTCCTCCAGCAGGGTCTGGAAGGCCCAGAGAACCAGGGGATGGTTGTCGGCCAACAGGATGTGCATGGCTCCCAGCGTGGGCAGCAGCGCAACTGCGCATGCGCCCGAAGTTGTTGTTGTGCCCGCAGTGTAGGCAAACCCGCCGCGGCGCGCATCCATCTCCGGGCGGGTCAGGGGCTCTCAGCGGCCCTGGCACCACGCCAGCAGGGGCGCCCATTGATCCAGGTCACGCTCCACCCGGCTGGGTGTCACGTCCCACAGCGTCAGGCCGTGGGCGGCCAGATGCACGTAGTTCTGGGTGTCCCGCAGCGTGGCCACCAGCGGGGCCTTGAGCGTGGCGAGAAACTCCTGCAGGCGGTCCTGCGCGATGGTGTGGTCCTTCACCCGCATGCCCACCAGGCCGATCTGCGCGCTCCCGGGCACCCCCACCTCGGACAGTTCCTGGAGAAAGCCGTGGATGGCCTGGATGTCGAACAGGCTGGGCTGCAGCGGGATCAGGATGCGATCGACCTGGCCCAGCACGGCCCGCAGCTTCTTGCCATGCAGACCGGCTGGCGTGTCGACCACCGCCCGGTCCGCGCCCTTGGGCGGCGAGGCCAGGTCACCGGCATCGTCCAGCCGCCAGGTCTGGATGGGGCGGGCCGCGGCGGGCCGCAGGTCCAGCCACTGGCGGGCCGACTGCTGCCGGTCCAGATCCCCCAGGGCCACCGAGTGGCCCCGCTGCGCCAGGGCGCCGGCCAGGTTGGTGGCCAACGTGCTCTTGCCGACCCCGCCCTTGGGGTTGGCGACCGCAATGACCTGCATCGTGACTCCTCCAAGCTGCAAACCAATGTATGGTAGCGACAGCATGGCCGAAATCGTTGTCCTCACTGCCCATCCCCGACTGGAGCATTCCCGCGTCAACCAGGCCCTGCTGCAGGCCGCAAACGCCCTGCCGACCGAGCGTGTCCAGGTGCGCGACCTCTACGCGCTCTACCCCGACTACCTGATCGACGTGGCCGCCGAGCGCGCTGCCCTGGCCGAGGCCCGGCTGGTGGTGTGGCAGTTCCCCTTCCACTGGTACAGCATGCCGCCCCTGCTCAAGCTCTGGCTGGACGAGGTCTTCGGCTTCGGCTGGGCCTACGGCATGGGCGGGGCCGCGCTGGGGGGCAAGGACCTGTGGCTGGTGGTGAGCACCGGCGGGGTCGAGGCGGCCTACCACCCCGCGGGCCAGAACCAGCACTTCATCGACGACTTCTGGCCCCCGATGGCGCAGACGGCCCGGGTGGCCGGCATGCGCTTCCTGCCGCCGCTGGTGCTGCACGGCGCCCACCGGGTCAGCGACGAAACCGTGCGGGAACACGCTGCCCTGTTTGCCGACCGCCTGGCCCGCTACCCCGCCTGGCCCGAGCTGGAGGACCTGCCGCCCGAAGCCGGTTGCGAGGTGCCCGCCGACGACCGCCCCCACCCCAAGCCATGACCGCCGCCGACGCCCTGCCCCACGCCGCCGCCACCCTCAGCCATGGCTGGCTGCTGCAAAGCCTGGTGTACCTGGGCGCGGCGGTGCTGGCCGTGCCGCTGGCCCGGCTGGCCGGCCTGGGCGCCATCATCGGCTACCTGGCCGCCGGCATCCTGATCGGCCCCTGGGGCCTGGCCCTGGTGACCGATGCCCAGGACATGCTGCACTTCGCCGAATTCGGCGTGGTGCTGATGCTCTTCCTGGTCGGGCTGGAGCTGGAGCCGCGCCGGCTCTGGGCCCTGCGACGGCCCATCTTCGGCTGGGGCAGCGTGCAGTTGCTGGCCTCGGCCGCGCTGATGACCGGCGTGGCCATGCTGGCCGGGGTGGACTGGCACCTGGGCCTGGTCGTCGCGCTGGGCTTGGCGCTGTCGTCCACCGCCATCGGCCTGGGCGTGCTGGCCGAGCGCAACCTCACCAGCACCACCTCCGGCCACAGCGTGCTGAGCGTGGCCCTGCTGCAGGACATCGCGGCCATCCCCATCCTGGCCATCGTGCCCTTGATGGCCGGCCAGCACCACGCGGGCCAGGGCTGGGTGGGTGCGCTCAAGGCGGTGGCTGTGATCGCCGGCATCGTGCTGGGCGGCCGCCTGCTGCTGCGCCCGGCCCTACGCTGGATCGCCCGCAGCAAGACGCCCGAGATCTTCACCGCCGCCGCCCTGCTGCTGGTGGTGGCCACCGCGGCGCTGATGGAAGCCGTGGGCCTGTCGATGGCCCTGGGCGCCTTCCTGGCCGGCGTGCTGCTGGCCGAAAGCGAGTACCGGCGCGAGCTGGAAACCGACCTGGAGCCCTTCAAGGGCCTGCTGCTGGGCCTGTTCTTCATCGCCGTGGGCATGAGCATCGACTTCTCGGTCGTGCTGCATCGGCCCTTCATCGTGCTGCTGCTGGTGGTGGCGGTGCTGGGCCTGAAGGCCCTGGTGCTGTGGGTGATGGCACGGGTGATGCCGATTCCGCTGGGCGAGCGGCCGGTCTTCATCGTGCTGCTGGCCCAGGGCGGCGAGTTCGGCTTCGTGGTCTTTCAGGCGGCCCAGCAGCGCGGCGTGATCGACGCCCGCACCGCCTCGCTGCTGATCGCGGTGGTGGCCATGACCATGCTGCTCACGCCGCTGCTGCTGCTGGTGGCCGACCGGGTGGCGGCACGCCGCGCGGCCTGCCGGCCGGACCAGGCCCCGCTGAGCGAACTGAGCGAGGAGCAGGACGCGCCCGTGATCATCGCGGGCTTCGGCCGCTACGGCCAGATCGTCGGCCGCCTGCTCTACGCCAGCGGCCTCAAGGCCACGGTGCTGGAGCACGACGCCGACCAGGTCGAGAGCCTGCGCAAGTTCGGCTGGCGGGTCTTCTACGGTGATGCCCGGCGGCTGGACCTGTTGCGCATGGCCGGTGCCGACAAGGCCCGCACCCTGGTGGTGGCGGTGGACGACATGGCCCAGTGCCTGGAGATCGTGGACCTGGCGCGCGAGCACTTTCCCCAGCTCACCCTGGTGGTGCGGGCGCGCAATGCGCAGCACTGGTTCGAGCTGCATCGCCGCGGCGTGCAGCACATCGAACGCGAGACCCTCGACTCGGCTCTCATGAGCGGGCGCAGCGTGCTGGAAACGCTGGGCTTTCGGCCCTACCAGGCCCGCACCCTGGCCCAGCGCTTCCGCCGCCACAGCATCGCGCAGCTGCAGGAATCGGCCCCGCACTTCGGCGACGAGGCCCGGCTGCTGGCCATGGCCAAGGCCGGCCGCCAGCAGCTGGAGACGCTGTTCGCCCAGGAGCGCGACGCGCTGCTGCAGGCCCGGCGGCATGCCGCCACCGAGGGCGACAACCCCGGGACAACCCCCTAGGCCGGCGCCTGCTTGCCGAATCTTTCTCGGCCGCGCGCTCGCTACACTGGTTGTTTGCCCTGTGGCCCATGGGGGGCCCCGGGCTGGTTCTCTTGCAGGAGTCGCCTCTCATGAAGCCCGTCACGCAGGTGCTGGTGGTCAGCGCCGATGAAGCCTGGCGCGACGCCGTGGTCGGGGGGCTCAACGCCGCCGCCGAGCGGCTGGACAACCCCTACGGCCTGCGGGCCCTGAGCTGCCCCTGCGACGAGCAGGCCCTGCAGGCGGTGCTGTCCACCGACACCAAGGGCGCCGACCTGCAGGTGGTGCTGATCGACCACGGTGAGCGCAACGCCGACACCCGCCAGCGCGAGCGCGCGGTCCGCACCGCGCAGCAGATCATCGAGGCGCGGCCCGAGCTCTCGCTCTACATGCTGCTGGAGGACGACAGCGACAAGCTGCTGGTCGAGCAGCTGGCCAGCGACGCGGTGGACGGCTACTTCTTCCGCAGCGAGCAGGACTTCCACGGCTGGTTCCGCATCCTGGCGGCCGAGGTGGCCGAGAAGGCCGACACGCCCTTCTACGACGCGCTGCGCGACTACGTGGCCCAGGCCAAGGACAGCTGGCACACCCCCGGCCACGGCGGTGGCGACTCCTTCAAGGGCAGCCCCTGGGTGGGCGACTTCTACGACTTCGTGGGCGAGGAGATGCTGCGCGCCGACCTCTCGGTCAGCGTGCCGGAGCTCGATTCGCTGCTGCACCCCACCGGCGTGATTTCCCAGAGCCAGCGCCTGGCGGCCAAGGCCTTCGGGGCGCGCAAGACCTACTTCGCCACCAATGGCACCAGCACCTCCAACAAGGTGATCTTCCAGAGCCTGCTGGCCCCGGGCGACACCCTGCTGCTGGACCGCAACTGCCACAAGAGCGTGCACCACGGGGTGATCCTCTCGGGTGCGCGGCCGGTCTACCTGGACAGCTCGGTCAACCGCCACTTCGGCCTGTTCGGGCCGGTGCCACAGGCCACCATCCGCGCCGCCATCGAGGCGCACCCCGAGGCCAAGGTGCTGATCCTCACCAGCTGCACCTACGACGGCCTGCGCTATGACCTGAAACCCATCATCGCGCTGGCCCATGCCGCGGGCATCAAGGTCATCGTCGACGAGGCCTGGTACGGCCACGCGCGCTTCCACCCCGAGCTGCGGCCCACCGCGCTGGAGTGCGGCGCCGACTACGCCACCCAGAGCACGCACAAGGTGCTGTCGGCCTTCTCGCAGGCCAGCATGATCCATGTGAACGACCCCGGCTTCGACGAGCATCTGTTCCGCGAGAACTTCAACATGCACGCCTCGACCAGCCCGCAGTACACGCTGATCGCCAGCCTGGACGTGGCGCGCAAGCAGGCGGTGATGGAGGGCTACCGGCTGCTGGACCGCTCGCTGCGCTATGCCCGCGAGCTGCGCGAAAAGATCAACGCCACCGGCGCCTTCCGCGTGCTGGAACTGGACGACCTGCTGCCCGACGAGGTGAAGGACGACGGCATCCGCCTGGACCCGACCAAGCTGACCATCGACATCAGCGCCAGCGGTTGGAGCGCCGACGAGCTGCGCGACGAGCTGATCAACCGCTACAACATCCAGGTCGAGAAGAACACGCACAACACGCTGACGCTGCTGCTGACCATCGGCACCACGCGCAGCAAGGTCTCGCGCCTGTTCGACGCCATGCTGCGCCTGGCCAAGGACCGCCGCCCGCCGCTGACCTACGGCCGCATGCCCGAGGCCCCGCGCTTCACCCGCCTGGCCTGCCTGCCGCGCGACGCCTTCTACGAGGCGGGCGAGAAGCTGCCGGTGCTGGACGACAGCGGCCTGCCCAACCCGGCGCTCAACGGCCGCGTCTGCTGCGACCAGATCGTGCCCTACCCGCCGGGCATCCCGGTGCTGGTGCCGGGCCAGGTGATCGAGCCGGCCATCATCGCCTACCTGGCGCGCCTGCTGCAGACGCAAAAGAGCATCGAGCTGCACGGCCTGGCCCTGCACGACGGCGAATGGCACCTGCGGGTGCTGCGCCCGGAAGAGCTGACGGCCCTGCCCTGCCGCTGAGGCGCCCCTGGGGCTTTCCCTGGCAGCGGCCCTGCTAGGGATGGGCAGCCGCGGGGGGCTGGCCATACTGCGGCGCCTGGCCCCGGCCACACCCGCGCCGGGCTTCGCCCACCCCCAGCTCCCACGAGGTTGCCCATGCCCCTGGCTTGCCCGCCTGCCCTGCGCCGCGCCCCGCGCGCGGCCCTCCGTCACTGCCGTCCCCTGCTGGCGGCCCTGGCCCTGTGTGCCACCCCTCTGGCCCAGGCCGCACCGGCCTGGATCACCGTGGGCGAGCGCGCCTATGCGCTGCTGCAGCAGCAGGCGCCCGCGCTGCGCAGCCAGGCCAGCACGGCGGCCCGCCTGAGCGACGGCGCGCGCGAGACGGTGCATCTGGTGCAGGTGGACGATGGGCAGCTCGAGGCCCTGTCCCAGGCCGTGCACGAGAGCCTGCGCCGCTGCGGCGGCTACCGCTGGCATGCCAGCCGCGCCGACGGGCTGCTGGCCCTGCAGGCGCTGCGCAGCGCCCCGACCGCACCGGCGGTGGCCGCCCCCAGCTACGCCATCGACAACGCCGACCTGGTGCAGCCGCTGCTCAACCAGGTGCAGGACAGCCGCATCCTGGCCACCATCCAGACCCTGTCGGACTTCCAGAACCGCTACTACACCAGCAACCCCGGCGTGCAGGCGTCGGACCAGTTGGCCGCCCTGTGGTCCAGCCTGGCGGCCGGCCGCAGCAATGTCTCCGTGCGCCAGGTGAGCCACCGGGGTTGGCCGCAGAAGTCGGTGGTGCTGACCCTCCAGGGCAGCAGCCAGGCCAAGCAGAAGGTGGTGCTGGGGGCCCACCTGGACTCCATCGTCTCGGGCAAGGTCACCGACAGCACCCGGGCCCCGGGCGCCGACGACGACGCCTCGGGCGTGGCCAGCCTGACCGAGGTGATCCGGGTCCTGCTGGACAGCGGCTACCAGCCCCGGCGCACGATCGAGTTCATGGCCTACGCGGCCGAGGAGGTCGGGCTGCGCGGCTCCCAGGCCATCGCCCAGCAGTACAAGCGCCAGCGCCAGCAGGTGGTGGGGGTGCTGCAGCTGGACATGACCGCCTTCCAAGGCAGCGCCGGCGACCTCTATCTCTTCACCGACTACACCAACGCGGCGCAGAACACCTTCCTGGCCAACCTGGCCGCGGCCTATCTGCCCGAACTGACGGTGGGCTATGACCGCTGCGGCTACGGCTGCTCGGACCACGCCTCCTGGACGGCCGCGGGCTTTGCCGCCTCCTTCCCCTTCGAGGCCGCCTTCGCCGACGACAACAAGGCCATCCACACCGCCAACGACACCACCGCCACCTTCGGCAACCAGGCCCTGCACGCCGCCAAGTTCAGCAGGCTGGCCCTGGCCTATGCCGTCGAACTGGGCACCGATGGCCCGACGCTGAACGGACGTTGAGCGGACGCCGGGCTCCCCGTGGGCTCAGCGCCCGCAGGCCCGGTCGAAGGCCTGCCAGAAGCGGGCGTGCTGGCTGGTGGCGAAGTTGATGCGCATCAGCGTGCTGGGCCGGCGGCGGGCATGGAACAGGTGGCCCGGCGCCAACAGCCAGCCCTGGTCGTGCAGGCGCTGGGCCAGCACCTCGGTGTCCACCCCCGTGTCCACCCAGCCGAACAGGCCCTGCGGGGGCGTGACGAAACGGCAGCCGTGGTCCAGCGCCAGCTGCACCGCGCGCTGGCGGGCCCCATCCAGCCGGGCATGGACCCGCTCCACATGGCGGCGCAGGCTGCCCTGCTCCAGGCAGTAGGCCAGGGCCTGCTCCAGGATGGCCGGCGTGGTCAGCGTCGAGAGCAGCTTCACGTCGATCAGACGCTCGATCAGGGACGGCGGCGCCGCCACATAGCCCACCCGCCAGCCGGGCGTGAGGATCTTGGAAAAGCCAGAGACATAGAGCGTGCGCTGCAGGCCGTCCAGCGCGGCCAGGCGCGGCAGATGGGCCGGCGCCAGCTCGCCGTAGGTGTCGTCTTCCACCACCCGGAAGTCGTGCTGCTCGGCCAGGCGCAGCAGCTGGTAGGCGCCTGCCGGCGTCAGCGAGTTGCCGGTGGGGTTGTGCAGCACCGAGATGGTCACGTACAGCCGCGGCCGGTGCTCGCGCGCCAGGGTCTCCAGCACCGCCAGGTCGGGTCCGTCGGCACCGCGCGGCACCGGCAGCAGGCGCATGCCCAGCTGGCTCAGGCGGGCGAACTCCACCGCCCAGCCGGGCTCGTCCACCAGCACCGCATCGCCCGGCGCCAGCAGCGCGCGCGAGACGATGTCCAGCGCATGGGTGGCCCCGGTGGCGGTGACGATCTGCTCGGCCGAGGCCTGCAGGCCCAGTCCGCCCAGACGCAGGGCCAGGGCCTGGCGCAGGCGCATGTCGCCCGCGGGCTGGCCGTACTGCAGGGCCAGGGCCCCCTCGTTCTGGCCCAGCACGCGGCGCAAGGCCGTGCTCAGCAGGGCCGGGTCCAGCCAGTCCAGCGGCAGTGTGCCCAGGCCGGGGGCGGGCTGGTCGGTGCCGCTGTGGAACATGCCGCGGATCAGGGCGGTGGCATCCACCGGCGGCAGCGGCGGCCCGGCGGGGGCCACCCGCGCCGGGGCCGGCCGGGGCTCGGGCGCGCGCCGGTCGCGCACGAAAAAGCCCCGCTGCCGCCGGGCCTCGACCAGGCCCTGGGCCAGCAGCTGGTCGTAGGCCGCCACCACCGTGTGTGGGCTGATGCCGTGCCGGCGTGCGGCGTCCCGCACCGAGGGCAGCCGCGTGCCCGGCGCCAGCAGGCGCTGGCGGATGCGCTGGGCGTAGTGCTCGGCCAGCTGCTCGGTCAGCGTGCTGCCACCACCGCGCGTGAACCCGCCCAGGGCAGAGCCCGCCTCCGGATCGGACCCGGCAGCGTCTGCCGCACGCCATTCGTCGCGCTCGCTCACTGTGTCACCTCACCCACCGGTACAGAAGCCTTGGTGCATCGGGAAACTGTACTGTATCTGTACTGCCGACCGGCCTACACTGGCCCTCTCACGACCGGCCCGACCGGTCCCCGCTCCGGAGACACACGCATGAGCCCCTCGACCTCGCCCTCTTCTCCCTGGCACATGGCGCAGCGCGCCGCGCGACTCAACCCCTCGGTGATCCGCGAAATCCTGAAGCTCACCGAGCTGCCCGGGGTGCTGTCGCTGGCCGGGGGCCTGCCGGCTGCCGACACCTTCCCGGTCGAAGCCATGCGCGAAGCCACCGCCCGGGTGCTGACCGAACAGCCCCAGGCCGCCCTGCAGTACGCCGCCAGCGAGGGCTACGGCCCGCTGCGCGAGTGGGTGGCCGAGCGCCTGCGCGAGCAGGGCATGACCCATGTGAAGGCCGAGCAGGTGCTGATGACCACCGGCTCGCAGCAGGGCCTGGACCTGATCGCCAAAGTGATGGTGGATGCCGGCGCGCCGGTGGCCGTGGAGACCCCGACCTATCTGGGCGCGCTGCAGGCCTTCACCCCCTTCGAGCCCATCTTCGCGGGCGTGGCCAGCGACGGCCAGGGCGCCCTGCCGGAGGCCATCGCCCGCCTGCCGCACGACGCACCGGGCACGCGCTTCATGTACGTGCTGCCCAACTTCCAGAATCCCACCGGCCGGGTGATGCCGGAGGCCCGCCGCCAGGCGGTGGTGAAGGCCGCGCAGACGGCCGGCATCCCGCTGGTGGAAGACAACCCCTACGGCGACCTGTGGTTCGACGAGGCGCCGCCCGCGCCGCTGGCGGCCCGCTGGGCCGAAGGCGTGGCCTACCTGGGCTCCTTCTCCAAGGTGCTGGCCCCGGGCCTGCGCCTGGGCTATGTGGTGGCACCGCCCGCCCTGGCCCCCAAGCTGCTGCAGGCCAAGCAGGCCGCCGACCTGCACACCCCCGGCTTCAACCAGCGCATCGTCTACGAGGTGGTGAAGGACGGCTTCCTGGAACGCCACATCCCGACCATCCGGGCCCAGTACAAGGCCCAGCGCGACGTGATGGCCGAGGCCCTGCGCGAAGCCATGCCCGCCGGCACCGAGTGGACCCAGCCCGAGGGCGGCATGTTCTTCTGGCTGCGCCTGCCGGCCGGCTGCCGTGCCATGGACCTGCTGCCCAAGGCGGTGGCCGCCGGCGTGGCCTTCGTGCCGGGCGAGCCCTTCTACGCCCACCAGCCCGACCCGCGCACGCTGCGCCTGTCCTTCGTGACCCTGCGTCCGGACGAGATCCGCCAGGCGGTGGCGGCCCTGGGCCGTGTGGTGCACCAGGCGCTGGAAGACACCCTGCAGGCGGGCACGCCATGAGCATGCCGCGCGAACGCCGCTTCCACCAGCTGGACGTCTTCACCGACACCGCGCTGCGGGGCAACCCGCTGGCGGTGATCCACGATGCCGAGGGTCTGGACGAGGCCACGCTGGCCGCCATGGCCCGCTGGACCAACCTCAGCGAAACCACCTTCCTGCTGCCCCCCACCGACCCGGCGGCCGACTACCGGGTGCGCATCTTCACGCCCGGCGGCGAACTGCCCTTTGCCGGCCACCCCACCCTGGGCAGCTGCCAGGCCTGGCTGCTGGCCGGCGGTCAGCCCTTGCAGGCGGGCGAGGTCATCCAGCAGTGCGGCGTGGGCCATGTGCGGGTGCGGCGCGAGAGCCGCCGCCTGGCCTTTGCCGCGCCGCCCTGCCAGATCACCGAGGTGGATCCCTCCCTGCTGGCCTCGGTGCTGGCCGCCCTGGGTCTGCAGCCCGGGCAGCTTCAACAGGCCCGCTGGCTGGACAACGGCCCGCGCTGGCTGGGGCTGCTGCTGGACAGCGCCGACACCGTGCGCGCCCTGCGTCCCGACCACGCCGCCCTCAAGACCCTGGCCAAGGTGGGCGTGATCGCCCCGCAGAACGCCGCAGACGGCACGGACTTCGAGGTCCGCGGCTTCGTCGCCCCCATCGGCATCGACGAGGATCCGGTGACCGGCAGCCTCAACGCGGGGCTGGCCCAGTGGCTGATCGGCGCGGGCCTGGCGCCCGCGCACTACGTGGCGGCCCAGGGCTCGCAGCTGGGTCGCGCCGGCCGGGTGCATGTGGCGCGGGAGGGCGACACCGTGTGGGTGGGCGGCGAGGTGGCCGTGGTCATCCAGGGCACCGTCGCGCTCTGAGCGCAGGAAGTCCCCGGCGCCGGGCCCGCCCGGCGCTTGGGGCGACAATCCGGCCATGTTCCAGCCTTCCCAACACGACGTTCGCCGCTTCTTCTGCGAGGTCCTGGCCAAGCAGCGCGCCGGCCAGGTGCTTACCCCGATCGAGACCCTGGCCGCCGGCTGGGTCGATGAACATCCGGAGTACCACGGCGATCTGGCGGATGTGGACGCGGCGCTGGCCGCCGTCTACGAGGTGCAGGAAGGCCGCACCAACCCCTTTCTGCACCTGGCCATGCACCTGACGATCAGCGAGCAGGTGTCCATCGACCAGCCGCACGGCATCCGCCAGGCGGTCGAACTGCTGGCGGCCCGCCGCAACTCGCTGCACGAGGCCCACCACGAGGTGATGGACTGCCTGGGCGAGATGATCTGGGCCTCGCAGCGCAGCGGCCTGCCGCCCGACGGCCACGCCTACCTGGACGCGGTGCGCCAGCGGGCCACCCGCTGAACCCGGGCGGTCCCCGACCGCTCAGCGACCGGGCAGATCACCTGCCCAGAGCGCGTCCAGCTCCTTGAAACCCCAGGCCTCGGGACTCTCGCGGGAGACGATCTGGTCGTTGGATTGCGAGAGATCCAGCACGGTCGGCGTGATGTGCAACTGCGACTTGCTGGAGAAGAACACCTTCACGATCGGCGAGACCAGGTTCTTCGGGTTCTGCTCCGTCACGACGGCGAGCTTGCCGGACTTGAGCTTGACGAGCGAACCCACCGGGTAGATGCCCAGGCTCTTGACGAAGGCCTGGAAGACCACAGTGTCGAAGTGTCCCTTCCAGCCCGCCATCTGCGCGATGGAATGGGCCGGATCCCACCCCGCCTTGTAGGGCCGGTTGGAGGTGATGGCGTCGTACACGTCGCAGACCGCACCCATGCGGGCCAGCAGGCTCAGCTTGTCGCCGGGCAGCTTGTGCGGATAGCCGGTGCCGTCCACCCGTTCGTGGTGGTGCAGACAGACGTCCATCGCACCCTCGGGCGCGCCGCGGGCCTCCAGCAGCATCTCGTAGCCCCGCACCGGGTGACTCTTCATCACGGTGAACTCGTCATCGGTGAGCTTGCCGGGCTTGTTCAGCACGTCCAGCGGCATCACCGCCTTGCCCAGGTCATGCAGCAATCCCGACAGGCCGGCCTCGCGGCAAGCTTCTTCGCTCAGCCCCAGCTGCTTGCCCAGGGCCACCATCAGGGCGCAGACCGCCACCGAGTGCATGTAGGTGTAGTCGTCCTGCGTCTTCAGCCGGGCCAGGCTCACCAGGGCCCCCGGGTTGCGGAAGACCGAATCGGCGATGTCGTTGACCAGCGGCAGGCACTGCTCGGCATCCAGGGCCTTGCCCAGGCGGGCCTCGGCGAACATGGACGTGACCTGCTCACGCGACTGACGGTAGATGGCCTTGGCCTGGCTCAGCTCCTCGGCCAATGCGCGGGAGGGCTCGGGCGGCGGGCCGGAGGGCCGGGGCGGAGCGGCCGGCGGGAGCACCGCCGCCGCAGGGCTGGGCACAGGTGCGGCGACCGGGGCCAAGGTCGGCGGCAGCACATCCAGCCCCTTGGACACATCGATCACCACGCTGGGCACGCCGCTGTGCAGCAGCTTCTGCAGATCCTCCGGATCGTTCAGCACGAAACGGGTCTTCCAGAAGGGGTGGCTGATCCAGGGCCCTTCCAGCGCATGAATGTGCATGCCCAGGCGAACCTGGGTCACTGGAATGGTCCGTTTGCTCATGTGGGTTCGATCACGCCAACAGGTTGTCGGCGTGTCGTCTCCCTCACGCCTTCCTTGTCATATCGTCACTGAGAACAGGGACTTGAGTGGAAGGCGGCCAGGGGCGGGCCCTCAGTGCAGCATGGGCTGCGGCGCTGTGCGCAGGTCGCCCGGCAGGCCGGAGAGATAGTCGGCAATCGCCCGGGCCTGCGCGTCATCCAGCGTGGCCGCCATGCCCACCATGATGGCGTTGCCCCGCCCGACCAGCGCATGGTTCTGCGTCTGGTAGGCCTTCAGGGCCTGGTAGAGGTAGTCGCGGTGCTGGCCCGCCAGACGCGGGTAGCTGGCATCCACCGTGTTGTTGAAGTTGGCCCCGTGGCAGGCGGTGCAGGCGGTCAGCTTGTCCTTCAGATCGCCCGGCAACGCAACCTTGCTCGGCGGCTCGGTGGCCGGCGGCTTGCCCAGGGTGGCGTAGTAGGCGGCCAGATCGGCGATGTCCTGATCGCTCAGCGAGCCGGCCACGCCGCGCATGGTGGGATGCTTGCGTTCGCCCTTGCGGTAGGCCTCCAGGGCGGCGGCCAGGTACTTCACGTTCTGACCCGCGATCATCGGCACGTGGTAGACCTGCGGAAAGCTGGCCCGGTAGCCCTCGATCCCGTGGCAGCCGATGCACATCGCATTGATGCGTGCGCCATTCTCGGCCCGCCCGACCAGCGCCTGCGCGCTTGCCGGTGCCGTCACCACGATCAGCGAGGCAGCCAGCAGCGCCGCCTTGAATCTCCACGTCATGTCGCCTCCAGTCAGGGCCTCTTCAGGGCCCATGCCAATGCCTAGAACGGGATCGATCGGGCCCCAGCATATACTGGACCAGACCCCCTTCGCCCCCCGGATTCCCCTATGAAATTCCAAGGCTCCGACCGCTACGTCGCCACCGATGACCTGATGCTGGCGGTGAACGCGGCGATGACCCTCAAGCGCCCGCTGCTGGTCAAGGGCGAGCCCGGCACCGGCAAGACGATGCTGGCCGAAGAGGCCGCCCAGGCCCTGGGCCTGCGGCTGCTGGAATGGCACATCAAGAGCACCACCAAGGCCCACCAGGGCCTCTATGAATACGACGCGGTGAGCCGCCTGCGCGACAGCCAGCTGGGCGACGAGAAGGTGCGCGACATCCGCAACTACATCGTCAAGGGCGTGCTGTGGCAGGCCTTCGAATCGGACGAGCCGGTGGCCCTGCTGATCGACGAGATCGACAAGGCCGACATCGAGTTTCCGAACGACCTGCTGCGCGAGCTCGACCGCATGGAGTTCCACTGCTACGAGACGCGCGAGACCATCCGCGCCAAGCACCGGCCGCTGGTCTTCATCACCTCCAACAACGAGAAGGAACTGCCCGACGCCTTCCTGCGCCGCTGCTTCTTCCACTTCATCAAGTTCCCCGAGCCGGACACGATGAAGCGCATCGTCGATGTGCACTTCCCCGGCCTGAAGCAGGAGCTGCTGGCCGCGGCGCTGAAGGCCTTCTACGAGGTGCGCCACCTGCCGGGCCTGAAGAAAAAGCCCAGCACCTCCGAGCTGATCGACTGGCTCAAGCTGCTGGTGGCCGAGGACATCCCGCTGGATGCGCTGCGCAGCACCGACGAGCGCGCCAGCCTGCCGCCGCTGGTGGGCGCGCTGCTGAAGAACGAACAGGACATCAGCCTGTTCGAGAAGCTGCTGGCCATGCAGCGCAACCACCGTTGAGCGGCATCCCCACATGCTGAACGTCCAACCTGTGACGCTGGAACAGGCGCCGGTGCGCCTGGTGCCCCTGAGCCTGGACCACGAGGCCGGCCTGAAGGCCGCCGCCGCCGATGGCGAACTCTGGACCCTGCGCGTGACCTCGGTGCCCGAGCCCGAGCAGACCCGGGCCTACATCGAGAATGCCCTGGCCGGTCAGGCCGCCGGCCACCGCCTGCCCTTTGCCGTGCTGGACAGCGCCAGTGGCCGCGTGCTGGGCAGCAGCAGCTACCACGACATCGTGCCCGGCATCGACCGGCTGGAGATCGGCTGGACCTGGTACGCCCGCTCGGTGCAGCGCAGCGCCGTCAACACCACCGCCAAGCTGCTGCTGCTGACCCACGCCTTCGAGACCCTGGGCGCGCAGCTGGTGGGCTGGCGCACCGACAACTACAACTTCGCCTCGCAGCGTGCCATCGAGCGCCTGGGCGCGAAGAAGGACGGCGTGCTGCGCCACCATGCGCTGCGGCGCGACGGCACCGTGCGCGACACCGTGATGTACAGCCTGGCCGCGGGCGAATGGCCCGAGGTCAAAGCCCACCTGAACTGGCTGCTGGCGCGACCGCGCTGACAAGGCACCCCGGCAGCCGCCGCGGGTGCGGGCGGCCACCCCGCCCCACCCTCTTTCTTGTCCTCCACCGGAGATCCCGTGGCCAAGACCTCCCGCAAGCACCCCGCGACACTCACCGTCGACACCCTCTGGCAACTGGCGCGCCTGGGTGCGCCCAGCCTCTCGCCCGACGGCGCCCAGGCCGTGGCCTCGGTCACCACCCACGACATGGCCGAGAACAAGGCCCGCAGCCAGCTCTGGCTGCTGTCCACCCTGGGTGGCCAGCCCCGGGCCCTGACCCAGTGCGGCGAGAAGGACGGCCAGCCCCGCTTCAGCCCGGACGGCCAGTGGATCGGCTTCGTGGCCCAGCGTGAGCAGCAGGGCCAGAAGGACGCCACGCCGCAGTTCTATGTCATCCCGCCCGATGGCGGCGAGGCCCGCCGCGTGGGCGAGGTGGCCACCGGCATCGAGGCCTTCCGCTGGTTCCCGGACGGCAAGCGCATCGCCTTCATCAGCTGGGTCTGGCCCGAGCTCAAGGGTGCCAAGGCCCAGGCCAAGGCCTTCAAGGCCTTCAAGGAGCGCAAGGAAAGCGGCTACGTCACCAGCGAGATGGCCTACCGCTTCTGGGACCACCACCTGCCCCAGGGCCGCGTGCCCCACCTGCATGTGATGGACCTCGCCAGCGGCAAGGTGAGCGACCTGTTCGAAGGCAGCGCCCACGAGCTCAGCCGCTTCGAGCCCGACGCCAGCACCTTCGACATCGCGCCCGACGGCCGACACATCGTCTTCGCCTTCGATCCGGGCCAGCCCAAGTCCATCGACGGGCGCAACGCCCTGGTGGAGCTGGACCTGCGCAAGTCCAAGTTCCGCGAATGCGTGCGGGACGACGGCTGGGACTGCAGCGCCCCGCGCTACAGCCCGGACGGCCAGCGCATCGCCTTCCGGGCCTCGCACCAGGGCCTCAAGCACACCATGCCCTGCCAGCTCGCGGTGCTGGACCGGCGCAGCGCCGCCTGGCAGGTGGTGAGCGCCGAGTGGGACCACGAGGTGCACGCCCCGTTGCAATGGACGCCCGATGGCCAGGCCGTGCTGTTCACCGCCGAGCAGAAGGGCCGCAGCCACCTCTGGCGCTTCGACGTGGCGGACCGCCAGGCCGAGGTGGTGGTGGCCGGCGGCACCGTCAGCGCCTTCGATCAGGCCGCCGGCACGCTGGTGAGCCTGTGCGACACGGCCGAGCACCCCGCCCGCCTGCACGCCCACCGGCCGGGTGAGGCCGACCGCCGCATCGAATCCTTCAACGACGCCCTGCTGGCCCCGCTGGACCTGGGCCGCACCGAGGAGGTGTGGTTCACCGGCGCGCTGGGCGAGCCGGTGCAGATGTGGCTGCACTACCCGCCGGACTTCGACCCGAAGAAGAAGCACCCGGTGCTGCACACCATCCACGGCGGCCCGCACACCGGCCCGGGCGATGGCTGGCATTACCGCTGGTGCTGGAAGCTGTTCGCCGCCCAGGGCCATGTGGTGGTCAACGTCAACTACCACGGCTCCTCGGGCTTCGGCCATGCCTTCCTGGACTCGATCACCCAGCGCTGGGGCGAGCTGGAGCTGCAGGACGTAGAAGCCGCCACCGACTGGCTGCTCAAGAAGCCCTGGGTGGACAAGAAGCGCGTGTTCGCCAGCGGCGGCAGCTACGGCGGCTACATGGTGGCCTGGATGAACGGCCATGTGGCCCCCGGGCGCTACGCGGCCTACGTCTGCCATGCCGGCTGCTACGACTGGACCGCCATGTTCGCCGACGATGCCTTCAGCTGGCACGCCAAGGAACTGGGCGCCTGGTACTGGGAGGACCCGGCCAAGGTGGCCTCGCAGAGCCCGCACGCCTTTGCCGGCGCCTTCGCCACGCCCACCCTGGTCATCCACGGCGCGCTGGACTACCGCGTGCCCGACCAGCAGGGCCTGGCCTACTACAACACACTCAAGCAGCGCGGCGTGGACGCCCGGCTGCTGTGGTTCCCGGACGAGAACCACTGGGTGCTCAAGCCGCGCAACAGCCGGCTCTGGTACGAGGAGTTCTTCGCCTGGCTGCAGCGCCATGACCCGGCCCAGCGCGCGGACAAGCCCGGCCGGAAGGCCCGCGGGCACAATGCGAAACGCGGCAGCTGAACGCTGCCCGGCCCACCCATGCTGACCGACTTCTTCTACACGCTGCGCGCCGCCAAGCTGCCCGTTTCCGTGCGGGAGTACCTGACGCTGCTCGAGGCCCTGCGCGCCGGCGTGATCGGCCCCTCGGTGGACCAGTTCTACCACCTGGCCCGCATGACGCTGGTGAAGGACGAGGCCCACTTCGACAAGTTCGACCAGGCCTTCGCCGCCTACTTCCAGGGCGTGAAGTTGCTGACCGACTTCGGCCAGGAGATCCCGCTGGACTGGCTCAAGAAGGTGCTGGAGAAGGAGCTCAGCCCTGAGGAGAAGGCTGCCATCGAGGCCCTGGGCTGGGACGAGCTGATGAAGACGCTGGCCAAGCGCCTGGAGGAGCAGAAGGAACGCCACGAGGGCGGCAGCAAGTGGATCGGCACCGGCGGCACCAGCCCCTTCGGCCACGGCGGCTACAACCCGCGCGGCATCCGCATCGGCGGGCCAGGCCGGCAGCGCAGCGCGGTCAAGGTCTGGGACAAGCGCGAGTTCGCCGACTACGACGACAGCCGCGAGATCGGCACCCGCAACATCAAGGTGGCGCTGCGCCGGCTGCGCCGCTTCGCCCGCGAGGGCTCGGACCTGGAACTGGCGCTGGACGACACCATCCGTGCCACCGCGGCCAATGCCGGGATGCTGGACATCCAGATGGTGCCCGAGCGCCACAACAAGGTGAAGGTGCTGCTGCTGATGGACGTGGGCGGCACCATGGACGACCACGTGGCCCAGGTGGAGGAGCTGTTCTCCGCCGCCAAGAGCGAGTTCAAGCACCTGGAGTTCTACTACTTCCACAACTGCGTCTACGACTTCCTCTGGAAGGAGAACCGGCGCCGCTACAACGAGAAGACCCCCACCTGGGAGGTGCTGCGCAAGTACAACAAGGACTGGCGGCTGATCTTCGTCGGCGACGCGACGATGAGTCCCTACGAGATCCTGCAGCGCGGCGGCAGCGTCGAATACAACAACGACGAGGCCGGCGCCGAGTGGCTGCAGCGCCTGACCCACGCCTTCCCCAAGTTCGTCTGGATCAACCCGGAGCCCACCGCGGTGTGGGAATACCGACAGAGCATCGCCATCGTGCAGCGCCTGATGCAGCAGCGCATGTTCCCGCTCACCCTGGCCGGCCTGGAAGGCGCCATGCGCATGCTCAGCAAGTGAGGAGCCGGCCCTGCTGACCCGCGTGTTTCCGCTGCGTCCCGGCCCCTGGCGCCGGGCCCTGTGGCTGGCCCTGGCGATGGGGCCGCTGGCCGCCTGGGCCCAGGCGGCTGAAGGCGTTCCGGCTGCCCCCACGGCATCGGCATCGGCGCCCGCCGTGGTGCCCGACACGGCGGCTTCCGCGCCATCCGCACCGGCCGATGCCGCCGCGGAGCCGGCCTCGGCGGCGGCCTCCGACGCCGCCCCGCCTCCCGCAGCCGCCCTGCCCCGCCTGAGCGTGGACGCGCCGGGTGACCTGCGGGCGCTGCTGGAGAACAACCTGGACCTGGCCCGCGCCCTGAAGCTGCCCGAGGCCGGCGGCCTGAGCGACGCCGAATGGTCCCGCCTGATCGCGGCGGCACCAGCCCAGGCCGAGGACCTGGCCCGCACCGCCGGCTACTTCAATGCCCAGGCCCGCATCACCCAGCTGGAAGGCGGCGGGGCCCAACCCCTGCGGGTCACCCTGAGCCTGGAGCCGGGTCCGACGGTGCGCATCGGCCGTGTCACCCTGCAGATCCAGGGCGAGCTCTACGACCTGGCCGAGGAGGGCCAGGCCGACGCCCAGGCCCTGCGCCAGCAGCTGGAACAGCAATGGGCCCTGCCGCCCGGCGCGCGCTTCAATGAAGACGCCTGGGGCAGCGCCAAGACGGCCGTCATCGCCGCCCTGCGCTCGGCCGGCTACGGCGCGGCCAGCTGGGCCGGTACCGCGGCCGAGGTGGACCCGCAGACCAACCAGGTGCGCATCTTCGCGGTGGCCGACAGCGGCCCGCTCTACCGCGCCGGAGAGGTGCAGATCAGCGGCCTGCAGCGCCACGACCCGGAGCGCATCCGCCGCCTGAGTGGCCTGGCCCCCGGCACGCCGCTGACCGAGGCCCGGCTGCAGGACTACCAGGAGCGGCTGCGCAAGACCGGCCTGTTCGACCAGGTCACCGTCAGCATGGACCCGGACCCAGAGCAGGCCGGCCATGCCACCGTGCTGGTCCAGGTGCGGGAATCCCAGCTGCAGACCGCCACCACCGCGCTGGGCATCAGCACCTCCACCGGCCCGCGCGCCAGCCTGGAGCATGTGCACCGCCAACTGTTCGGCTACCCGCTGACGGCCACCAACAAGTTCGTCTGGGGCAAGAGCGAGCAGTCCTGGAACGGCGAGCTCTCCACCTACCTCAACGAGCACCTGCAGCGGGACCTGGTGGGCGGCCAGGTGGACCGCCTGTTCACCGACGAGGACATGGTGATCTCGCAGCGCCTGCGGGTGGGCCGTTCCACCGAGCACCCCGTGGTCGAGCGCCTGGACTACCTGGAGCTCGACACCTCCAAGGAATGCACCCGCGACGGCGGGCAGTACATCAACTGCGACACCCTCAAGGCCGTTTCCGCCGACACCGACCGCACCTGGCGCAAGGTCGACAGCGTGCTGCTGCCCACCACCGGCTACACGCTCAGCGCCCAGTTCGGCTCCGGCCTGGCCGATGGCAGCGCCACGCGCCGCGGCGTCTTCGGCCGCGCCTATGGCCGGCTGACGATGTACTGGCCGGTGGGCGGCTGGTACACCCAGGGCCGGCTGGAGCTGGGCAAGGTCCTCACCCCCGCAGGCGTGCAGGTGCCCGACAGCCTGCGCTTCCGTGCCGGCGGCGACAACTCGGTGCGGGGCTACGCCTACCGCACGCTGGCCCCCACCACCTCGGACGGCGGCATCACCGGCGGACGCATGCTGTTCACGACCAGCGTCGAAGTGGCTCACCCGATTTCGGACAGCCTGCCCTCGGTCTGGGGCGCCCTGTTCGTCGACGCCGGACGCGCTGCCGACAAGATCAGCGAACTCAAGCCGGCCCTGGGCTACGGCCTGGGCGTGCGCTGGCGCAGCCCCGTCGGCCCCCTGGCGGTGGACTGGGCCTGGGGCCAGGAAGACCACCGCGGCCGCATCCACCTGAACGTGGGCATCGCCTTCTGAACCCGACCATGTCCGACGAGTCCTCCGACCAGCCCTCCGCGCCGACACCACCGGCCGCACCGCGACGCTGGCGCCGTGGCCTGGTGCTGGGCGCGGTCGCGGCCTCGGCCCTGGCCCTGTTCGGACTGGGCAGCCTGAGTACCTGGGTCTGGCGCAGCGAGGCCGGGCTGGACTGGGCGCTGGCCCGGGTGCCCGGGCTGACGGTGACCGGCGCCCAGGGCTCGCTGGCCAGCGGCCGCTTCCAGGCCCGGCAACTGCACCTGGCCCTGGCCAGCGGCACGCTGGACATCGAGAACCTGCGGCTGGAGGGGCTGCGCCCCCGGCCCGGCGCGCGGGCCGGCAGCTGGCTGCAGCTGAGCGCCGACCGCGTGGAAGCCCAGACGCTGCGCTGGCAATCCCGCCCTGGCCAGCCGCCCAGCCCGCCCCCCACCGACCTGGGGCTGCCGCTGGACCTGGACGTGTCCCGGCTGGCCGTGGCCCGCCTGGAGATCGACCAGCTGCCGCCGCTGCTGGACCTGCAAGCCCAACTGGCCCTGGGCGCCAACCGGGGCCAGCAGCACCGCCTGACCCTGCAGCACCTGGCCACCGACCGGCTGAGCCTGCAGGGCCAGGCCCGCATCGGCACGCACGGTGCCATGACCGTGGACGCCCACCTGCAGGCCCGCAGCCTGGCCGGCAGCGGCGCCTGGATGCCCTGGCAGGCCAGCCTGCAGCTGCTGGGCCCGCTCCGCGACCTGCAGGCCCAGGGGCAGCTGGACGGCCAGCCCAGCCACGCCCAGGGCCCCGCCCCCCATGCCGAGCTGAAGACGCAGCTCAAGCCTTTCGACGCCTGGCCGCTGGGGGCGCTCACGCTCACCACCCGGGCCCTGGACCTGGCCAGCCTGAGCAGCCAGGCGCCCCGCACCCGGCTGGATGCCGAGGTCGTCGTGCACAGCGCCGGGCTGGACCGCCCGGCCGAGGCCACGCTGGACCTTCGCAACCAGACCCCCGGCCGCTGGGACCAGGGCCTGCTGCCGCTGCGATCGGCCAGCCTGGCCCTGGCCGGCACCCCCCAGCCGTTGAAGGCCCTGACCCTGACGCGCCTGACGCTGGAATGGGCCAATGCCCAGGGACCGGCGGGACGCTGGACCGGTGAAGGCCGCTACCGCGTGACGGCGGGACAGCCCCTGGGCCAGGCCGACCTCACGCTGCAGTTCAGCCAGTGGCAGCCGGCCGCCCTGGATGCCCGCCTGCCCACCCTGCGGCTGAGCGGCCCGCTGACCGCCCATGCGGATGACCTGCCCGCGCCCGGCACGGGTGCCACCGGCCCGGCCAACGCCAATCCGCGGCTGACCCTGGCCACCCAACTCAAGGGGCCGCTGCAGACCGGGACGGGCAGCAGCCTGCCCGCCAGTCTGGTGCTGGACGGCCAGTTCGCCCGGGATGCCGTGACGCTGCGCACCCTGCAACTGGTGGCCGGCGATGCCCAGGCCCGCCTGGGGGGCGAGGCGCGCCGCCAGCCCTCGGCCCAGTGGCAATGGCAGCTCCAGGGTCACCTGCAGGACCTGGACCTGCGCACCTGGTGGCCAGGCGAGCCCGACAGCGAATGGCGGCGCGCCCCGCAGCGCCTGCAGATGGACCTGGACACCCAGGGCAGCCTGCCGGAGACGGTGTCGCCCGAGCCGATGGCGGTGTGGAACGCGCTGCGCGGACAGCTGCAACTCACGGTGCACCCCAGCGTGATGGCCGGGGTGCCGGTGCAAGGCCGGCTGGACATCGACAAGCGCGGCGAGCAGCAGCGGGCCCAGGCCGATCTGCAACTGGACGACGGCAGGCTGCAGGCCCAGTGGCAGGGGCGCCTGCAGAACCCGCAGGCCTCGGCCGCGCAGATCGAGCTGAAGCTGCCGCAGCTGCAGGCCCTGGCCCCCTGGGTGCGGCTGGCCCCGGCCCTGGCGGCCTGGGCCCCGCAGGCCGGGCAGCTCGACGCCCAGGCCCGCTTGACCCCGCCCACCGCGGGGCAGGCCACCAGCGCGGCCTGGCAGGGCGAGGCCCGGCTGCAGGGCCTGCAGGCCGGTTCGCTGAAGCTGCAGACCCTGAACGTCCAGGGCCAGGGGCGGCTGGACGCCACCGCCCCCCTGCAGGCGGGCCTCCAGCTCGACGGCCTGCAGCAGGGCGAGCGGCGCATCACCCACCTGGAGAGCCGGCTGGGCGGCAGCTTGCGCGAACACCACCTGAGCCTGCGGGCCGACAGCAGCCTGCGCCCGCCGGCCTGGCTGGAGCGGCTGGCCGGCAACCGCGGCGGCGGCCGGGCCCAGCTGCGCGCAGAGCTGGACGGGCGCTGGCAGACCGACGGCGACGGCGGACGCTGGCAAGGCACGCTGCGCGAGGCCCTGCTGCGCAGCGCCGACGGCAGCGGCCAGCCCTGGCTGGCACTGCGCGGCGTGCAGGCCGATCTGCACAGCGACGCCCACGGGGATCTGGTGCAGGCCACGTTCACCCCCGGCACCCTTGAACTGGCCGGCGGCGCCGCGCTGCGCTGGACCCAGGCCGAGTGGCAGGCCGCCAGCGAGTCCCGCCCACCCCACCTGCTGTTCAAGGCCCGACTCGACCCCTTGACCGTCGCCCCTCTGCTGGCCAAGGCCCAGCCCGACATGATGTGGGCCGGTGACCTGAAGCTGGGTGCCAGCATCGACCTGGCCTGGGACCGGCAGCTCAGCCTGGACCTGGTGATGGAGCGCCAGAGCGGGGACCTCAGCATTGACGAGGACGGCCTGCTGTCCACCCCCGGCCGCCTGCCGCTGGACCTGAGTGACCTGCGCGTGGCCCTGGGCGCCCACGGTGGCACCTGGCAGTTCACCCAGGGCCTGGCCGGCCGCCACCTGGGCGTGCTGGGCGGCGTGCTGACCGCGCGCACCACCCCCGAGCGCCTCTGGCCCGACCCCCAAGCCCCGCTGCAGGGCAGCTTCAGCCTGCAGGTGGCCAGCCTCGGCGCCTGGGCCTCCTGGGTGCCCGCGGGCTGGCGCCTGGGGGGCAATCTGCAGGCCCAGGGCCTGGTCAACGGCCGCTGGGGCGCCCCCGAGGTGTCGGGCCAGGCCAGCGGCCAGGGCCTGAGCCTGCGCAATGCGCTGCAGGGGGTGGACCTCGGCGACGGTGCCCTGAAGCTGCGGCTGGAGGGCAGCCACGCCCACCTGGACACCCTGCGCCTGCGCGGGGGGGATGGCTGGATCGAGGCCACCGGCCAGGCCGACCTGGGCGAGCACCCGCAAGCCGAGCTGACCATCGCCGCGCAGCACTTTCGCGCCATCGGCCGGCTGGACCGCCGCATCGTCGCCAGCGGCCAGGCCAGCCTGAAGCTGGACAAGGAGCTGCTGGCCCTGGACGGCCAGGTCGGCATCGACGAGGGCCTGATCGACCTCAGCCGCGGCGACGGGCCCTCCCTGTCGGACGATGTGGTGATTGCCGGTGCCCAGACCACCCCGACCAGCGGTCAGGACACCAACGGCAACACGCCCAAGCGGACCACCCGGCTGAACCTGGCGCTGGACCTGGGCAAGCAGCTGCGCCTGAAGGGGCGCGGCATCGACACCTCGCTGCAGGGCACGCTGAAACTGTCCAACCCGCAGGGCCGGCTGGCCCTGAACGGCACGGTGCGTACCGTGCGCGGCACCTACAAGGCCTATGGCCAGAACCTGCGCATCGAGCGCGGCGAGATCATGTTCAGCGGCCCCCTGGACGACCCGCGGCTGGACATCTATGCCGCCCGCCCCAACCTGGACGTGAATGTCGGCGTGGCCATCACCGGCACGGCGCTCAACCCCCGGGTGCGGCTGGCCAGCGACACCGACATGAGCGACACCGAGCGCCTGAGCTGGCTGGTGATGGGCCGCGCACCCGACAACCTGGGCGAGGCGGACACCGCCCTGCTGCAGCGTGCCGCCCTGGCCCTGCTGGCCGGCGACGGCGAAAGCCCCACCGACAAGGTGCTGGGTGCCATCGGCCTGACCGACTTCGGCATGCGCCACGACACCAGCACCACCAGCTCGGGGGCCACGGTGCAGTCCACCATCTTCAACGTGGGCAAGCAGATCAGCAACCGCTGGTACGTGGGCTACGAGCGCAGCATCAACGCGGCCACCGGCAACTGGCAGCTGATCTACCGCGTGGCCCAGCGCTTCACCCTGCGGGCCCAGTCGGGCGAGGACAACGCCATCGACGCGATCTGGTCCTGGCGCTGGGACTGAAGCCCCTGCCGCCCATGTCACAATCATGGGCTGGCATGCCGCCGTAGTTCAATGGATAGAACGGGGACCTCCTAAGTCTCAGATGCAGGTTCGATTCCTGCCGGGGGCGCCACATTCACACGGCCGCCGTCCTCTGCGGCCTCCCCCTGCGGCCAGGTGCCGCGCGTGAGTCCTCGCTTTCCCGCCAGGCCTCTTGAAAGCGAGACCGAGCCCCCCAAATCCCTGCAACTTTCCGGCCAAATCCGGGTCTGACCACAGGTGGGCGGCTCTATACTGACCGCCTGCGTGCATAGAAAGCGGGACGTCACACATGGGTGCCAAGTTGAAGATGGTGGGTCTGCTCACGATGGGAGCATTGGCCGGCGCGCTGACCACCATCCAGTTCACGGCCGAGGCCCGGAACAGTTATGGCCCGCTGCCGCTGGAAGAAATGCAGCAGCTCGCGGCCGTGTTCGGCATGATCAAGACCGACTATGTCGAGCCGGTCGATGAGAAGAAGCTGATCACCGATGCCATCTCCGGCATGGTCGCGGGCCTGGATCCGCACTCCCAGTACTTCGACAAGAAGTCCTACAAGGAATTCCGCGAAGGCACCTCGGGTCGCTTCGTCGGCGTGGGCATCGAGATCGGCATGGAAGACGGCTTGGTCAAGATCGTCTCCCCGATCGAAGGCTCGCCCGCCTTCCGCGCCGGCCTGAAATCCGGCGACCTGATCACCAAGATCGACGACACCGCCGTCAAGGGCCTGACCCTGGACGAGGCCATCAAGCGCATGCGCGGCGAGCCCGGCACCAAGGTCTTGCTCACGATCTTCCGCAAGAACGAGAACCGCACCTTCCCGGTCACGATCACCCGCGAGGAGATCCACGTCCAGAGCGTCAAGGCCAAGATGGTCGCGCCGGGCTATGGCTGGATCCGCATCACGCAGTTCCAGGATCGCACGGTCGACGATTTCGCCCGCAAGCTGGAGGAACTGTTCAAGCAGGACCCGCAGATGAAGGGCCTGGTGCTGGACCTGCGCAACGACCCGGGCGGCCTGCTGGAAAGCGCTGTGGCCGTGGCCGCCGCCTTCCTGCCGTCCAACGCGGTGGTGGTGAGCACCAACGGCCAGATCCCCGAATCCAAGGCCACCTTCCGCGCCACACCGGACGACTACCTGCGCCGCGGCGGCAGCGACCCGCTCAAGAAGCTGCCCGCTGCCCTGAAATCGGTGCCGATGGTGGTGCTGGTCAACGAAGGCTCCGCCTCGGCCAGCGAGATCGTCGCCGGCGCTCTGCAGGACCAGAAGCGCGCCACGCTGATGGGGGCCCAGACCTTCGGCAAGGGCTCGGTGCAGACGGTGCGTCCGCTCTCGGCCGACACCGCGCTGAAGATCACCACCGCGCGCTACTACACCCCCAGCGGCCGCTCCATCCAGGCCAAGGGCATCGTGCCCGATGTCTGGCTGGACGAAACCGCCGAAGGCAATGTCTTTGCCGCCCTGCGCACCCGCGAGGCCGATCTGGACAAGCACCTGACCAACGGCCCCGAGGCCCAGGCCGACGCCGCCCGCGAGAAGGCGCGCGAGGAAGCCCGCCTGAAGCTGGAAGAACAGCTGGCCAAGGACAAGAACTCGGTCAAGCCGCTGCCCGAATTCGGCAGCACCGACGACTTCCAGCTGGCCCAGGCGCTCAACCAGCTCCAGGGCAAGCCGGTGATGGTCAGCAAGAACATGTCCGAGCGCAAGGCCGAGGCCAACGCGCACTGACCGTCCACGGCGCCAGCGCCGTTTCCGCGTGACCGACGACGACCTGCTGCGCTATTCGCGCCACATCCTGCTGGACGACATCGGCATCGAGGGCCAGGACCGGCTCCTGGCCGCTCATGCGCTCGTCATCGGCGCCGGTGGCCTGGGCTCCCCGGTGGCCCTCTATCTGGGCAGTGCCGGCGTGGGCCGCATCACCCTGGTCGATCCCGACACGGTGGACCTGACCAATCTGCAGCGGCAGATCGCCCACAGCCAGGACCGCATCGGCCAGCCCAAGGTGGCCTCGGCCGCTGCCGCCGTCCATGCACTCAACCCCGGCGCACAACTGGACACGCTGGTGCAGCGGACCGATGCCACCCTGCTGGACCGCTGGGTGCCGCAGGCCGATGTGGTGCTGGACTGCAGCGACAACTTCGCCACCCGGCAGTTGGTGAACGCCGCCTGCGTGCGCCACCGGCGTCCGCTGGTCAGCGGCGCGGCCATCGGGTTTGACGGCCAGGTGAGCGTCTACGACTGCCGCCAGCCCGACGCCCCCTGCTACGCCTGCCTGTTCCCGCCCGACGCCCCGCCGGAAGAGGTGCGCTGCGCCACCATGGGCGTGTTCGCGCCGCTGGTGGGCATCATCGGGGCCACCCAGGCGGCCGAGGCCCTGAAACTGCTGGCCGGCGTGGGCACCTCCCTGGCCGGACGCTTGCAGATGCTCGATGCCCGCCGCATGCGCTGGGACGAGATTCGAATCCCCCGCCAGCCGGCCTGCCCGGTCTGCGGCGCCGCCCACTGAATCCACTTTCCAAGCCGTCCAACATGGCCCCCAAACTGACAGACCCCCGCTTCCCGTCGGCCGAGGAGGAAGCGGCGCTGCAGAAAACGCCTTCGCCCTACGGTGGCCCGGAGAGCAGCTACCAGCTGGCCTTCACCGACCACGACTTCCTGCTGCGACGCGACCTGCGCCCCGTGCGCATGCAGCTGGAGCTGCTCAAGCCCGAACTGGTCCAGCAGGAACAGGGCGTGCAGAGCACCATCGTCATCTTCGGCAGCGCCCGCATCCCCGCCCCCGAGCAGGCCCAGGCCCAGCTGGAGCAGGCCCGGTCCGGCGGTGACGCGCAGGCCCTGCGCCAGGCCGAGACCCGCCACCGCATGAGCGGCTTCTACGAGGAGGCGCGCCGCTTTGCCGCCCTGGTGACCGAGCGCTCGCGCGAGCTGGCCACGCCGATCTACGTCTGCACCGGCGGCGGCCCCGGCATCATGGAAGCCGGCAACCGCGGTGCCCATGAGGTGGGCGGCAAGAGCGTGGGGCTGAACATCGTGCTGCCGCACGAGCAGGAGCCCAACCCCTACATCACGCCGGAGTTGTGCTTCCAGTTCCACTACTTCGCGCTGCGCAAGATGCACTTCCTGATGCGTTCGGTGGCGCTGGCCTGCTTCCCCGGCGGCTTCGGCACGCTGGACGAGCTGTTCGAGACCCTGACCCTCACCCAGACCGGCAAGAGCCGGCGCCGGCCCATCCTGCTGTTCGGGCGCGAGTTCTGGACCCGGCTGATCGATTTCGACTGGCTGGTCGAATCCGGCATGATCCACGCCGACGACCTGAAGCTCTTCCGCTACGTCGAGACGGCCGAGGAGGCCTGGGACGCCCTGGTGCAGGATTACGGCCTGCAGATCGACGGCCGCACGAACGTGGAGAGCGGCGGCCGCTGAGGCCCATCCCCACCCCGGGTCCGAGGGGTGGGCGAAGCCCCACCTTGGTGAGACCGGGCATGGCAAAGCACAATCGCGCCATGCTGAACAAAGTCACCCTCATTGGCGCGCCCACCGACATCGGTGCCGGCGCGCGGGGCGCCAGCATGGGGCCAGAAGCCCTGCGCGTGGCGAACATCGGCCCCATCCTCGAAGGCCATGGTCTGGAAGTGAAGGACCGGGGCAACCTCTCCGGCCCCGCCAACCCCTGGCTCCCCCCCACCGACGGCTACCGCCACCTGCCCGAGGTGGCCGCCTGGAACCGCCTGGTGCACGACGCCGTGTACGAGGAACTCAGCGATGGCCGCATGCCCATCCTGCTGGGCGGGGACCACTGCCTGGGCCTGGGCTCCATCAGCGCGGTGGCCCGCCACTGCCGCGACACCGGCAAGAAGCTGCGCGTGCTGTGGCTGGACGCCCACGCCGACTTCAACACCAGCGCCCTGACCCCCAGCGGCAACATCCACGGCATGCCGGTCGCCTGCCTGTGCGGCTTCGGCCCCCGGGAGCTGATCGAGATCGGCGGCCAAGTGCCCGCCATCAGCCCCAAGTGGGTGCGGCAGATCGGCATCCGCAGCGTGGACCCGGGCGAGAAGCGCTTCGTCCACGAGCAGGGCCTGGAAGTGTTCGACATGCGCTACATCGACGAGATGGGCATGCGCCACGCCATGGAACTGGCCCTGGCCACCCTGGACGCCAACACCCACCTGCACGTGAGCTTCGACGTGGACTTCCTGGACCCGGAGATCGCCCCCGGCGTGGGCACCACCGTGCCCGGCGGCCCCACCTACCGCGAAGCCCAGCTGTGCATGGAGATGATTGCCGACACCGGCCGCATGGGCAGCCTGGACGTGGTGGAACTGAACCCGGCACTGGACGTGCGCAACAAGACCGCCCAGGTGGCGGTGGACCTCATCGAAAGCCTGTTCGGCAAAAGTACCCTGATGCGGCCCAAGGTCTGAAGGCGGCAGTCACGCTAGCATGGCGCCTTCTTTCTGACCGCGTGCCCAGGGAGGGCCCATGAAGCGTTTCTGCAGTTTGTCCGTGGCGGTGCTGACGGCCGCCGTCCTGAGTGCCTGTGGCGGGGGTGGCAGCACCGATGCCGGATCGACCACCTCCTACGCGACCCAGGCCGCGTGGACCAACCTCTACAGCGCGGGCAGCCACGCCTGGGCGCTCAGCGGCACAGCGACCTACCAGCCAGCATCGGGCGGCAGTGGCAGCTACCCCACCACAGCAACATTGAGTCTGGCAGCTGGGGCGGATGCACCCTTCCCGGCCAACAGCGTCCCCGCGTATGTGCTTCGCAGCACGAGCGTCACCACCGTGAGCGGCTATCCCTCCGAATCCAGCACCAATGACTGGTACCTGGACGCCAACTACCGTTACATGGGTGCCGTGGACGGCGATGGCTATTGCGAGGTAGCAACCCAGTCCGCCCTGCCCCCCGCCTACGCCAAGATCGGAAGCTACGGCACGTTGGCTACCTTCGAGCTTTATGACAGCTGCGGCTCCGGTGCGACCCTGCTCGGGACCGGTAGCCTGCAATGGAGCTTGGAACTGGCGGGAGGTCAAACCTACTTCTGTCTGTTCAACCAAGGTGGTTACACAGGGGGCACCAGCTACACGGAGAAGGACTGCATGACCATCGACGTCAATGGCGTGATTGGCCAGTCGGCCACCATCACTTCGTCCCTCATTTCAACGGATGGAGTGACCTCTCTGAACCTGAGCACCAACTGAGCCGACGGCTGACTCAGGGGGCTGGCACGGTGCCGGCCCCCAGGATCCACCCTTCCAGGGCATCGGCATCCCCCGGCCAGCCGCCCCGCGGCTGGCCCGCCCCCCAGGCGGCCTGCAACAGGCACAGCACCGCATCCAGCGTGTCGCCGCGCGCATCCTCCACCAGGTCCTCGCGCTGGGCATGGGAAAGCCGCAGCCGCAAGCCCCAGGGCTGGCGCCCCTGCTCCAGCGCATCCACCAGGTCCTTGCGGGCGATCAGCCGCTCCGGCGTCTGCTTGGCCTTCTCGTCGCTCTTGTAGCTGCGCCGGCCCAGCACGGCCCGCGCCAGCAGGCCGGGATAGGCCTCCAGCGCCAGCCGCGCCGGGTCGCCGGCGGCGTGCCCCACCAGCGTCACCCCTGCGGTGCGCAGCAGCGGCACCCCCGCGTGCATCATCCAGGCCACCGGCGGGTTCACCCACTTCATGCTGGGCGAGGCCCCCGCCGGCCCGTCGCACACACGGTGGGCGAACTTCTGGCCCACCGGCCGGGCCGCGCAGAAGGCCGCGAAGGCCGCTTGCAGCTCGGGCCGCGAGGTTCGGGCATAGCGGCTCATTGCCTCGGCCCAGTCCAGCGGCCAGCCCCAGGCTTGCAGCAAAGAGCGCGGCAAGCCAAAAGGCAGGTCAAAGCCCCCCAGCCAGGGGCCAGGGGCCGACAGGCGTTCCGCCAGTGTCGGCAAGGCATTGAAGCGCTCGATCGCCTCCAGCTTCACCACCGCTCCCGCGCGCCGCCCCCAGGCCAGCACCACCGGCTTCTGGCGGCTGGGCGCGCTGGAGAAGTCCACCCCCAACAGCGGCAGCGCCTCGAGCGCGCAGGGCAAAGGCGGGAACAAACCGCCGGCCGCGGTGGGGGGGGCGCGCAAACTTTCCATGCGGCCATTTTCGCGGCCGCCCCGGCACCGGGCCGGCTTGGGGACAATCGGGCCCATGCAGATGTCGAGGACACAGCGTCGCCTGCTGGTGGCGGCGCTCACGGGAATGGTGTTGATCGGAGGGGCCTGGTGGGCCTGGCGGCTGGCCCTGCAGCAGTTGCAGGCCCGCCTGACGCAGGCCCTGGGGCCGCGGGCCCAGGTGCAGTCCATCACGCCGGGCTGGAACGGTGTGACCATCAGCGGCCTGCGCCTGGCCGCCGCGCCGGGCTGGCCGGACGCCGAGGAACTCTCGGCACGCCGCATCTGGCTGCAGCCGGCACTGGACAGCCTCTGGTCGGGGCCCTGGCGCATCCGTCGCATCGAGGTGGAAGACGGCCACATCAGCCTGCTGCGCAACCGCCAGGGCCAGCTGCGCCTGCTGCCGGGCCTGCTGGACGAGCCGGCCCGCAGTGATCCGAGCCAAGGGGCCGGCGCCCGCCCTTCGTCCCGCAAGGCGACCACGCCGGCCTCGACGCCCGCCTCCGCCATGCCGCCCGCCGACATCGGCGACACCCTGGTGATCGACAGCGTCGCGCTGCAAGGCGTGCAGGTGGATCTGTACGACGACTCCTTCCGCCCCGCCCTGCGCCAGCCCCACCGGGTGCAACTGGCTGATCTGCACGCCCAGGTCCAGAACCTGCACCTGCCGGCACTGAACCAGGCGATCGGCCTGGAACTGCAGGCCCAGGTTCGTGGGGGAAGCCAGGGCACCGGCGGCAAGGCCCCTGCGCCGCAGGACGGCACGCTGAGCTTGCGGGGCGAATTCACCCCATCCAGCCACGACGCCCAGATCGAGGCCCAGGTGAAGAGCGTGGACCTGCGGGTGCTGCAGCCCTATCTGCTGACGGTGAACGCGGGCGGCGTGCGCCAGGGCCGGCTGGACCTGAGCCTGCACGCCACCGTCAAGGCCAACCGCCTGCATGCTCCCGGCACCGTGACCCTGACAGGCCTGGAACTGGGCCATGGCAGCGGCTGGTGGGACCGCTTCGGCGCCGCCGGCCGCCAGGCCATGCTCAACACCCTGGCCGACAAGGGCCGCATCGAAGTGCATTTCACGCTCGACGGCCGGCTGGACGACCCGAACTTCTCGGTCAACGACAGCCTGGCCCAACGCTTTGCCACCGGGCTGGCCCAGGCCCTGGGCGTGAGCGTGGGCGGCGTGGTGGAAGGCGTGGGGCAGATGATCAAGGGGCTGTTTGGGCGCTGATCGGTCGGTGGCGGATTGCCAGCCAAGGCGCAGGTGCTTTCGTCACAAGATCGGCATGTCATTGACTCGCTGCACCCCGCCCGAACTGCGGAAGGCGCTTGCAGAGCAACCTGAAGAGGTTCGAGCGCAGCACCAGGCGCATCGTAATCAGGCCATCAAGGCCTATTGAGAACTCCCGGACACGCTGGCCAAGCACATGGAACGCTCGAAAGCTGCCTGGACAGACAACGATGCTAGGCGCAAGGCTCAGAGTGAACACTCAAAAGCGCACTGGGCTGCCAAGAGAAGCAAGGCAAGTACTTCAAGAACACCGGAGTGACATCCGCTGCTGCACCGAGGTCATCATCTTCGGCCAGTGACATCAGCTGCGATATCGACAACAAGCACCGCAAGCACTTCGGCGAGCTCGAGACACTGGCCAAGCTCGCCATCGGCCCACATCGAGTGCATCGAGAGCGATGGGGTGATGATCATCGTACACACCGACATCACCAGTGTGAGCATGTTCAGTTCTTCAAGATCATCCAGGACAACTTCATAGGAGAAATACCCCCATTTCTCACCTGTGAGCAGGGGCCTGCACCCAGAGGAAAATTGGGTCTTAGCTCAGGCCCAAAGGGCAGTCGGTTGAGTGTCTAGCACCCCTCAGCAGGGGTGGCGGTGTGTTCTGGAGTCAGTACCATTTCGGCACCGAGATGCGTTCACCAGCCACTGAACACGATGCCAACCCCTAAGCAACCCACGCGATCTTCCCCCGACTCTGAGCTCATGCAAGCCTTTGTTGGCGACCCGCCAGGAATGAAGCTCGGGGCACTCTTCATAATAAGGGCCCCAAAGCTATTAGCCGCAATCATCGGGGCCGGTGGAGCCACAGCCCTTGTGCGCGAGCTCTTGCGCCACTTTGCCTGACCCGACTTGCGGCTCTAGCGGCCTTCTTGCCTCCCTCACAGTAAATACAGCCATGTATTACTTGGGAGCAAAACATGGCATACCCACGCAAGTGCGCAATCCAAGCACCGGGCGAAGGCTGGAGAGAGCGTCTCAGGAAGTCCAAGGCTGACTTCACCAATCGTGATCTCGATGAAATCCGCACGGACCTCGAAACAAGGTCTATGCAATGGCGCTTGACGGTGCCTCAATGGCAACCATTGCCGCACACTTCGGTGTAAACCGCCTGGAATTCATGGGCGCGTTCCATGAGGTCTGGTCTGCCGGTAATGCCGAACTCAGGGCCGTCATAGCGCAAAACTCGGTCTGGTACGGGCTAAAGTCTAATATCCCGGCTGCCAATATCTGGCTTGGCAAATCCAAGGGTGGTCTTGCCGAATCTAAGTCAGTTGACGTAGAGGCCGACGACGACTCTGAGGTCACATTAAACGTCAGTATCGTTCGGAAGCAAGAGCAGTCAGAGGACGAGTAATGGGCGCGGCAGGGTCTGGCCGGCAGTTCACCCCATGAAATATTACCCGGCACCTCACTGATCGACTGAAGGCCAGGGCAAAGGCAGAAGCCGTTGCACAAATCAGGGAACAACCTGGCATGGCCTTCAGTTTCGAAACACCTGACCCAAGCGACGGAATCGTCCCGGGCCTGAAGTTCAAGGGCATCCGTCAATACGCGGCATTGACGGCCAAGCTCATGTCATGTTGGTCATATCGCAGGAAGCCAAGACCCATGAGATACAGAGAGCTGAACCGCCCCGGGTTTGACGCAGACCCGTCGACTTGAGCCAGACAGACCCGGTCTGGGCTGAGGTGCTGCCGCACGGACACAGCCCAAGGCCGTGAAAGACTTCGCCGGACGCCCGGTGGGGTTATCGCGCGGCCGGCCGCCAGCTGGGACAATAGGGGCTGTTTCGCCGGACGAGGCCCTGTGGCCCGCCCGGCTTTCGGTTTTTCCGCCCCGATTCCTGTTTTCCTGGTTTGTCCGGTCCCACCGTCCCGGGCCTGCACCTGCTGCCGCCGTGTCCATCACCCTCGACGCCCCCACCTCCCGCGCGCCCGCCAAGCCCAAGGCCCTGACGGCCTACCGGCCCTTCTGGGCCAAGCGCTTCGGCCCTGCGCCCTTCCTGCCCATGAGCCGCAAGGAGATGGAGCAGCTGGGTTGGGACAGCTGCGACATCATCATCGTCAGCGGCGATGCCTATGTGGACCACCCCAGCTTCGGCATGGCGGTGATCGGCCGGGTGCTGGAAGCGCAGGGCTTTCGCGTGGGCATCATCGCCCAGCCGGACTGGAACTCGGCCGACGCCTTCCGTGCGCTGGGCCGGCCCAACCTGTTCTTCGGCGTGGCCGCCGGGAACATGGATTCGATGATCAACCACTACACCGCGGACCGGAAGATCCGCAGTAACGACGCCTACACGCCCGGCGGCGCAGCCGGCAAGCGGCCCGACCGCGCCACCCTGGTCTACACCCAGCGCTGCCGCGAAGCCTTCAAGGACGTGCCGGTGGTGATCGGCGGCATCGAGGCCTCGCTGCGCCGCATCGCCCACTACGACTACTGGAGCGACAAGGTGCGCCGCTCCATCCTGGTGGACAGCAAGGCCGACCTGCTGCTGTACGGCAACGCCGAGCGGGCCATCGTCGAGATCGCCCACCGCCTGGCTCAGCGCAAGCCCATCGAGAGCATCACCGATGTGCGCGGCACCGCCTTCCTGCGCAAGCCCGATGACCCGGCGCTGGCCGGCTGGTACGAGATCGACAGCACGGAGGTGGACACCCCGGGCAAGATCGACGCCCTGCTCAACCCCTACCTGACGACCGAGGAACAGGCTGCCGCCGAGGGCGTGGCCTGCGCCCAGGCCCAGGATGCGACGGCAACCCCGGGCGCGAAGGCCCCGACGGAGCCGGCCGCGCAGCCCATCCGCATCGTGCGCCAGCCGCTGGCCAAGACCGAGGGCCGCGCCGTCACCACCCCGCGCGAGCGCACGGTGATCCGCCTGCCGGCCTATGAACAGGTCAAGAGCGACCCGGTGCTTTATGCCCATGCCAGCCGCGTGCTGCACCTGGAGACCAACCCCGGCAACGCCCGCGCGCTGGTGCAGCGCCACGGCGAAGGCCCGGCGCTGCGCGACGTGTGGATCAACCCGCCGCCGCTGCCGCTGACCATGGCGGAGATGGACCATGTGTTCGACCTGCCCTATGCGCGCGGGCCGCACCCGGCCTATGCCGACGAACACGGCAGCCACGACGGCGCGACCAAGATCCCGGCCTGGGAGATGATCCGCTTCAGCGTGAACATCATGCGCGGCTGCTTCGGCGGCTGCACCTTCTGCTCCATCACCGAGCACGAGGGCCGCATCATCCAGAGCCGCTCGGAAGATTCGATCATCCACGAGGTCGAGGAGATCCGCGACAAGGTCAAGGGCTTCACCGGCGTCATCTCCGACCTGGGTGGCCCCACCGCCAACATGTACCGCCTGGGCTGCAAGAGCCCGGAGATCGAGGCCGCCTGCCGCAAACCCAGCTGCGTCTACCCCGGCATCTGCCCCAACCTCAACACCGACCACGCCCCGCTGGTGAAGATCTACCGGCGCGCGCGGGCGCTCAAGGGCATCAAGAAGATCCTGATCGGCTCGGGCCTGCGCTACGACCTGGCGGTCAAGTCGCCCGAGTACGTCAAGGAGTTGGTGCAGCACCATGTGGGCGGCTACCTGAAGATCGCCCCGGAGCACACCGAAGGCGGCCCGCTGTCGAAGATGATGAAGCCGGGCATCGGCACCTACGATGCCTTCAAGGCCATGTTCGACCAGTACAGCGCCGAGGCCGGCAAGCAGCAGTTCCTGATCCCCTACTTCATCGCCGCCCACCCGGGCACCAGCGACGAGGACATGATGAACCTGGCGCTCTGGTTGAAGCGCAACGGCTTCCGCGCCGACCAGGTGCAGACCTTCTACCCCAGCCCCATGGCCACCGCCACGGCCATGTACCACTCGGGCCTGAACCCGCTCAAGGGCATCAGCCGCGACGCGCGCAAGGGCGAGAAGGTGGACATCGTGCGCGGCGAGAAGCGCCGCCGCCTGCACAAGGCCTTCCTGCGCTACCACGACGCCAACAACTGGCCGCTGCTGCGAGAGGCCCTGAAGGCCATGGGCCGCGCCGACCTGATCGGCAACGGCAAGCACCACCTGATCCCGACCTGGCAGCCCAGCACCGATGGCAGCTACCAGAGCGCGCGGCGCAGCAACTCCACCCCCGGGCCGGCCAAGGGCGGCGCCAAGCCGGCTGGCAAGCCGCCGGTGAAGGGCCAGATCCTGACCCAGCACACCGGCCTGCCCCCGCGTGAAACGGGCAGCCGGCCCGCGCCAGCCGGGCGTGGCGCCGCGCCCAAGTTCAGCGCCCGCGGCAGCGCGCCCGGCGGCAAACCCACTGGCGCCAAGGCCGGCGGCCGCGGCCCACGGGGCGGTAGCCGGTGAGCAGCGCCCACCCCGTTCTGGTCGAGGTGCTGCGCGGGGACACGGTGGAATCCTTCCACCGCGGCTCCATCGCGGTGGTCGACGCCCACGGCCGCGTGGTCCAGGCCTGGGGCGACATCGACCGGCCCGTCTTCCCGCGCTCGGCGGTCAAGCTGATCCAGGCCCTGCCCCTGGTCACCAGCGGGGCGGCCGATGCCTTCGGCCTGAGCGAGGCCCAACTGGCCCTGGCCTGTGCCTCGCACGGCGGCGAGCCCGAGCATGTGGCCACCGCCGCCGCCATGCTGGCCCAGGCCGGCCTGGACGAGGCCGCGCTGGAATGCGGCAGCCATTGGCCCTCCTACGCCGAGGCCACCCACGCGCTGGCCCGCCAAGGCGGCACCCCGGGCGCCCTGCACAACAACTGCTCGGGCAAGCACGCGGGCTTCGTCTGCCTGGGCTGCCTGCTGGCCCGGCAACAGGGCCATGACCCGCGGGATTTCGTGCACGGCTATGTGCAGCCCGGGCACCCGGTGATGCGCGAGGTGAGCGCGGCGCTGCAGGCGGTCACCGGGGTGGACCTGAACACGGCCCCGCAAGGCACCGACGGCTGCTCCATCCCCACCTTCGGACTGCCGCTGCGGGCACTGGCCACCGGCTTTGCCCGCCTGGGCACGGGCCAGGGCCTGTCAACCGACCACGCCGCAGCGGCCCGGCGCCTTCGCCAGGCCATCGCCCGCCATCCCTTCATGGTGGCCGGCAGCGGGCGTTTCGACACCCGGGTGATGGCGCATTTCGGTGAGCGGGTGTGCTGCAAGGTCGGGGCCGAAGGCGTGTTCTGCGCCGCCCTGCCCGAAGCCGGCCTGGGCATTGCGCTGAAGATGGACGATGGCAACAACGCCCGGGCCGCCGAGGTGGTGCTGGCCCGTCTGCTGCAGCGCGGGGCCGCCCGCGATGCGGCCGATCACGCGGTACTGGCCCCGCTGGCCGGGCCCACCCTGCTCAACTGGAATGGGCGGGCGGTGGGCAGTCTGCGCGCCGTCTTCGACCCCGTCTGACCGACCTGACAGGCGCGGACGGCGCGGCGGGTGCAGAATGTGGGCGGGCCGCTCGGCCCCAGTCATCTTGTTCGGATTTCTTTCGGGATGCTCCCCATGCATCAGCCTTCCCCGCCCCGCACCTCCCTGATGGCCCTGCTGGGCGCTTTGGTGCTGGCCACCGCCCCCCTGGCCCAGGCCCGCACCCAGCCCGCCGAGGCCTCGGCACCGCCCGCGGTGCACCGCCACGCCAGCCACCCCGCAGCCCAGCATGCCGGCCAGCGCACGGTGGCCAAGGCCCACAGCAAGCAACACGCGGTGGCCCAGGCGCGGACACACAAGAGCGGTGTCAAGACGACCCATGCGAGCGCCCACGGCCATGTCGCCCGGGCGGGCAGCGCCAAGGCCCATGGCCAGCACAGCACGCGGGTGGCGGCCAAGGGCGCCACGCCAACGGTGGCCCGTGCCAAGTCCCGCGCCAAGCCGCACGCCCAGACGACCGCCCATGCCGGCGGCGCGGCCAAGACCCGCAGCCAGCATGTGGCCCACCGCAGCAAGGCGCGCCACGGCGGCCACGGCAGCACCCCGCGAGCCTGAGCCCCGGGGGGCTCGGCTGCCAGCCGCTCAGTCGCCGGACGGCGGCAGGCGGCGCAGGCGCAGTCCGTTGCCCACCACCAGCAGGCTGGCGCCCATGTCGGCGAAGACAGCCATCCACATGCTGGCACCGTCGAACACCGCCAGCGCCAGGAACACCGCCTTGATGCCCAGCGCCAGCGCGATGTTCTGCCACAGCACCGCGTGCGTGCGGCGTGACAGCCGCACCAGCAGCGCCAGCCGACGCGGGTCGTCGTTCATCACCACCACATCGGCCGCTTCCATGGCCACATGGGTGCCGCCACCGCCCATGGCCACGCCGATGTCGGCGCCGGCCAGGGCCGGGGCATCGTTGATGCCGTCCCCCACCATGGCCACGGGCCCCAGGCGCTGCTGAAGCGCGCGGATGGCCGCCAGCTTGTCCTCGGGCAGCAACTGGGCCCGCACCTCGGCCACGCCGGCCTGGCTGGCCACCGCGTGCGCGGTGCGTTCGTTGTCCCCGGTCAGCATGACCGGCGTCAGCCCCAGGGACTGCAGTTCGGTCATGGCCTCGGACATGCCCGGGCGCAGGGTGTCGGCCACCGCGAAGACGGCCTGCACCTGCTGGTCGATCACCAGCAGCGAGACGCTGCGGCCCTGCGCCTCGTGCACCGCCATGCGCGCCTCCAGCGCGGGTGAGCACAGCCCCAGCTCCTCGACCCAGCGGTGGTTGGCCAGGCGCACGGTGCGCCCATCCCCGCTGCGGGCCTGCACGCCGCGGCCGACCTCCGCCGCGAAGGCGTCCAGGGCCAAGGCCCCCGCGGCAGCCGGCAGCCCCGCGGCGATGGCCTGCGACACCGGGTGGTCGGAGCGGGCCGCCAGGGCCTGGGCCAGGCCGGCCCAGGCAGCGTCCGGCGCGGGTGCCAGCCATTCCTGGGCCACCAGGCGGGGCCGGCCCTCGGTCAGGGTGCCGGTCTTGTCCAGGGCCACCACGCGCAGTTGGCGGGCCTCCTCCAGGAAGCGGCCACCCTTGATCAACACGCCCTGCCGGGCCGCCGCCGCCAGCGCACTCACCACCGTCACCGGGGTGGAGATGACCAGGGCACAGGGGCAGGCGATGACCAGCAACACCAGGGCCCGGTAGACGGCGTCGAGCACCGGCCAGCCGGCCAGCACCGGCCCCAGTGCCGCCACCGCCAGCGCCAGCACGAAGACCACCGGCGTGTAGACCGCCGCGAAGCGGTCCACGAAGCGCTGGGTCGGCGCGCGCGCGCCCTGGGCCTGCTCCACGGCATGGGTGATGCGGGCCAGCAGGCTGTCGTCGGCCGGCGCGCTCACGCGCAGCTCCAGCGCACTGCTCAGGTTGATGCTGCCGGCATAGACCGGGTCCCCCGGCCCCTTGTCCACCGGCAGGCTCTCGCCGGTGATGGGGGCCTGGTTCAGGCTGCCCTGCCCGGCCACGATCTCGCCATCCAGCGGCACCCGCTCGCCCGGGCGCAGCCGCAAGCGCGCACCCACCGCCACCGCGGCGGTGGCCACGCGCTGCCACTGGCCATCGGCCTGCAGCACCTCGGCCTCCTGGGGGGCCAGCGCCAGCAGCTCGCGCACGGCGTTGCGGGCGCGGTCCACGGCACGCGCTTCGATCCACTCGGCGATGGCATAGAGCGCCATCACCATCGCGGCCTCCGGCCAGTCGCCGATCACGAAGGCCCCGGTGACGGCCACCGTCATCAGGGCGTTGATGTTCAGACGCAGGCTGCGCAGCGCAGCCAGGCCCTTGCGGTAGGTGCCCAGGCCCGCCAGCGCGATGGCCAGCACCGCCAGCGCCATGCCGGCCAGCCGCCAGGGCAGTTCCGCCGGCGCCGTGGCGGCCAGGACCTCGGCCGCCACGGCGGCCGCGAGACCCCCGGCAAGGCGGGGCCAGACCCGCTCGGGGCCAGGGGCGGCGCCTGTGGCCAGTTCGGGCAGGCGCTCGCCCGGCATGCCCAGGCGCTTGAGCGCCGCCTCCACCGCCGGGAACAGGGTCTCGGGGGCCTGCACGCTCAGTTGGCGGCGTCCCAGGTCGAAGCGCAGGGCACGGATGCCCGCCAGAGGCTCCAGCGCGCGGCGGATCTCGGCCTCTTCGGCGCCGCAGTCCATGGCCGGCACCCGCAGGCGCAGCACCGGGCCATCGCCCGCCGCCCATGGCGGGGCTTCGCAGGCGGTCGTGCCGCAGGCATCCGCCGCGGAGGCCCCGCAGCACGACGCACCACCGCCCTCGTCGTGCCCATGGCCATGGTCGTGGTGCCCCCGGGCATGGCGTTCATGGTCGTGGTCATGGTCATGGTCGTGACCACGGTGGTCGGCGTGGTCGTGGTCGTGATCGTGATTGTGGTCGTGTGCCGGCACGGCCACGGCCGCCGGGGCCGCCGGGGCCGAGGCGTGGCCGCAGCCGCAGCCATGGGCGCAAGCCGAAGCGGGCGCAGCGTCGAGGGAAGGCAGTCGCTTGTCCATGCCCGCATTGCAAACCCTGTAGCAGGTGTAGAGTCAAGCGATGAAGATCGGAGACCTCGCCGCCGCCACGGGCACCCCGGTGGAAACCATCCGCTACTACGAGCGCGAGGGCCTGCTGCCCGCGCCGCCGCGCAGCGCCGGCAACTACCGGGTCTATGGCGAGGCCCATGTGCAGCGCCTGGCCTTCATCCGGCGTTGCCGCTCGCTGGACATGGCGCAGGACGAGATCCGGGCGCTGCTGGGCTACCGGGACGACCCGGCGGCCCACTGCGGCCAGGCCAATGCGGTGCTGGACGCGCACATCGGCCATGTGGAACAGCGCATTGCCGAGCTGCAGACCCTGGCCCGGCAGCTGCGCGAGCTGCGGGGGCGCTGTCAGGCGCTGCCGGGCGGCGAATGCGGCATCCTGTCCGAACTGGACCAGCCCGGTGCCGCCGGGCTGGGTGAGGCCCCGGTGGCGGCGCATGTCGAGGGGGTGCACGGCCGCATGGCGGGCCGCCATGGCCCCGGGCACAGCCACTGAACGCGGCGCGGCGGGCGATCAGCCCACGCAGGTGCGGTTCTTGCCGGTGCGCTTGGCCTCGTAGAGGGCCTCGTCGGCGCGCTCCAACGCCTCTTCCAGACTCTCGCCCGCCCGGTACTGGGTGACGCCGGCCGAGAAGGTGACGAACACCTCCTTGTTCTCGTGCATGAACAGGCTGGCACTGAGCTGGCGCTGCAGCCGGGTCAGGACCTGCTGGGCCTCGTCCACCGGCGTGCCCGGCAGCAGGACGACGAATTCCTCGCCGCCGAAGCGGGCCACCGCATCCACCGGGCGCAGGGAGCTGCGCACATGTTCGGCCAGGGCCTTGAGCGCCTCGTCGCCCGCGGTGTGGCCCAGGGTGTCGTTCAGGCGCTTGAAGTTGTCGATGTCCAGCAGGCCGATGGCCAGGCTCGCGCCCTCGCGGGCGATTCGGGCCTGCTCGACCTCGAACTGCTGCATCAGGCCACGTCGGTTGGCCACCTGGGTCAGGGCATCGGTGGCCACCTCGTCGGACAGGCGGCGCAGCTCGGCCTCCAGCGCCCGCACCTGGGTCTCCAGCTCGCTGGCGCGGCGGTGCTCGTCCTGCAGGCGCCCTCGGGTGGCGCTGACCAGACCGTGCACGCTGCGGCTTTCCGCCACCATCTCGCGCACCACCTCGGCCAGGCTCTCCAGCGACTGGGCGTTCTGCACCGTCTCGGCATAGCGCAGCATGCCGTCGCTGAAGCGGCCGGTGTGCTGGTCGAGTTCGCCCAGCTCGGCCAGCATCTGCTGCAGGAGATCCTTCAGGGCCTGGCGGGCTTGCTCGCGCTCCTGGCGCAGGGCCTGCTGCCGGGCGCGGGTCTCGGCCAGCAGTTGGGCCGCCGCCTGCACGCCGCGGGCATTGGGCGTCTCGCCCAGCCGTTCCTTCAGCCCGGCCAGCTGCCCCTGCACCCAGCTTTCGTCTTCGGAGAGCTCGGCCAGGCCGCCGGCCAGCTCCTGGCTGAGCCGGTGCACCTGGTCCAGCAGATGGTGGCGATGGGCCAGCAGCCGGCGGGCCCGGCCGCAGACCTCGGCCACCGCCCCCGCCAGTTCGGGCGTGGCGCCATCCTCGGCCAGCCGCCCGGCCAGGCCGGCCAGTTCGTCGGCCAGGGCCACGGCGCGCCCGGCCTCGGGCGGCAGGGCGGCCCGGACGGTCGATTCGAGGGGCTGCACCACCGAGACCCAATGACCGTGCAAGGCCACGTCCATGACCGTCAGGCCTGCCGTGGGCGCATCGCCGGCGGGCGGGCTCGCGCTGTCTTCTGCCGTTGCCGTCGACGTGGCGTCGTCATCCAGCACGGGCATCTCGCCGTCGCTGTCCCAGGAACCGATCAGCTGGCGCAGGCGGTGCTGCAGGCGCTGCACATCGCTGCGGCTGGAGTCCAGCACCCGCTGCAGGCTTTCCTTCTTGCGGGCCACCGACCACTGCTTGCCACCACGCTCCAGGGCGCGTGTCAGGCGCTCGATGAGCTGGGCCCAGGCCTGGGCCTGGGCGGACTGGCTGTCGGACACCCGGTCGGTCAAACGCTGGGCCTGGTCCCATTGGCCCTGCAGCATGGCCTGCAGCAGTTCGGCGCGCTGGGCCGGTTCGTCCCCGAAGCGCTGGGACAGGCGCTCCAGCACGGTGCGCGCGCGCGGCGGCAGGGTGGCGGCGGCTGTGCCGCACTCCTCGGCCCAGGCCTGGGCATAGTTCTCGGGCGTGGGCTCCAGCTTGGCCACCGCCAGGCGGCGCAATGCAGCCTTGGCGATCTGGGCGGGCGTTTGTTCGGAGGTGGCGTTCATGTCGGGGCGGGCGGGCAGCGCCCCGTGCGCTGGTTCAGCGGGACGCTGCCGGGTGGGTTTCTCCGGCCTGGCTCAGGGCCAGCGGCTCCGCAGCCGCCGTGGCGCTGGGCACGGCCACATGTTCGGCCACCCAGGCCGGCAGGTCGGCGCCGGGCATCGGGCGGCTGATCAGGTAGCCCTGCATCATGCGGCATTGCAGGCTGCGCAGCAGGTTCATCTGCGTGGTGTTCTCCACGCCCTCGGCCACCACGCGCAGACTGAGCGCCTGGGCCAGCGAGATGATCAGGTGGATCACCTCGCTCGCCTTGGGCTCGCGTCCGAGCTTGTTGACGAAGGAGCGGTCGATCTTCAGTTCTGAGATCGGCAGTTCGGTCAGATACTGAAGCGAGGAATACCCGGTGCCGAAGTCATCCACCGAGATCTGCACCCCCACCTCGTTGAGGCGGTGCAGCGTGGGCAGGATGCTCTGCAGGTCCTTCATCAGGCTGCTCTCGGTGATCTCGAGCAGCAGCATGCGGTGCGGGATGCCATAGGGCTTGACCGCCTCGTGGATCAGGTCGACCAGATCCTGGCGCAGGAACATGCGGCTGGGCATGTTCACGGCGATGGACTCGTTGAAGCCGAAGGCCTGGCGCCATTCGTGGGCCTGGCGGGCGGCCTCGCGCAGCGCCCATTCGGACAGCGGCACGATCAGGCCGGTTTCCTCGGCCATCGGGATGAACTCGTTGGGCGGCACCAGGGCGTCGCCGCGGCGCCAGCGCATCAGCGCCTCCACGCCCATCAGGCGGCCACTCTGGGCGTCCACCTTGGGCTGGTAGTACAGCACCAGTTCGTTGCGCTCGATGGCCTTGTGCAGCGCGGTTTCCAGCTCCAGCTTCTCGCGGTCGCGCACCGCCAGATTGGGCGTGTAGAGCACCGAGCCGTTGCGGCCGCGGTCCTTGGCGGCGTACATCGCCACGTCGGCATTGCGCAGAAGATCGGCCACGGTCTGGCCGTCCTGCGGGTACAGCGCGATGCCCACGCTGGCGGTGGCGAAGAACTCCTGGTCGGCCACATAGACCGGCTGGCGCAGGGCCTCCAGGATGCGCTGGGCCACCCGCTCGGCGTCGCGCTCGTCCTCCACCTCGGGCAGCAGGGCCACGAACTCGTCGCCTCCCAGGCGGCCCACGGCCTCCAGTGCGCGGTGGAAGCGCGAGCCCACGGCCTCGACGGTGCCGTCGAAGATCTGGTCGCTGTGGCGCACGCAGCCGCGCAGGCGCATGGAGACCTCGAGCAGCAGCTCGTCGCCGGCCGCATGGCCCAGGGTGTCGTTGATGTTCTTGAAACGGTCCAGGTCGATCAGCAGCAGGGCCATCTTGTGGCCCATGCGCCGGGCCTGCTCCAGCGCCCGCTCGGCCCGCCAGTTGAACTGGCGCCGGTTGGGCAGCTGGGTCAGCGGGTCCTTGTTGGCCAGCTTGCGGATGGAGTCCTCGGCCTGGTGGCGCTCGGTCACGTCCTGCACGATGCCGGTGTAGCCGACGCACTGGCCGTATTCGCCGAACTCGGGCTCGCCTTCGACGTGGATGATGCGGTTGCGCTTGACGCCGCGCGAGAGCGGCACGTCCATCGCGATGCCGAAGACCTGGCGCACGATCTGGCGCATGCCGCGGATCAGCCCGTGGCGTTCCTCGCGGGTCATCATGCGCAGCAGGTCACGGAAGCTCAGGCGGTCGTCCGGCGCGCTGCCGAACACGCGCAGCGCCTCCTCGGAAAGCTCCATGCCGAAGGGCAGGCCGCGCTCGGGGTGGTGCCACCACTCGAAGCTGCCCATGCGGGCCAGATCCTGGGCCCGGGCCAGCTTGGCGCGGCTGCGGATCAGCTCCTGCTGGGTGCGGGCGGCGCGCAGCATGTGGCGCAGGCGGCCGGCCAGCAGGCTCCACTGGTTGGACTTGACGAAGAAATCGGTGGCGCCGGCGTCATAGGCCCGCTTGATGGAGGCCTCGTCGTCCAGGCCGGTCAGCATCAGCACGGGCACGTTCTCCAGCCCGTACATGCCACGCAGTTCCTCGCAGGTCTCGAAACCGTCCAGACCCGGCATGCGTGCGTCCAGCACCACCAGGTCCTGAATCCAGCCGCCCAGGATGCGCAGGGCCTCGTCGCCGCTGCTGGCCTCGGTCACGTCGAAGCCATGCTTGGACAGGGCCGCGGAGACCAGCATCAGGTTGACCTCGTCGTCGTCGACCAGCAGGACCTTGGGCCGATCCTCGACCTGTTCCTGCAACGAAGACGCGCCGCTGCTCCTCATGGACCGACACCACCACCCAGCTGTTGCGCCACCGCCGCATGCACGCGGGCGGCCTCTTCCTGGAACTGCGTCACCAGCCCGGGCAGCAGCTCGGGCTGCGCGTCGCGCACGGCCTGCTCCATCTGGGCGCACAGGCGCGAGAGCTGCAGGGCCCCCACGCTGGCCGAAGCCGACTTGAGGGCGTGGGCGGCGTGGGACAGGGCCGCCGTGTCGCCGGCGCCGAAGGCCTGGCCGATGGCGGCCTCCTGGGCGGCCAGCGAGCGCTGGTAGGTCTGGAGCACCCGCTGCAGAAAGCTGCCGCCCACCGGATCGAGGGCGCGCAGCTGATCCAGACAGGCAGCATCCAGCACCGCACTGCCGCTGTCGGCAGCACCGGTCTCGGACCTGGGATCCCGCGGGGTGTCAAACATCTTTCTAGGGCAAAACGCGAACGTGAGTCGGCTCTGGCGGCGGCTTCGGGACGGGGTCATTGTGCCGCGAACCGGTGCCCCACCGAGTTCCACCCGGTCAAGGGTGCGAGCTCGTAGCATCGACGCACGTTTCTATCACGTCAAGCCAGAAATAGGCCTGTTCCGACCGGTTCCCGTGCATTTCTGTCGCAGATGAACCATGCGGGGCCTCCCCCAGCGGTGGCCCCCGAGCCGCTCCTTACAATCCCTGCATGCCCGTCCCGACCCAAGTCCGTCGCCTGCGCGGCCGCAGCCTCGCCCTGAGCCTGACCGTGGCGGCCCTGCTGGCGGCCACGCTGGCCGTGGGATGGCAGCTGGTCGGCGCCCCCGCCGGGCCGGTCGAGCTTTCGGGCCCCTGGTCCTGGCTGCCGATGCTGGTGTTCGGCGCCGCCTGCGCGGCGGCGGGGCTGCTGTGGGGCCGGCTGGAGCGTCACGCCCAGCTGCGTCAGGCCACGCAGAGCCAGCAGGCCCTGGCCGAGCTGACCGAGGGCTGGATCTGGCGCAGCGATGAACAGCACCGCGTGGTGAGCTGGCGCCCGCCCCCCGGCGCACCGGCCACCGCCTGGACCGAACAACTGCCCACCGGGCAGCTGCTGCACACCCACTTCGAGGTGGCCGACCCCTTGCCCAGCCCCGGTGCCCTGCTGGCGCGGCTGGACGCGCAGGCCATGATCCCGGCACTGCGCGTGGTGCGCCATGGCACGCCGCCCACCCACTGGCGCCTGCGCGCCCTGCCCCAGTACGACATGCGAGGCCAGTTCGCCGGCTATGTGGGCACCATCGCCCCGGTGGATGCCGAGGAGCAGCGCCGGCTCGACCAGTCCGTGCTGCAGCGGCTGTGGGGCGAACTGGACATGCCGGTGGTCATCCTGCGGCCCCGCGGGGCCGATGCCAGCGGGCCCGACTGGGATGTGCAGGCCCTGTCCCCGGACGCCGCCCGGCTGCTGGGCGCCAAGAGCCAGCAGACGGACTGGCAGCTGGTCCAACAGGCCTTGCCGGGCGATGTGCAGGCCTCGTTGCGCAAGCTGCCCGAGGGCGAGAGCCGGGTGGCCGGTGACTGGAAGATCGACCTGCTGCCGCTGAACTGCGAAGGCGAGACGCTGGGGCGCCTGCTGCTGCTGCGCCCGGCCCAGGATCCGGCCGCCGAGACCGCCGTCAGCGCCGCCGACCAGGATTCCTTCGTCTATTCCGTCTCGCACGACCTGCGCGCCCCGCTGCGGGTGGTCGACGGCTTCGCCCGCATCCTGAAGGAAGACTACGGGCGCTTCCTGGACCGCATCGGCAACGACCACCTGGACCGGGTGCTGTCGGCCAGCGCGCGCATGAACAGCATGATCGACGCGCTGCTGGCCCTCTCGCGCCTGCAGTCGCAGCCGCTGGCGCGCAAGCCGGTGGACCTGTCGCAGCTGGCCAACTACATCGTGGAAGACCTGCGCAGCCAGGCGCCGGAACGCCAGGCCAGCATCACGATCGAGCCGGGGCTGGTGGTGCACGGCGACCCGACCCTGCTGCGCATCGCGATGGAGAACCTGCTGGGCAATGCCTGGAAGTACAGCGGGCAATGCGAGCGCACGGTCATCGAGTTCCGCTGCGAGCAGCAGGCCGAGCATGGCCGCGTGTTCGTGGTGGCCGACCAGGGCGCCGGTTTCGACATGCGCTTCGCGGACCGGCTGTTCGGCGTGTTCCAGCGCCTGCACAGCCCTAAGGATTTCCAGGGCACCGGTGTGGGCCTGGCCTCGGTGCGGCGCATCCTGCGCCGGCGCGGCGGCGACATCTGGGCGGAATCGGAAGTGGGCAAGGGCGCCCGCTTCTACTTCACGCTGGGCTGAGGAGCCGCAGCCCCGGGTTCGTCAGGCCTGGCCGGGACGCGCCAGCAGCTCCACCGCATCCACCAAGGCCGCCGCCTGCGCGGCCAGCGAACGCCCGTCGGTCTGGGCCAGGCGGGTGAGGCGCTGCAGCGCCTCGGCGCGCGGCAGCGAATAGCGGTGCATCAGCACGCCCACCGCCAGCGGCACCGGGTCGTTCAGGGGGTCGACCGGCCGGCTGGCCGGGGCCAGCGGGGCCGGTGTCGCGCCCGTGGCCGGAGCCGTCGGCAGCGGCCGGGCCACCGGGGCATGCGATTCGCGTTCGCGCCTGGCGCGCACGGCGGCCACCGCCGCCTCCACCGTTGGCACGATCTGGGCGATGTCCAGCGGCTTGACCAGGTAGGCCACCGCGCCCAGTTCCTTGACGCGGGCCACGGTGGCCGCGTCGGCGAAGGCCGAGAGGAACATGAAGGGCGTGCCCAGGGATTCGCGCAGGTAGTCGGCCACGTCGAAGCCGCTCTTGCCTTCCATGCGGATGTCCAGCAGGGCCAGATCGGGCCGGTGCTGGCGGGCCAGCAGGATGGCGTCGTCCCCGTTGTCGGCGTCGATCACCTCGAAACCGGCCTGCACCAAGCCGTGGGTCACCGTGGCCAGCACGAGCCGGTCGTCGTCGACGACCAGGATCTTGCCCTTGGACAGCGAGGTGGGATCGGGAACTGCCATGGTGCCGATTGTCTCCGAACTGGTCACAGCGGTGTCAGCAGCGCCACGGCCGGCGGCGCCAGACGCAGCCGCGCCACCACCATCGGCCCCTCCTGGCTCAGCGAGATGGAGGCGCCCTTGCGCGGCAGCAGGGCCCGCACCAGGCCCAGGCCGGAAATGCCCGCGGGGACCTGGGCCAGGTTGAATTCGGGGGCCAGGCTCCCCGGATTGGCCACGCTCAGGGCCACTGCATCCTCGCCGCACTCCATGCGGCAGGCGATGGCGCCACCGGCGCTGTGCTTGATGGCATTGGTCAGCAGTTCGTTGACGGTCAGCGCCACGGGGATCGAGTCGGCCTCGGTCAGCGCGAAGCGGTGCGGGTCGGGCCCTTGCACTTCCATCGTGATCGGTCGACCGAACATGCGCTGCACCGACTGGGCGATGGCTTCCATCACCGCCTTGACGCGCAAGGGCCCGGTCATGCCCACCTGCAGGCCATGCACCTGGGCGATGGCATGCACATGGCCCACCGCCTCGGCAATGGCGGCGCTGGCCTCGGGGTGGCGCTGGGCGTTCTGCTGCAGCAGGCCGGCCACGCCCTGCAGGTTGTTCTTGATGCGGTGGTGGACTTCCTTGACCAGCATCTCGCGCTGGGCGATGGCCGCGGCCAGACGGGCCTCCTCGGCCGCGCGCTGCTCGGTCACGTCGCTGGCCACCAGCAGCAGCTGGGTGCCGCCGGATTCACCCGCCGAGTCCAGCGAGACGATGCTCACGTCCCAGACCTCGGCCGCCTGCCCGGTCTGGGCGTCGGCTTCGCGGTGCAGCTCGCGCCGCACCGCCTCCTGGGTGCCGCTGGCCAGATGCAGGTCGGCCGACAGCGAGGCGGCCTCGATGCCGGGCAGCCACAGGGCCGGCTGACGGCCCAGGATGTCCTCGGCCGGGCGGCGCGCGAAGGCGCAGAGCTTCTGGTTGAGCTGCAGCACCTGCTGGTTGGCCCCATCGAACAGGGCAATGGCCAGGGGCGCCGTCTCGATGATGCGTTGCAGGCCGGCGCGGGCCTGGGCGATGCGGTTCTCGGCCTCGCGGCGACGCTCGATGTCCAGCAGGGCGAAGGTCAGCTGCCCGTCGTCGCCGGGGGCGCTGCCCTCGCGACCGGTCACCACCACATTGCCCACCACCCAGAAGGCGCGGCCGTCCCGGGCGGTCAGGCGGCACTCGAAGGTCTCGGCCTGCCCCTCCTCCAGCGTGTCCAGCCAGTCCTGGCGGCGCAGGGGGTGGTCGGGCTCGGCCGAGGCCACCACGCTGATGGGCAGGCCGATGAAGTCCGCCAGTTCGCCGCCGAACATGCGCCGGGCCGAGCGGTTCATCCAGGCGATGCCCTGCGGCCCCACGGTGACGATGCCCACCAGCACCGAGTCCAGGATGGCGCGGGTGCGATCGGCCTGGGTCAGCAGGGTCTCGCGCACGCGGCGCCGCTCGTCCACGTTCACATAGGAGGCGATGCTGCCGGCCGACGGATCGGCCAGGTCCACCATGCGCTGGTGGACCTGCACCCACAGGGTGCTGCCGTCGCGCCGGCGCAGGCGCCGCTCGCCCTGCGCTCGCCCGTGCTGGGCCAGTTCGCGGCGCTCCTGGGCGGCGTACTGGAGGTACAGCGCCTCGTCCTCGTAGAGCTCCGACAGGGCCAGGCCCTGCAACTGCTCGCGCGGGTAGCCGGTGAGTTCGACCATGGCCAGGTTGGCGCGCCCGATGCGGCCATCGCGCTGGTAGGCGATGCCCACGTCCGACAGGTTGAACATCAGTTCGCGCTCGCGCTCCAGGCCGGCCAGCGCCGCCTGCTGCCGGCGCAGACGGGAGATGTCGGACACCACCGCCACCACCTCGTCGCCGGCCGCGGCACCGGCCCGCCGCAGGGCCAGCGAACGCCAGGGCTGCTCCTCCGCGCCGGCGCTGTCACCGGCCGCCGGCTGGAACTCGGTCTCGAAGGCGCCCTGCTGCTGGAGCAGCTGCTGGGCCTGGACCGCGGCTGTGCCGTCCAGCCCGGCCCGGGTCATCACCTGGGCCAGGGACATCCCCCGGGCCTGACCGGCATCCAGGCCCAGCAGGGCCTCGAAGCGGGCATTGCAGCGCACCAGGGCGCCCCGGCGCAGGTAGGCGATGCCGGCGGGACTCACCTCCAGGATGGTGCCCAGCTCGTGCAGCAGCTGCTCGTTGTGGCGGCGCGCGGTCTCCTCCTCGGTCACGTCCAGCGTGACCACGGTGACGGCGGGCCGGCCGCCGGAGAGCTCGGCCGGCTCGACCCGGGTCATCAGCCAGCGCCGACCGGTGTCGCGGTGCTCGACGGCATAGCGCACCTCGATGCGCTGACGCTGCCGCAGGGCCTGCTGCAGGCGCTCGTAATCGGCCATGGACTCGGCGGCCACCACATCGCGGCCGACCGACATCAGCGACTGGCCCGGGGCGCCACGTTCGCCCTGGCCCTCGTCCTCCCCCCGCCCGGCGGCGGGCGGCGCGGCCGTGACCCAGCCGCGGGCCGCATCGTGGGTGGCCACGCCCAGGCCGGCCGTGCCCATCAGGGCGCTGATCTCGATGTGGGCCAGCTCACGGGCGTCTTCCAGCGCCAGGTCCTCGAACTGCACCAGCCAGCGCCCGGCGCCACCGGCCACGCCGCGGGAGGTGACCCGCCAGTGGCGCAAAGCGCCGCCTTCCATCGCCACCCAGCCCTCGCGCCGGCGCGATTCACCCCGGGCGGGCATCTGGGCCGGCCAGCCGATGAGTTCGGCCAGTTCGGGCGGCAGCCCGGCGAGGGCGTCCAGCCGGCCGCCCAGCGCCGCGCGCAGCGGCTCGTTGGCCAGCAGCACCCGCCCCTGGGGGTCGCTGAGCAGCAGCGGCAAGGGGCTGATGGAGACGCAGTCGGCCAATGCCGAGGGCACGGCCACGCCACCTTCGTGGGGGACATCGCCCGGCACCCGCGCGGCGGGCAACAGCTTGGATTTGATCGACATGGCAGGGCAGCTCGGCGGTGCACCGAGTGTAGCGGCGCCTCACCGCCCTGACCGGTTCCCGGCGCGGCTTCAGTCGCCCTGCAGTTGCTGGGCCGCCTGCATGGCCTTCAGGGCCGCCCGGTTGAGCTCGCCCGGGCTCAGCAGCATGGCCCCGGCCGCCTCGGCGATGTCCAGCGGCAGCTCGGATTCCACCGCGCGGGCCACCGCCAGCGCGGCGCTGTAGGGCCCCTGGCCGGACTCGGCCAGGGTCTGGGCCACGCCCTCGCCCACCGGCAGGTTGCCCAGCAGGCGGTCGAAGGGCTGACCCAGCATGCGGTCCAGCAGCGAGAACACGCCGCAGATGAAGGCCTCGCCGGCTGCGCTGCTGTCGCCCTGGGCCCGCACCAGCTCCTCCATCAGCAGGCCGCGGCGCACCGCCAGCTGCATCAGGGGCTGCAGGTCCGGGTTGTCCACGGCATTGGTCACCAGCAGCGCCAACCAGCGCTTGAGGCGCTGGTAGCCCAGCACCATGATGGCGTGCTGGAAGGAGTTGATCTCCACCGACAGGCCGAAGGCCGGCGAGTTGATCAGGCGCATCAGGCGGAAGGCCAGGGTCGGGTCGCCCCGCAGGGCCTCTTCCAGGCGCTTGACCGGCTCCTCGCGGTCCACCCGCTGGATCAGGTCCATGACGATCTGCACGCTGGGCGGCACGTCCTTGCGCGGGGCGTCCGGCCCCGGCCGCTCGCCCAGGGGCCAGCCCAGCACCGCCAGCGCACCGCGGCGCAGGCTGGCGCCGGCCTCTTCGGGCGTGCGGGTGCCGGCCTGCACCCAGGGGGTCTGGCGCGCGGCGCCGCTGGCCGGCGCCTGGGTCTGGCGGCGGTCGTCGTCCAGGTCCACGATCACGTGGCGGAAGCAGGCCAGCAGTTCCGGCGAGAGCGGCTGAAGCGGCCGGCCCTTGAGGGCCAGGGCCTGGCCGGCCGCAGCGCGCTCGCGCAGGCGGGCCTCCCAGGCCGGGTCGCCGGCCAGAAAGGCGGGCACCTCCAGCACCGTGTGGGCGGGACGGTCGGCCTCCAGCAGGCCCGACAGCAGGGCCTCGGTGGTCGGGCTCAGGCACAGCGGCCCGCGCTCCTCGGGCCAGGCCTCGTCGAGCAGTTCCAGCACCGGAGCGGCCAGCTGGGCGGGTGCGTCGGGCATCGGGTGCAGGGTCAGGCGGTTCATCACCACCCGCCCGCGGGCGCCAAACAGCGCGCCGCAGCCCAGCCAGACAAGATCGAGTGCCAATGCATTCATCGTGGGGTCCCCGGATCAGCCTTTGATGTAGTCGAACAGCGACATCTTCTGCAGCGAGGCATAGGTCTGAAGCGCCGCGCTGTAGTTGGTCTGCTGGTTCTGGAAGTCGGAAATCGCCTGGACCATGTCCAGGTCCTCGGCGTCGGAGCGGGTGCTCTCGGCGTAGTTCTTCAGGTCGGTCACCCGGCTGGTGACGCCATCGATGCGGTTGAGGATCTCGCCGGCCAGGCTGCGGGTGCCCTGCAACTGGCCGGCCACACCGTCCAGGTCGCGCAGGCCGGACTGCACCGTCTGCGTCACCTCGGCGCTGCTCTTGGACGGATCCTTCAGGCCGGCGATGACCTTGTCCAGCGCGTCGAAGGCCGACAGATTGGGCTGCGACGGGGTGATCTTGAAGGTGTCGCCGTTGCCGGGCGCACCGCTGATGGTGGTGGCCATGCCATCGAATTCGATGAGCTTGCCGTCCTGGTAGGGTGCCCCGGAGACGGCCAGCGAGCCATCCTTGCGCACCACGTCGTAGGTGGTGGTGCCGCCCGAGCTGTTGAACTGGATCGTGTAATCCATGTTCGCATCGGCCGGGATCTTGGAGGGGTCGGTGACCCGGCCGGTGTCGATCCAGGCGCTGCTGCTGTTGCTGCTGGTGACGAAGACGCCGTTGCCGCTGGGCGCGGACAGCCAGGTCTTGCTGCCGTCGAAGGTCAGCGGCAGGTTCTCGTCACTGGCCACCTGCACCTCGCCGCCCGTGCCCATGTAGGCCACGCCACCGGGCTGGTCGGCAAAGGGCGGCTGGGTGGCCCCCTGGCCGGCGAAGACGAAGCCGCCCGCGCCGTCACCGCGGTTGGCCACCGACAGCAGCTGCTTGCGGATCTCGGTCAGCTGGTTGGCCACATCCTTGCGCTGGGCCGCGCTGTAGCTGGCGTTGCCGGCGGCCACCACCAGTTCGCGGGCCTGCTGGATCAGCTCGGTGGCATCGCCCAGGGCCGCTTCGGTCAGGGTCATGGAGTTCTTGCTGGCGTCCACGGCGCGCTGGTTGGCGTCGGCGCGCTGGATCATGGCGCGGGACCGCTCGGCGCGCGCGGCGGCGGCCGGGTCGTCGCTGGGGGCCAGCACCCGCTTCTGGCTGGTCAGGCGCTGCTGCGCCATGTTCAGCTCGTATTGCCGGCTCTGCAGGTTGTCGACCGAGGCCGCGTAGGCGTTGGCGGTGGTGATGCGAAACATCCGGGGCTCCCCTCAGTTCAATGTGGCGCTCAGCGGCCCAGCTGCAGCATGGTGTCGAAGATGGACTGGGCCACCTGCAGCACCTTGGCGGAGGCCTGGTAGGCCTGCTGGAACTGGATCAGCTTGGAGGCTTCCTCGTCCATGTTGACGCCGGTGCTGGAGGCCAGCGAGGTCTCGGCATCGGTCTGGGACGCCTTGGAAATGGCCGCCGCCGACTTGGCGCTCTGCACCCGCACGCCCACGTCCGCCATGGTGGCGGCATAGGCATCGGTGACGGTGGCGCCACCGCCGATGCTGCCGTCGGACATGGTGTAACGGCCGACGAAGGCCTCGTCACGCAGCGAGGCCAGGGCCAGCGCGTTGCCGTTGTTGCTGGCCGGAAAGGTCGTCTTGGCCACGGCCAGGGTGTCGCCGCTGGCGGGCACCCCGTTGAGCGTGAGCTGGAAGCCGTTGAGGCTGATCGCCTGGCCGGCCGTCCAGGTGCCGGTGCCGCTGCTGGTCACGGTGCCTGAGCTGTCGGTCAGGCTCCAGTTGTAGTGGCCGCTGCCGTCGGTGAAGGACACGTTGGCCGTCAGCGAGGGATCGATGGAAGGGTCGGTCACCTTGAGCAGGTTGACCGAGGCGGTGCCGGTGTTGGCGGTGCCCATGGTGGCGGTCACCGGCAGGGCTGCGGCGATGCCGGTGACATCGTCCAGCGCGCGGGTCATGCCGGCGGCAGCCCCGCCCACGGGTTGCAGTCGGAAGCTGTCGCCCGGCTGCAGATCGGGTGTGCCCACACTGATCTTGAAGCCGTCCACGGTGGCGCCGTCGTTGACCGTGCGCACCAGCCCGTCGGACAGGCGGGTGAGCTTGTATTGGCCGGCCACGCCGCTGCCATCGGGACGCAGGTCGTAGTCGCTGGCCTGCAGCTGGCTGGCATCGGTCACGGAAAGGCTGACGTTGGCGATGTAAGCCCCCGTGCCGTCCCGGGCGTTGTTCGTGTTGGCCTTGGCCGCCGGGGCGCCGATGTTGAACAGCGGCGAGCCGACCTGGGGCGGATCGCGCAGATCCAGGCCCAGGGCCTGGACGTCGTTGACCTTGGAGGCGAAGGCCATGGCCATCTGGCCGATCTGGTTGCGGGCATCGACCAGGTCGTCGTTCTGGAAGGCCATCAGCCCGGCCATCGAGCCGCCGCCGAGCTGGTCTGAATTCAGCGCCATGGTCTCGCCGGCGGTCTTGATCGACAGGGCGCTGCGCGCGTTGTCGGCCGGGTCCGGGTTGACCACGATCTGCGAGGCCTGGTTGCCCAGCACCAGGCTCTGGCCGCTGCCCACGAAGACGCTGACCGTGCCGTCGGAGGCCTGGAGGGTGGACACGCCCATGATGCCGCTCATCTGCTTGATGAGCTGGTCGCGTTGGTCCATCAGGTCATTGGGCAGCTGGTCCACACCGTGGTTGGCGGCGATCTGCTGGTTGATCTTGGCGACCTGGGCGGCATAGCCATTGAGGGTGGCGGCCTGGGCCTGCAGGTCGGCGGTCACGCCCTGCTGCAGCATCTCCAGCCGGTCCGAGGCGGTGCGAAAGCGCGCCGCCACGTCGGCCGCGCGGGCCAGCAGCACCTGGCGGGCCGAGCTGTCGGCCGGGCTGTTGGACAGGTCCACCGCGGCGTTGAGGAAGTCGCCCAGCGCATAGCCGATGCCCTGTTCGCCCGCGGGGAAGAGCTTCTCCAGCTCGCTGAGCTGGCTGCTGTGGGCGTCGTCCTTGGCCTGCAGGGCGGCGGCGGCCGTGGCCTGCATGGTCAGGAAGTCGTCATGGGCCCGGGTGACGTTGGTGACGTTCACGCCCTTGCCGAAGAAGCCGCTGCCGGAGAACTGGCCCACGGCCGTCTCCAGGTTGACCTGCTGGCGCGAATAGCCCTTGACGTTGGCGTTGGCGATGTTGTGGCCGGTGACATCCAGCGCGGCGGTCGCGGCCGTCATGCCGCGCATCCCGATGCTCATCAAGGAGGACATGGTGCGCTCCGCTCCGACTCAGGCCGCTCAGGCCTGCAGGCTGCGCTGCAGCCTGAGGGTGGTGTTGATGACGCGGCCCAGCTTGTCGGCATAGGACGGGTCGGTGGCGTAACCGGCCTTCTGCAGGCCCTGGGCGAAGGCCTGGGCATTGCTGCCGGCGGCCACGACCTTCTGGTAGCGCGGGTTGTTGGCCATCAGCTTGGCGTAGTCGGCGAAGGACTCGGCGTAGCTCGCATAGGCACGGAACTTCTGCACCACCTTGCGGGCCACGCCGCCGATGTATTCGGTGGTGGTCACGTCGGTGGTCGGGCCGCTCCAGTTGGCGCCGGCCTTGATGCCGAAGAGGTTGTGGGCCGAGCTGCCGTCGGGGTTGCGGATCTCCTTGCGGCCCCAGCCGGTCTCGTGCGCGGCCTGGGCGATCATGAAGGAGGCCGGGATGCCGCTGGCGGCCTCGGCGGCCTGGGCGGCATCCTGGTGCTGCTGCACGAAGTTGGCCGCGGCCTGCTGGGGCGGGCGCACCGGCGCGTCGGGCTTGGCCAGGTCCACCGGGGTGGTGTTGGCGCTGTCGCTCTTGGCGGCCACCGGCTGGGTGGCCGACTGGATCTGCTTTTCCATCTGGCGGGCGATCACGTCGGCCAGGCCGCCAGGGCGGCCGGCCAGGCGGGTGGCCCACTGGCTGTCCAGCATCTCGGCGCCCATCTTGGAGGCGTCGTTGTCCATGCCGTCGTCGTTCTTGGTGGCCTCGCGCATGGACTTGAGCAGCTGCTGCATGAACAGCGTCTCGAACTGCTTGGCCGCCTCCTTGGCGACGGCCTTGGGGTCCTTGGTGGCGCGGGTGCGCAGGGCGTCCAGCCCGCGCGCATCGCCCAGCCCGGCGTTGGCCCCGACCAGGGTGGAAGGAAGCGCGGCAGCCATCAGATCACCTCCAGCTCGGCTTGCAGGGCCCCGGCGGCCTTCATGGCCTGCAGGATGGCTAGCAGATCCTGCGGCGTGGCGCCCAGCGAGTTCAGGGCCTTGACCACGTCGGCCAGCTGGGCGCCGGCCGGCAGCTGCACCAGCGAGCCGCCCTGCTGCTGCACGCTGATGTCGGTCTTCTGGGTCACCGCGGTCTGGCCGTTGGACAGGGGTCCGGGCTGGCTGACCTGCGGGGTCTGGCTGATGGTGACGGTCAGGCTGCCGTGGGCGACGGCGCAAGGCGCCAGCTGCACGGCCTGGTTGAGCACGATGGAGCCGGTGCGCGGGTTGAGCACCACCTTGGCGGCCGGGCGGGCCAGCTCCAGCGGCAGCTCCTCGATGTCGGCCAGGAAGGACACGCGCTGGTCCGGCTCGCGGGGGGCGCGCACGCGCACCACCCGGCCGTCCATGGCCTGGGCCGTGCCGGCGCCCTTGGCGCTGTTGATGGCATTGGCCACCGCGCGGGCGGTGTTGAAGTCGGCGGCGTTGAGGTCCAGCTGCAGCATGTCGCCCATCTGCAGCGGGGTGGGCACGGTGCGCTCGACGGTGGCGCCCTGGGGCACGCGGCCACCGCTGAGGTGGTTGATCTGCACCTTGGAGCCGCCCGAGGAGGCCCCGGCGCCGCCGACGATCAGGTTGCCCTGGGCCACGGCGTAGACCTCGCCGTCGGCGCCCTTGAGCGGGGTGGCGATCAGGGTGCCGCCGCGCAGGCTCTTGGCATTGCCCACCGAGGAGACGGTGACGTCGATGGTCTGGCCCGGCTGGGCGAAGGGGGGCAGCTCGGCGGTGACCATCACCGCCGCCACGTTCTTGAGCTGCATGTTGGTGCCGGCGGGCACGGTGATGCCCATCTGCTGCAGCATGGAGGTCAGGCCCTGGGTGGTGAAGGGAACCTGGGTGGTCTGGTCGCCGGTGCCGTCCAGGCCCACGACCAGGCCGTAGCCGATCAGCTGGTTGGAACGCACGCCCTGGATCGAGGCCACCTCCTTGATGCGCTGGGAGGCCAGCGCCGGCAGTCCGGCCGACACCGCCGCCAGCACGAGGGCCAGCTGGCCGAGGAAGCGGAGGGTGCGGTGCGAAGTGGTGGTCATGACGTTGCCAGAGAATTCCGGGAGGAGTCCCTGGCAACGATTCTGAAAAACTTTAGATCGGCAGAAGGTTCAAAAAGAATCGGGCCAGCCAGCCTATTCCCTGCGTATCGGCCATCTGACCGTCGCCCTTGTGCTGCACGCGCACGTTGGCGATGCGGGCACTCTGCACCATGTTGCCCGGCTGGATGGCGCGCGGGTCCACCTCGCCGGTGAAGCGCAGGGTGTCCACGTTGTGGTTCACGCCCACCTGCTTCTCCCCGGCGATCAGCAGGTGCCCGTTGGGCAGCACGCCGATCACGCTGGCGGTGATGGTGCCGGAGAAGTCGTTGCTGGTGCCGGTGCTGCCCTTGCCCTCGAAGGTGTTGTTGCTGCTGCCGGTGGCGCTGAGCTTGGTCAGCCAGCTCGGGCTGACGAAGGGGGCCGCCGACACCGAGGCATCGACCGAGCCCTTCTTGCCCAGGGTGCTGGTGGCGCTCTGGCTGGCGCTCACCCGCTCGACGATCTGCACCAGCAGCGTGTCCCCGACATGGCGGGCGCGGTAGTCCTCGAACAGCGGCCGGTACTGCGCCGACTGGAAGATGCCGCCGGTGACGCCGGCCTGCCCGGGCTGGGCCACCGGCACCGGCTGCTGGGCCTCCCAGGCCAGGGGGCCGCTGGCCGGCACGGCCGGCGCGGTGGCGGTGGGGAACTGCACTTCGGGCACCACGTAGGGCGTGGTGCAGGCGGCCAGGGCGGTGCTGGCCAGCAGGGCCAGGATGAACGGGGTGCGCATGGGCGTCTCCTCGGCCGGGCCGCAGGCGCGGGCCCCGGCCCGGGTTCGGGATCTGGGGCGTGCTTACAGCTGCGACAGGCGCTGCAGCATCTGGTCGGAGGTGGACACGGCCTTGGAGTTGAGCTCGTAGGCGCGCTGGGTCTGGATCATCTGCACCAGCTCCTCCACCACGTTGACGTTGCTGGTCTCGACGAAGCCCTGCTGCAACGCGCCCATCCCGTTGGACTGGGGCGCGCCGGTGCTGGGCGTGCCGGACGAAGCCGTCTCGGCATACAGGTTCTGGCCCAGCGGGTCCAGGCCCTGCGGGTTGATGAAGCTGGCCGTCTGGAACTGGCCCAGGGTCTGCGGCGTGGCCTGGCCCGGCAGGGTCACGCTGACCGTGCCATCGGCCGCCACCGTGACGCTCTGGGCATTGGCCGGCACCGTCAGGCCGGGCTGCACCACATAGCCGTTGTTGGTGACGATCTGGCCCTGGTTGTCCAGCTTGAAGGAGCCGTCTCGGGTGTAGGCCGTGGTGCCGTCGGGCATGGTGATCTGGAAGAAGCCCTTGCCGTTGATGGCCAGGTCCAGGTTGTTGCCCGTCTGCTGCAGGTTGCCCTGCGTGAAGTCGCGCGCGGTGGCCACGGCCCGGGTGCCCAGACCGACCTGCAGGCCGGTGGGCAGCTGGGTCTGGTCGGAGCTGTTGGCGCCGGACTGGCGCAGGTTCTGGTAGATCAGGTCCTCGAACGCTGCGTGCGAGCGCTTGTAGCCGGTGGTGGCCACGTTGGAGAGGTTGTTGGAGATGTGGTCCAGCTGTGTCTGCTGGGCTTCCATCCCGGATTTCGAGATCCAGAGCGATCGGAGCATGTCGGTTCTCCCGTCAAGACGGCGTGTCGCCCATGATGGGCCGAACTGAAGGGTGGCCAGCCCAAGAAAAACGGGCCCAAAGGCCCGTGATTCCGAAGCCAGGGCCGGTCAACCGGCTCAGCCCGAGGTGGACAGCAGGCGCGAGGCGGCCTGATCCTGCTTTTCCGACGTCTGCAGCAGCTTCATCTGGCTGTCGTACTGGCGGGCCGCGGAGATCATGGCCACCATGGTCTCCACCGGACTGACGTTGGAGCCTTCCAGCGCCCCGTCCTGCAGGCGGGCGGCCGGGTCGGCGTCCAGGTCGCCCTTGCTGCCGCGGAACAGACCGTCCTCGCCGCGGGTCAGCGGGGCCTCGGGGGTGACCAGCTTGAGCTTGCCGATCTGCTGCGGGGCCTGGCCCGCGGTCTTGGCGCTGACGGTGCCGTCCGAAGCGATCTGCAGTTCCGCGCCATCGGGCACGGTGATGGGGCCGGCCTCGCCGACCACCGGCAGTCCGGTGATGGTCACCAGCTGGCCCTGGGCGTCCACGTCCAGCGCGCCGGCCCGGGTGTAGGCCTCGGTGCCGTCCAGGCCCTGGACCGCCATCCAGGCATTGCCCTTCATCGCCACGTCCAGGTTGCGCCCGGTGGCGGTGATGGGTCCCTGGGCGTCGTTGTAGCCCACGGTCGTCTCCAGCGCATAGACGCGGGTGGAGGCGCCGTCGCCGCGCACCGGCACGGCCCGGAAGGCCGCCAGCTGCTCGCGAAAGCCCGTGGTCGAGACGTTGGCCAGGTTGTGGCTGATGACCTCCTGGCGCTGCATCGCCGCCTTGGCGCCGGTCATCGTCAGGTAGATCATGCGGTCCATGGCTGACTCCTAGGCCTTCAGGGCATCAACGCAGGTTCACCAGGGTCTGCATGACCTGGTCCATCGTCTTGATGGTCTGGGCATTGGCCTGGTAGTTGCGCTGGGCGGTGATCATGTTCACCAGTTCGCCGGTCAGGTCCACGTTGGAATCCTCGACGGCGCCGGATTGCAGCGTGCCCAGGTTGCCCGAGCCCGGCACGCCCTTGATCGGGTCGCCCGAGTTGGAGGTCAGGCGCCAGGCGTTGCCGCCGATGGGCTGCAGCCCCTGCACGTTGCGGAAGGTGGCCGTCTCGATCTGCCCCGCAGCCTTGGTCTGGCCGTTCGAATAGCGGGCCAGCAGCACGCCGTCGTTGCCGATGGTCACGCCGGTGAGCTGCCCCGGCGCGAAGCCGTCCTGGGTCTGGTTGGTCAGTGCAAAGACCGAGCCGTACTGGGTGGAACCGGTGACGTCCCAGGTGACCGGATCGATGGCCAGGGTGGCAGCGCCCGACGAGTTGGTCGAGGCGGGAATGCTCAGCGTGGTGGTGGTGGGCGACACGGTGGAGCCGTCCGGCGAGAAGGTCAGCGTCTGGATGGGAGTCGGGGCGCTGTCGCTGCCGCTCAGCGTCTTGCCGTTGGCCGTGGCATAGACGTTCCAGGTGTCGTCGGCGGTCTTCTGGTAGTAGAAGCTCAGCGACACCGGCTGCCCCTTGGCGTCATACACCGTCATCGAGCGCGCCTGGTTGAAGGTCGTCGAATCGGTGAAGTTGATGCGGGGACTGGCGCTGGCGCCCGGGTCGGTGACCTGCTCGCGCGAGTCGAGGTTGAATTCGTTGGCCACCTTGGTGGTGGCCTGCGGGCTGATGCCCGAGGTGGGCAGTTGCATGGCGCTGGTGGCGCCCTGGATCACGTTGCCGTTGGCGTCGGCTCCGTAACCCAGGAGCTTCTGGCCCTGGTCGTTGACGATGTAGCCCGTCTTGTCCAGCTTGAACTGGCCGTTGCGGGAATAGACCGTCTCGCCGGTGGTGGGGTCGGTCAGCTGGAAGAAGCCGCCGCCGTTGATGGCCACGTCCAGCGAGTTGTCGGTGGCGGTGATGTTGCCCTGGGTGAACTGCTGGGCCACGGTGGCCATCTGCACGCCGATGCCCACCGGCGAGGAGCCGGCGCCCGACAGCGCGTTGGCATAGAGGTCGGCGAATTCGGCACGCGAGCTCTTGGCCCCGACGGTGCTGGCGTTGGCGATGTTGTTGCCGATGACGTCCAGGTTCTTGGACATCACGTTCAGACCGGACAGGCCTTGCTGGAAGCTCATGGGGTTCTCCTAGGGGAAGGAAAGGGGTCGGCGGACTGCCGTGATGTCAGTAATAGGCCCAGATCGCGTCGTAGGCGACACGCTGTCCGTTGTCCAGGTCCAGGGCCATGGTGCTGCCCAGGTTGCTGACGGCCTGGATGGTCTGGTTCTGCAGGCTCAGGGTGTCCACCGCCTGGCCCTTGGCCGTGGCGGTCACCTTGAAGGTCAGGGCGTCGCCCGCGCGGGAGCTGGGAATGTTCCAGCTGAAATCGTGCTTGCCGGCGTCCTGGGCGCCCAGGTCGATGGTGTCGATGGTGGTGCCGTCGGCCGACTGGATCTCGACCTTGACCGAATCGGCGGCGCTGGGCAGCTCGAAGCCGCCGTCGCCCTTGCCACCCTTCTGGCGCAGGGTGTTGCCCTCGATGGCCACATCGTGTCCCACCAGGGCCGCGCCCTGCATGGTCTGGATCTGCAGGAACTGCGAATTCAGGCCGGCGACGGTGCCGTTGAGCTGCTCGATGCCGGTGACGGTGCTGATCTGCGCCATCTGGCTGGTGACCTGGGCGTTGTCCAGCGGGTTGAGCGGATCCTGGTTCTGCATCTGGGTGACCAGCAGCTTGAGGAAGCGGTCCGACTGCTCGGACGCGCTGGTGCTGGTCAGGCCGTTGGTGGCCGTGCTGCTGGTGCCCGAGGTCTTGCTGCTGTTGTTGACGGTGTCGACGGCCATGACGGTCCTTCAGTCGGCGGTGGAGGTCGGAACCGGGGCCTCAGCCCTGGCCCATCTGGATGGTCTTGAGCATCAGGCTCTTGGCCGTGTTCATGACCTCGACGTTGTTCTGGTACGAGCGCGAGGAGGAGATCATGTTGACCATCTCCTCGACCGGATTGACGTTGCTGTAGGTGACGTAGCCCTGGGCGTCGGCCTGCGGGTGGCTGGGGTCGAAGACCCGGCGCCCCGGCGTCTGGTCCTCCACCACGTTGGACACGCGCACCCCGGCGCTGGAGACCAGCGGGTTCTCGGCATCGCCCCGGGCAGCGGCGCCGTTGGCGTCCATCATCACGGTCTGGAAGACGACCTCGTGCGCCTTGTAGGCCTTGCCGTCGGGCCCGGCCACGGTGTCGGCATTGGCCAGGTTGGACGCCACCGTGTTCAGGCGCTGGCTCTGCGCGCTGATGGCGCTGCCGGAAATGTCGAAGACCTTGAACATGCTCATGGGGTCACCTCGTCGTCATTGCTCGCTGTCAGTCCGATCAGCCCTGGTTCGCGCCCTTCATGGCGTCCAGCACGTTCTTGATCTGGCTGTTGAGGAAGCGCAGCGTGGCCTCGTACTTCACCGAGTTCTCGGCGAAGCTGGCCCGCTCGCGGTCCATGTCCACGGTGTTGCTGTCCAGACTGGTCTGGGAATTGAGTGCGTAGGCCAGGCCGGCCTCGCTGCGGGCGCCGGCCGCGGGCTGGATGTGGCCCGGCTCGGTCACGGCCATCTGCCCGGCCACCGGCACCGCGCCCGTGGCCTCCTTCAGCGCCTGGGCGAAGTTCATGTCGCGGGCCACATAGCCCGGCGTGTCCGCGTTGGCGATGTTGCTGGCGATCAGGCGCTGACGTTCGGCGCGCAGGCTCAGTGCCTGGGCTTGGAAGTCCATGCTCTGGGTCAGGCGGTTCAACATGGCCGGCGTCCTTCTCAGACCTTCAGAAATCGGCGGAGGCTCCGAAAACACTTCGGACGCATCCTCGCTGTGCAGCGATTGTGAAAGCCGCCCCCGGCCCAGAAGGCCCGAATAGGGACCGGCTGGCGCCGCATTTCCCACCACACCGCGGCGGCGGCCTGCCTACAGTGACCCTTGTCACACCAGGATCGTGCCGTGCCCTTCTTTCGCCCCCTGCCCCGCCTGACCGCCACCGCCCTGTGCGCGCTGGCGGCCCATGCCTGGGCCCAGCAGGCGGAGATGGCACCGGACCTGAGCAGCCAGGTCAGCCGCCTGGCCGAGGAGGCGGCCACCCAGCGCGATGCCCAACAGGCCGGCCTGCGGGTGAAGGTGGATGTGGGCCAGTTGGACCCCCGCCTGCACCTGGCCCCCTGTCAGCGCATCCAACCCTATCTGCCCCCCGGCCTGCCGGCCTGGGGTCGCACCCGCATCGGCCTGAAATGCGTCCAGGGCGCCAAGCCCTGGAACATCAGCGTGCCGGTGACGGTGCATGTCTACCGCAATGCCCAGGTGCTGCGCGAGGCGCTGCCCGGCGGCACCGTGCTGGATGCCGGACAGCTGATGGAAGCGGAGGTGGACATCGCCGCCGCTCCCGGCGCCGCCATCTTCGATGCCGAGCAGGTCGCGGGCCGCACCCTGGCCCGCCCCCTGCCCGCCGGCGCCACGCTGCGCACCACCGACCTGAAACCCCGGCGCTGGTTCGATGCCGGCGCCACCGTGCGCGTGGTGGCCAGCGGCCCCGGCTGGTCGGCCTCCACCGAGGGCCAGGCCATGAACCCCGGCGTCGAGGGCCAGTTGGTCCGCGTCAAGGTCGACAGCGGCAAGCTGCTGGTCGGCCGACCCACCGCCGATGGATGGGTCGAAATCAGCCCATGAATCCCCCCATTTCCGCCGCAAAAATGGCTAAAGTCCTGTCAGAGTCCTCCGAAACAGTTCCCAAGCGGAAGTGGATCATTGGGCTCCGTCAAAGCTGGGCCCGCAGGAGAACATCATGAAGATCGGTTCCCCCGAACATCAGGTCGCGGTCAGCACACTGACCAACGACCGCTCGGCGACCGGGTCGGCCAAGAAGGCCTCGACGACCTCGCAGAGCAACAGCAGCGACAGCGCCACCGTGGCCCTGTCCAGCGCGGCCTCGCAGTTGCGTGACTCCGGCGCGCTGGACGGCACGTTCGACGCCGAGAAGGTGGCGCGCATCGCCCAGGCGATCAAGGACGGCAAGTTCCAGGTGAACGCCGACAAGATCGCCGACAAGATGATCGCCAACGCGCAGGAACTGCTGAACAACAGCCGCTCCTCCTGACGCTGACCCGGGCCAGCCCGGGACAACGCCAACGCTTCCACTGTCTGCCTGCCTTGAGGCCGGACCACCGCCGGCTTCCCGATCATCATGATGACTTCCTCCTCTGAAACCCAGGCCCTGCAGGCTGTGGCCCATCTCGAGGCCACCGTGGCCGAGGTCGAGCAACACTTGGCCGCCCTGGGCTCGGCCCTGAAGCTGCAGGACGCCGGCGCCGCCGAACAGGCCGCCGCCGAACTGCACAGCGCCCTGTCCCGCGCGGTGGATCGCTTCAACCAGGCCGCCCGCACGCCGACCGGCATCCCGCCCGTGCTGCGTCGCCGCCTGGCGCGCACCAGCAGCCAGGTGGCGGCCCAGCGCGACGCGGTGGCCCGCGCCAGCCAGGCCCTGGACCGGGCCCTGGACGTGCTGATCCCCAGCGCCGAGCCGGTGGCCGTCTATGGCGGTGCCACCCGCCGCAGCAGCGGTGGCCTGGCCCAGGCCTGACCCTCCCCCGCCCTGAACGACGACAGCCCGCGAATGCGGGCTGTTTGCATTGGGAAGCGCCACGACCGGAGCAAAGGCGCCTCAAAGAAAGAGCCGGCGCAAGCGGCGCCGGCGGAGTAACCCGGCGGGACGGAATTCAGGCCGGCCGCGTCGCGTCCAGCTTGAAGGTGGACACGATGCCCACCAGTTCCTGGGCCTGCCCCTGCAGGCAGCTGGCCGCTGCCGCCATCTGCTCGACCAGGGCCGCGTTCTGCTGGGTGCTCTGATCCATGTGGGTGACGGCCTCGCCCACCTGCACCACGCCGGCGGACTGCTCCTGGCTGGCGGTGCTGATCTCGCCCACCAGCGTGGCCACCTGGCCGATGGCCCCCACCACCTGGCCCATGGTCTGGCCGGCCTGGTCGGCCAGGGTCGTGCCCTGGGCCACCCGCTCGACGCTGTCCTGGATCAGCTGCTTGATCTCGCGCGCGGCCTCGGCGGAGCGACCGGCCAGACTGCGCACCTCGCCGGCCACCACCGCGAAGCCGCGGCCCTGCTCCCCGGCGCGGGCCGCTTCGACCGCCGCGTTCAGGGCCAGGATGTTGGTCTGGAAGGCGATGCCGTCGACCACCCCGATGATGTCGGCGATGCGCTGCGAGGCGGCGTGGATGCCCTTCATCGTGGAGACGACCTGGTCCACCACCTGGCCGCCCTGGGTGGCCACCTGGGAGGCCTGCTGCGCCAGGGCGCTGGCTTGGCGGGCGCTGTCGGCGTTGTGGCGCACGGTGGAACCCAGCTCCTCCATGCTGGCAGCCGTCTGTTCCAGGGCACTGGCTTGCTGCTCGGTGCGGGCCGACAGGTCATGGTTGCCCTGGGAGATCTCGGCGCTGGCGGTGGCCACCCCCTCGGAACCCTGACGGACCCGGGACACGACCTGCGTCAGCTGGTCCTGCATGGCGGAGAGGTGGCGCAACAGTTCGCCCAACTCATCGCCTCGCGCGGTTTGCAGGCGGTGGGTCAGATCGCCCTCGGCGATGCGCCGCGCCAGCACCACGGCCTCCTGCACCGGTGCGGTCACGCTGCGCGGCACCAGCACCATCAGCGCACCGCCCACCAGCAGCATCACGGCCAGGGCGGCCAGGGTGGCGTATTCCACCCGCGCCACCTTCTCGCGCACCGCGTCGGCCGCCTCGGCCGTGCCTTTGAGGTTGAAGTCCAGGATGGCCTGCATGGCGCCGAAGGCCTGCTCGAAGGCGGCGTAGCCCTTGTCGGCGAATTCGCTCTTGGCCAGCGCGGCGGCATCCAGGTCCGCCCCGCCCCGCAGCGCCACCAGGGCCGCCTGGGCCAGTTTCAGGTAGGCGTCGCGCTTGGTCTGGTAATCGGCATACAGGGCCTTCTCCTGCCGGCCCTGCTCCGCACTGTCCTCGTTGTAGGTCAGCAGCGTGGCGGCATAGACCTCGGTTTCCTTGGCCAGCCGGGCGGACAGGGTCTCGAGTTCCTGGGCGAAGACGGCCGCCTCGCGGCTGTCCCGGCCCGAGACGCGGTTGCTGACCAGCAGGTAGTGCGCCCCCAGGTCACCCTTCATGCGTCCCAGGTTGTCGATGGCCGGGATCCAGGATCCGCTGACCTCGCCGGACTCGTACTTGACCGACCGGTTCTGCCAAAGCGAATTGGCCGTGCTGAGCACGGCCAGGAGAAGGATCAGCCCGATGCCGATCGTGATGCGGAGCTTGATGCTGAGGTTCTGCATGGGGCGGAGACTCTCGTCAAAACAGCCAGGGAGGCGCGGATGCAGCGAGGCGGCCCGCAGGCCGCCTCAGCTCACCAGTCGCGCAGCTTGACGCGCAGCCGGGCGATCGACTGGCTGTGGAGCTGGCAGACCCGGGATTCGGTCACCCCCAGCACCGCCGCGATCTCCTTGAGGTTCATGTCGTGCTCGTAGTACATGCTCATCACGTACTGCTCGCGCTCGGGCAGCTTCTTGATCGCCTCGATCAGGGCCATGCGCATGCGCTGGTCCTGCAGCAGGGACAGGGGGTTGCCCTCCTCGTCGGCCACATGGCGGTCCAGGTACTCGTCGCCGCTCTCGTCGCCGGACATGTCCTCCAGGTAGACCAGCTGGGTGCCGCGCACCTTGGTCAGGATCTCCTGGTACTCCTCCAACGGCAGACCCATCTCCTGGGCGATCTCGCTTTCCTGCGGAGCCCGGCCCAGCTTCTGCTCCAGCCTGTGCACCGCGGCCTCGATGTCGCGCTGCTGCTTGCGGTTGCCCCGGCTCATCCAGTCGCTGCCGCGCAGCTCGTCGAGCATGGCGCCGCGGATGCGCTGGGTGGCGAAGGTTTCGAACTGCACGCCCTGGGCGATGTCGAAGCGGCCCAGCGCATCGTTCAGGCCGATCATGCCGACCTGGATCAGGTCGTCGAGTTCGACGTTGGCCGGGAGCTTGGCGATCATCTGGTGGGCCAGGCGGCGCACCAGCGGGCTGTACTGCTTGAGCAAGGTGCCGGAATCGAGGCGACCTGTGGCGGTGTACATGGTGTGGGTCTCCCGTCTTTCAATCCAGGGCCAGGGCCAGGCCGCGACCGGCGCCTGCCGCGGGCAGGCTCAGTGCGGAATGCCCCTCCAGCCCGGTGAGCTGGTTGGCCGCGACGCGTTCGAGTTCGGTGCTCACGGGCGCGGTGATCGGCAGATCGCGGTCCACCGGCGCCCAGCTCCGCAGCACGGCGGAGAGGAAGTTGTCGGCACAGCTGGCCAGGCGGTCGGCCACCCGCTCGGCGCGGCGCGGCCGCGAGGCCATGCCCACCAGCAGATCGAAGGCCATCAGGCCGCTGCGCTGCGAGAGCAGCTTCATCGCGGCATAGGCCTCGGTCAGGCTCTCGGAGCTGAGTTCGCTCATCAGCACCGGCGCCACCTCGCGCCGGCCCAGCAGGCGGCACAGGTCGCGGGCCTCGGCGTGGACGATCACCACGTCGGCCTGCGGCACGCACTCGGCCACGGCCTGCAGCCAGGCCTCGCTGCTGCCGCGGGTGTTGACGTGGCGGCGCGGCAGGCCGCGCGCGGCCAGGTAATGCACGCCCGATCCCAGGCGCTCGATGCAGCTCGGCAGGTCGATGTCCACCAGCTCGTGCGGCTGGGGCGAACTGTCGGCGGCATCGATCACGAAGACATGGGCGCCGAGGTTGGAGAAGGCCAGGCTCAGACGCTCCAGCAGCACGCCGGCGCAGTCCACCTGGCGGTTGGCCGCCACCGGCACGATCTGCTGGCGCGGCGCGGCAAACAGCCGGCGCAGCCCGTCGGCCTGGTCACTGCCCTTGAACGAAGAGGAAAACGCGGTCATTGACTGCTCCAACCGGCTCTGTCGTCAGAAATGAAGTCCCTGCAGGCTGGCGGCCTGGCGCTGCATGCCCGAGAGCACCAGCTGCACGTCGTTGACGTCCACCCGGTAGGCCGGGCTGCCGCCGCCCTTCATGGCGCGGTGCATCAGCGCATTGGCCGACAGGCGGTGCCAGTCTTCGGGCACGCGCTGGCCGTTGGCCACGCCCACCACCTTCAGGCGGTGGCGGATCACGGCGTCCAGCGCCGGGGCCAGCTTCACGGCCTCGTCGATCTTGGAGAGGATCACGCCCTTGCACTGGGCGGCGCGCCAGGCGGTGATCACGTCGTCCAGGGTCTCGCCCTGGGCGGCGGCGTTGATCACCAGCAGGCGCTGGATCGAACGGTGCGAGAGCATGTCCAGCAGCTCGCGGCAGCGGCTGTCGCGCTGGGCCATGCCGGCGGTGTCGATCAGCACCATCTTCTTGCCCGAGAGCAGGTCCAGCAGGTCTTCCAGCGAGGCGCGGTCGTGTGCGGTGTGCACCGGCACGCCCAGGATGCGGCCATAGGCGCGCAGCTGCTCGTGGGCGCCCACCCGGTAGGCATCCAGGGTGATCAGGCCCAGCTGGTTGGCGCCGTGCGCGGTGGCAAAGGCGGCGGCCAGCTTGGCGGTGGAGGTGGTCTTGCCCACCCCGGTGGAGCCGATCAGGGCGTAGACGCCGCCCTTCTCTTCCAGCGCGGGTTCGCGCTCGTCGGTCAGCAGGTTGCGCTCCAGCACCGAGGTGGCCCAGGCCAGTTCGTCGGTGGCGGTGGCCGGCAGGGCCTCCAGCAGCTTGCGGGTCAGGGCCGGGCTGAAGCCCACGTCCATCAGCTTCTGCGAGAGCTGGGCCTGGCGCGGCTCGCGCTGCAGCTTTTCCATGAAGGCCAGGGTGCCGAAGCGTTCCTCGATCAGGCCCTTCATGGCGCGCAGCTCATGGACCATGTCGATCTGCTCGTGGCCGGCCACGTCGCTGAGGGTGGGCACCGGCAGTTCGGGGGCCGGGCCGTCGTTGAGCGGGCGGGCCGGGGCACGGCGCTGCGGGGCGGCGGCGCGAGCGGCCAGGCCGGGCTCGGGAAGCGGCTCGGCGGGGCGGGCGGTGGCACGGCGCGGCGGCGGGGCCACCGGCTCCTCGTCCATCATCGGGGCGGCTTCACGGGCCATCTCACGGCCGGCCGCGGGCTTGTCGCCCTCCAGCGCTGCCTGGCGGCGGCGCAGCATGCGGTCGCGCACATAGTCCTGGAAGGACAGCGTGCTCATGGCCATGCGCTCGACGTCGTCGTCCACGCCGCCTTCCATCGCCTCGGGCGGCACGCGGTCGGCCAGGCGGCGCTGGGCGGCACCGGGGCGGTCGGCCTGCTGGCGCTCGGCACGGGCCGCCAGGCTCTCGCCCCGGCCGGCGCGGGCCGGCGTGGCGGTGGGGCTGGCCACCTTTTCCAGCTGATTGACCGCTTCAGGCGCCATCGCCAGCACCTCCACGCCTTCGGCGCAGGGTTTGGTGGACAGGACCACGGCGTCTTCGCCAAAGGCCTGGCGGACCAGGGCAAAGGCCTCGCGCGAGGTGCGCGCGGTAAATCGCTTGACGTTCATGCCGTGCCTCCGATGATCGAGCCGATCCGGATCGAATGGGTCTCAGGAATCTCGCTGTGCGACAGCACCCGCAGACGGGGCGCCGCGCGCTTCAACAGTCGGGCCAGGGGGGCGCGCAGCGCATCGGGCACCAGCAGGCAGGCCGGGTGGCCCAGGTTCTCCTGCTTGCGCGCGCTGTCGGCGGCCTGGCGGGTCAGGGTGTCGGCCACGCCGGGGTCCAGCGCGGGGCCGTGCGGCGACATCAGCGCCTGGCCGACCAGCCGTTCGAGTTCGGGCTCCAGGGCGATCACGTCCAGTTCCTTCACCGGGCCGTAGATCTGCTGCACGATGGCCGGGGCCAGCTGCACCCGCACCCGGGCGGCCAGCTCGGCCGGGTCGTTCACCTGGGCGTTCTCGGCCAGGCATTCGACGATGCCGCGGAAGTCGCGGACGTGCACGCCTTCGTCCAGCAGCAGCTGGAGCACTTTTTGCAGCGTTGCGATCCCGACCATCTTGGGCACCACGTCTTCCATCAGCTTGGGAGCCAGTTTTGTCACATGTTCGACCAGGGCCTGGGTCTCGGTCCGACCCAGCAGCTTGGCCGCATTCATTTGCATCAAGTGTGAGAGGTGCGTGGCCACCACGGTCGAGCAATCAACGACCGTAAATCCGGCCATTTGGGCCTGCTCCTTCTGGCGTTCCTCGATCCACACCGCCGGCAGGCCGAAGGCCGGGTCGATGGTCTTCGTGCCGGGCAGCTGGGGCGCCCCGCCACCGGGGTTGATGGCCAGGTACATGCCGGGGAAGGCCTCGCCCTCGCCGATCACGGCGCCGCGCAGCAGCACCCGGTAGGCGCTGGGCTTCAAATCCAGGTTGTCGCGGATGTGCACCGAGGGCGGCAGGAAGCCCACCTCCTGGGCGAACTTCTTGCGCACGCCCTTGATGCGGCTGAGCAGATCGCCCTGGCGAGTCTTGTCCACCAGGGTGATCAGGCGGTAACCCACCTCCAGGCCCAGGGTGTCCACCGGCTGCAGGTCGTCCCAGCTGGCCTCGGCATTGGCCGGCTTGGGCTCCTCCACCTTGGGCTGCTCGGGTCGGGCGGCCTCTTCCTTCTGCTTCTTGGACAGCCACCAGGCGTAATAGCCGATCAGGCTGGACATCAGCAGGAAGACGATGTTGGGCATGCCCGGGATCAGGCCCAGCAGGCCGATGATGCCGGCGGTCAGGCCCAGGGCGCGGGGTGAATTGAAGATCTGGCTGCGGATCTGGGTGCCCGAGTCCACGTCGCTGCCCACGCGCGAGACCACCATGGCGGCGGCCACCGAGATCAAGAGGCCGGGAATCTGGGCGACCAGCGCGTCACCGACGGCCAGCAGGATGTAGGAGCTGGCCGCCTCGGACACCGACAGGCCGTGCTGGGCCACGCCGATGACGAAACCGCCCACGATGTTGATCACCAGGATCAGCATGCCGGCCATGGCGTCGCCGCGCACGAACTTGCTGGCACCGTCCATGGAGCCGAAGAAGTCGGCTTCCTCGCCCACCTCGGCGCGGCGCTTCTTGGCCTCGTCCTCGTTGATCAGGCCGGCGTTCAGGTCGGCGTCGATGGCCATCTGCTTGCCGGGCATCGCATCCAGGGTGAAGCGCGCGCCGACTTCGGCGATGCGCTCGGCGCCCTTGGTCACCACCACGAAGTTGATGACCACCAGGATGGCGAAGACGATCAGACCGACCGCGAAGTTGCCGCCGATCAGGAAGTGGCCGAAGGCCTCGATCACCTTGCCGGCCGCGCCGGTGCCGGTGTGGCCGTTCATCAGCACCACCCGGGCGGAGGCCACGTTCAGCGACAGGCGCAGCAGGGTGGTGATCAGCAGCACCGTCGGGAAGGCGCTGAAGTCCAGCGGCTTGACCATGTTGGCCGAGACCAGCATGACCATCAGCGACATCGCGATGTTGAAGGTGAAGAACAGGTCGAGCGCGAAGGGCGGCAGCGGCAGCACCATCATGGCCAGCACCATGATGATGAAGATCGGCGCCATCAGCGCCTTGATCATCGCGGCGTTCTCGCCGAACAGGGTCTTGAGCTGGATCTGCAGCGCGTTCATTCAGCGGCTCCGCGGGCAGGGGGTTGGTTGTGGGGGTCGAGTTCGGGCGGCACGTCCACCGTGGGCGGGGCCACGTCGGCACGGGCGCGCAGCTGGTAGACCCAGGCCAGCACCTGGGCGACGGCGGCGAACAGCGCGGCCGGCACCTCGTGGTCGAGTTCGACATGGGCGTACAGGGCCCGGGCCAGCGGCGGGGCCTGCAGCACCGGCACCTTGGCCTCGCGGGCGATGTCGCGGATCTTCAGGGCCAGCAGGTCGGTGCCCTTGGCCACCACGCGCGGCGCACCCATCGAGGCGTCGTCGTAGCGCAGGGCCACGGCATAGTGGGTCGGGTTCATCACCACCAGGTCGGCCTGGGGCACGGCGGCCAGCATGCGCTTGCGGGCCATCTCGCGCATCTTCTGCTTGATCTTGCCCTTGACCTCCATGTTCCCTTCGGCGTCCTTGTGCTCCTGCTTGACTTCCTCGCGGGACATCTTCAGGCGCTCCAGCCAGAGGTAGCGCTGCAGCGGCACGTCGATCAGGGCCCAGCCGCCCACCACCAGCATCATCAGGCCGAAGCCCATGGCGATGGTGCTGCCCATCTGGGCGATGGCGCTGGGCAGGGGCACCGCCATCAGCGAGACCATGCCCATGAACTGGGACTTCAGGTACTGGTAGCCCACCGTGCCGATGGCGCCGGCCAGCAGGCTCATCTTGGCGACGTCGATGATGTGCTGCTTGTTGAACAGGCGGCCCATGCCGGCAATGGGGTTGAACTTGCCGAAATTCGGGTGCAGGGGCTTGAAGCTGAGGTTCCAGCCGCCCGACAGGATGGTGGTGGCCATGCCCACGCCGATCATCACCAGGCCCATCGGGATGACCAGCATCAGGGCCTTGATGGCCAGCAGCCAGAACAGCTCGCTCATGGCCTGGGGGTTGACCGCGCGCTCGCGGTCGAAGCGCAGGCCGGCGTCCAGCACGCCCTGGGCCCAGGTGGCCAGCGGGTGAGCCAGCACCATCAGCAGCGCGCCGCCGACGGCCAGGGCCGTGAAATGGCCCAGGTCCTTCGAACGAGGGACCTGTCCGTCCTCCCGCGCACGCTGGCGGCGTTTCGCGGTGGCGGGTAAGTTGCGGTCTTGGGCGGAATCAGCCATGGTCGGCGCCTATCGTGCCGCGAGCCCCCCTAGAACTTGAGCCGAAAAAGAGGGGGGAAAGCCCGGGTGATCCGACTTGGGGCCTGGCTTTGTCACCACACTGTCAAGCCACCCGCCCAAGCTGGCGAGTCCGACCCGCAGAGGTCCACCCCACACCCCCGAGGAGGAAGCAGTTTCATGGGACGTCCATCCAAGCTCCGGCCGGTTCCGGCCGGGCCGAACCGCCGCGAGTTCTTCAAGCGTTCGGGCGGTGCCGCCGCCCTGGTGGCCAGCGCCGCCGCCCTGCCCCTGGGTGCCGAGGCCGGCCACCAGCCCTTCCAGCACGGCGTGGCCAGCGGCGATCCGCTGTCCGACCGGGTGATGCTCTGGACCCGGGTGACGCCGCAGAACCCCAAGGAGGACATCCACGGCTTCTACGTGGTGGCCACCGACCCGGCCCTGACCCAGGTGGTGCGCAGCGGCAAGTTCAGCACCAGCGTGGACGTGGACTACACCGTGCACGTGGACGCCAAGGGCCTGCAGCCCGGCACCACCTACTACTACCGCTTCCAGTTCAAGCAGAAGTTCTCGGCCATCGGCCGCACCCGCACGCTGCCGGTGGGCAGCGTGGACCGCCTGCGCATGGCGGTGGTGAGCTGCTCGAACTTCGCGGCCGGCTACTTCAACGCCTACCGCTGCATCGCCCAGCGCAGCGACCTGGACCTGGTCATCCACCTGGGCGACTACATCTACGAGTACGGCACCGGCCAGTACGGCACTGTGCGGCCCTGCGAACCGTCCAACGAGGCGGTCAGCCTGAGCGACTACCGCACCCGCCACGCCCAGTACAAGCGCGACCCGGACCTGCAGGAAATGCAGCGCCAGCACCCGCTGGTGGCCATCTGGGACGACCACGAGACCGCCAACAACGCCTGGCAGGGCGGCGCCGAGAACCACCAGCCCGCCACCGAGGGCGACTGGGCCACCCGGGTGGCCGGGGCCCTGCAGGCCTATTACGAGTGGATGCCGGTGCGCCGGCAGGACCCGAGCAACCCCCGGCGCAACAACCGCCAGGTCTCGGTGGGCAATCTGGTGGACCTGTTCATGCTGGAGGAGCGCCTGAACGCCCGCAGCGAGCAGGTCAGCCAGAGCAACGCCGCGGCCAACTTCAGCCAGACCGGCAGCTACCTGGACCCCGCCCGCAGCCTGCTGGGCAGCGAGGAAGAGCAGTGGCTGATCCAGGGCCTGCGCAGCTCCGGCGCGCGCTGGCGGGTGATCGGCCAGGGCGTGATGTTCGCCCAGCTCAAGGTCAAGGGCGCCACCAACGCCGAGGGCGGCGGCGTGTTCCTCAACGACGACCAGTGGGACGGCTACCAGCCCGCGCGCGACCGCATCTTCGCCGCCCTGGGCGGCACCGACGGCGGCGCGGCCGTGCGCAATGCGGTCATCCTGACCGGCGACATCCACAGCGCCTGGGCGGCCGACCTGACGCCGGACCCGAACAACCCGGACGTGGCCAGCGGTGGCTACAACCCGCGCAGCGGTGCCGGCTCGGTGGCGGTGGAGTTCGTGGCCACCTCGGTGACCTCGGCCGGCATCCCCGACCCGGACGGCACGCTGACCCAGCTGGCCAAGAGCCAGAACCCGCACTTCAAGCATGTGGACCTGCTGCACCACGGCTACATGCTGCTGGACGTGACGCCACAGCGCCTGTCCACCGAGTTCTGGAGCCTGGCGACGGTGGAGAGCCCGGACACGACCCAGACGCTCAGCGCGGTCTGGCAGGTGATGGACGGCGCGGCCCACCTGAGCGCCGGCAGCCCCAGCACGCCCGTGGTCAACCCGCCGGCGCCGGCCCCCTGAGGCGCATCCCGCGGCTCAGCCGCGGGCGGCGTCCACCCGCAGGCGGATGCCCTGGCGGCTCTGCTCGCCCAGGCCGGGCGGCAGGCCGCCGGCGTGGCTGCCCACGCGGCGGGCCACTTCCCGCACCCGGGCCTGGATGACGCTCAGCTCGCCCAGCTGCTCGGCATCGCGGCCGATCACGCCGCGGGCGGTGTCCAGCAGGCGGGCGCTGAGCGTGCGCTCGGCCTGGGCCAGCAGGGTGGCCACGGCGGTCTGCGGATCCCCCGCGGCGCTGTGGCGCAGGGCCTGTTCGGTGGTGTCGGACAACTCGGTCTGGGCGGCCTGCAGCGCCTCGGCCCAGGCCGGCACGGCCGCCACCGTGGGGGTCAGCAGCTCGGCCGCGGTGCGCGAGCCCATGAAGCGCAGCCCCACCTCCCGCACCCAGGTCGGGGCCTCGGCCAGCTCCAGGTTCTCGTGGGCGGTGGCCGCCAGCCCGGTCAGCAGGTTCCAGCCGGCCTCCAGGTCGAAGTCGGGCTCCAGTCGGTCGGCGGCCAGTTCGGCCAGCGCCGCCACGGCCGCCTCGGGCTGGCGTTGCAGCAGGCGGTCCAGCGTGCGGCCCAGGGCCAGGTGGCGGCGGGCCCGGGCCTCCTCCGGTGCGGCGTCCAGGGTCTGCTGCAGGGCGACCACGGCGCGGCCCAGGGCCTTGCTGTCGCGCTGGCGAAAGCACGACACCGCCAGCAGCACCATGCTCTGGTCATCGAAGGACTTGGACGTGGCGCCCATGGCCCGCACCCGCTCCAGGGCCCGGGTGCCCCCGGCCCAGTCGCCCAGGTAGCAGGACAGCATGCCCAGGCGCTGCTGGCGGCGCAGGTCGCCCGGCGTCAGCGTGGCGGCGCGGGTGAAGGCCTCCAGCGCGTCGCTCAGCCGGCCCTGGCCCAGCCAGGTGCGGCCCAGCAGATCCTGGGCATCGACGCAGCCGGGGTCGCCCTCGATCAGGGCCTTGAGCTGCTGCATGGCAGCACCGGCCTGATGGCGGGCCTGCAGGCAGCGCACCTTGTCCAGCCGGGCCCAGGCCAGCGGCTGCTCGGCCAGCAGTTCGTCCAGCCAGGCCAGGGCCGGCTCGTGGCGGCCCAGACGCATCATCAGCTCAATGCCCAGCCGGGTGGCATAGCGCCAGAAGGGGCCGCGGCTCTCGAAGCGCTGGCGGCACAGGGCCACGGCCTCGTCCATGCGGTCGCCGTCCATGGCCAGGTAGATCTGTTCGAGCTCCACCCGGCGGCGGTGGGCATTGAGCACCCGCTCGCGCAACACCTGGGTGGTGAAGGGCTTGAGCAGATAGGCGTCCAGCGAGGACTCGGCCGCCTCGACCACCTTGGCGTAGGAGCGCTCGTCGGTGACCATCACGAAGATGGTGGACCAGGGCAGCAGCCCGGCCCGCTGCAGTTCGTCGAGCAGGTCCTGCCCGCCGTGGCGGCGCCCGCCCCCGTCCTCGGGGAAATCCATCTCGCACAGCACCAGGTCGTAGGCCCCGGTCTCCAGGCGCCGGCGGGCGTCCGAGAGCTTGCTGCACTGCACCACGTTGGGAATGCCCAGGTCGCGCAGCTGGCCCGACAGGGTGCTGCGGGAATTCGCGCTGGGATCGATCACCAGTGCGGTGCAGCTGTTCAGGCTCCAGGCCATGCGTCGTTCTCCCAGGGGTCCGTGTTCTTGTGGTGGCCTCAGCCCCCGAAGACCGAGAGCATCCGGCCCAGGGTCGTCATGAAGGGTGACTCCAGCATGGGCAGCATCGCCATCATGCCCACCAGGCCCACGCTGATGGTGATGGGGAACCCCAGGGCGAAGATGTTGGACTGCGGCGCCACCCGGGCGATCACGCCCAGCACCAGGTTGACGAAGAGCATCACCGCCATCATCGGCAGCGCGATCCACAGGCCCATGCTGAAGATCTGCGCGCCCCAGGTCTGCGGCTGCACGGTCCGCAGGAAGGCGAAGGGCTCGGGGCCGACCGGGAAGGCCTGCAGGCTGGCCACCACCACCTCGATGACCCGCAGATGGCCGTTGGTGACGATGAACAGGAAGCTCACCAGCGTGGCGAAGAAGCGGCTGGCCGCGGTGGACTGGCTGGCCATCACCGGGTCGAAGAAGCCGGCGAAGTTCATGCCCATCTGCAGGCCGATCAGCTCGCCGGCCAGTTCGACCGCGGCAAACACCAGACGCACCGCAAAGCCCAGACTCAGGCCGATGAGCAGCTGCTGGACCAGCAGCATGACGGCCAACGGCGAATCCAGCGGCACCGGATCCACCGGCGGCGCCACCCCGGAGGCGCAGAGCGCCACCAGAAAGGACAGCGCCACCCGCACCCGCGCAGGCACGGTGCGCTGGCCCAGCACCGGCAGGATCTGGAACAGCGCCAGCACCCGCAGGAAGGGCCAGAGCACCGGCGTGACCCACGCCAGGATCTGGGCTTCGGAGAAGGAGATCATCCGCCTGCGGCCAGGGGAATGGACAGCAGCATGCTGCGCAGGTAGTCGACCAGCTGGTTGAGCATCCAGGGGCCGGCCACCGCCATCACGGCCACGGCCGCCAGCAGCTTGGGCACGAAGGTGAGCGTGGCCTCGTTGATCGAGGTGGCGGCCTGGAACACGCTGACCAGCACGCCGACGACGAGCACCACGATGAGCATCGGGGCGGAGACCTGCAACAGCATCAGCAGGCCGTGCTGGCCGATGGTGAAGACCTGGGTGGCGTCCATGGGAAGTCCTTGGTTCGACCGGGTTCAGTTCATTGGGCGAAGCTGGCAGCCAGCGAGCCCAGCAGCAGGTTCCAGCCGTCGGCCAGCACGAAGAGCATGAGCTTGAACGGCAGGGCCACCAGCACCGGCGAGAGCATCATCATCCCCAGGCTCATCAGCACGCTGGCGACGATCATGTCGATGATCAGGAAGGGCACGAAGATCAGGAAGCCGATCTGGAAGGCCGTCTTGAGCTCGCTGGTGACGAAGGCCGGCACGATGACCTTGAAGGGCATGTCCTCGCCCTTGACCTTGGCGTCCACCTTGGCCAGCTTGGCGAACAGCTCCATGTCGGACTGGCGCGTCTGCTTGAGCATGAAGGCGCGCATCGGCACCTGGCCGCGCTGCAGCGCCTCGGTGAAGTCGATCTGGTTGGCCGAGTACGGCGCCCAGGCCTGCTCGTAGACCTTGTCCAGCGTCGGCGACATCACGAAGAAGGTCAGGAACAGCGACAGGCCCACCACCACCTGGTTGGGCGGCGCCGCCTGGGTGCCCATGGCCTGGCGCAGCAGGGACAGCACGATGACGATGCGGGTGAAGCCCGTCATCAGCAGCAGCACCGCCGGCAGGAAGGACAGCGCGGTGAAGAACAGCAGGGTCTGGATGGGCACCGAGTAGCTGGTGCCGCTGCCGCCCTGCCCCACCATCAGGGGCAGCACGGGGCCGCTGGGCGGCGTCACCTGGGCGGCGGCGGGCAGGCACAGGGCCAGCAGGCCCAGGCCGGCCAGGCCCAGGCGCAGCGCCATGCGGCGACGTTCAGTGCTGGCCATCTTGGCCTCCCAGACCACCCACGCCGCCCGAGCCGCCCTGACGCGGCTGGCGCCAGCGCTGGATCAGCTGCTGCACGGTGACCGCCTGGGGCTGGGCCAGTTCGCCGGTGGGCAGGCTCAGCGGGGTGTCCAGCGTGTGCAGGGCGGTGATGCGCTCGGCGCTCACGCCCAGCACCAGCCACTTGGCGCCGGTGCCCTGCCCCAGCTCCACCACCACCACCTTCTGCGAGGGCGACAGGGCCAGGCTGGAGACGGTGCGCATCAGCCCGGGCTGGCCGGTGCCGGCGATGCCGCTGCGGCGCATCAGCCACAGGGCCAGCGGGATCAGCGCCACCACCAGCAGAAAGGCCAGCAGCGGCCAGAGGGAAGAGGTCATCGGGTTCATGGCGAGGGGTGTCAGGCCGCGAGCGGGGTGCCGGGCAGCGTTCCGATTCGGTTCAGAGACGGCTCAGGCGGCGCATGCGCTCGCTGGGCGTGACGATGTCGGTCAGACGGATGCCGAACTTGTCGTTGACCACCACCACCTCGCCCTGGGCGATCAGGAAGCCGTTGACCAGCACGTCCATCGGCTCACCGGCCAGTGCGTCGAGCTCGACCACCGAGCCCTGGGCCAGCTGCAGGATGTTCTTGATCGGGATGCGGGTGCGGCCGAGCTCCACGGTCAGCTGGACGGGGATGTCCAGGATCATGTTGATGTCGTTGCCGGCACCGGCCCCCGCGGTGGAGGGCGTGAAGTTGGTGAAGGCCGCGGGCGCCACCTGCTCGGGGGCCGCGCTGACCTCGCTGGCGACGTCGCCGCCGGCGCCCTTGGACTCGGCCAGGGCCGCGGCCCAGGCATCGGCCATGTCGTCCTGCTCGGACGGGTTGCTTGCTTCTTCAGCCGACATTGTGATCTCCCAGCCAGCCCAGGTTGGAGCCGGTCAGCAAACGTTCGATCTTGATGGCGTAGTGCCCGTTGGAGGTGCCGTAGTGCGCGTCGAACACGGGCACGCCGTCCACCTTGGCCTGGATCTGAGGCTCCAGGTCCAGCTCGATGAAGTCGCCGGGCTTGAGGGCCAGCAGCTGCTCCACCGTGGCCGGAGCCGTGCCCAGTTCGGCCACCAGATCCACCTCGGCCGCCTGGATCTGCTGCTTGAGCAGCTTGACCCAGCGGTGGTCCACCTCGACGGAGTCGCCCTGCATGGACGAATACAGCACGTCGCGGATGGGCTCCAGCGTCGAGTAGGGAATGCAGAAGTGCACCGAGCCCGAGGTCTCGCCGATCTCCAGCGTGAAGCTGGTGGCGACGATGATCTCGCTGGGCGTGGCGACGTTGGCGAACTGGGGCTGCATCTCCGAGCGCTGGTAGTCCAGCTCCAGCGGGTAGATGCCGCGCCAGGCGCGCTTGTATTCCTCGGCGATGCAGGCCACCAGGCGCTCGATCACGCGCTGCTCGGTGGCCGAGAAGTCGCGGCCCTCGATGCGGGTGTGGAACTTGCCCGAGCCGCCGAACAGCGAATCGATGACTGCGAAGACGATGCTCGGGTCGCAGACGATCAGGCCCGAGCCGCGCAGCGGCCGCACCTGCATGATGTTGAAGTTGGTCGGGACGACGATCTCGCGCAGGAAGGCGCTGTACTTCTGCACCTTGATGCCGCCGATGGAGACCTCGGGGCTCTTGCGGATCATGTTGAACAGCCCCACGCGGATGTTGCGCGCAAAGCGTTCGTTGATGATCTCCATGGTCGGCATGCGACCACGGACGATGCGCTCCTGGCTCGCCAGGTCGTACGGCCGGATGCCGTCGGTCGGCGCCTCTTCCTGCTCGAGCTTCTGGCTTTCGCCGGTGATGCCCTGCAGCAGTGCGTCGACTTCGTCTTGCGAGAGGATCTGCTGGTTCATCGCTGTGTCACCTCACCGACGGCCACCGGGGGCCAGGGCCGCGGGCGAAAGCTCCCATGTCACTGGATGATGAAGCTGGAGAACTGGATGGCCTTGATCGGCGAATCGTCGATCGTGTCGTAGCTGCGGCGGCGCCTCTTCTTGCCCGGCTCGGCAGGGGCCTCCTTGGCATCCGGGTCTTCCAGTTCGATGCCCATGGGCAGCACCGCCTCGCGCAGGATCTGCTCGGCCAGCTTCTCCTTGCCGCCCTCGGCCATCAGTTCCTCGGAGCTCTTGTGCGAAAGCAGCAGCAGGATGTTGTTGCGGATGGCCGGCAGGTAGGCCTTGATCTCTTCGCCGGCCTTCTCGTCCTCGACCTGCAGGGTGATGCCGATCTGGGCGTAGCGATCGGTGTCGCGGTCGGTCAGGTTGACCACGAAGGGGTCCAGCGCGACGAACACCGGCGGATGCTTGGGATCCTCCTTCTTGTGCTCGCGCTTGGGCTTCTTCTCGACCTGCGCGGTCTCGTCACCGCTGCCATCGCCTTCCTCGCCGTCGGCGGACTTCTTCTTCAACAGGAAGAAGGCCGCGCCCCCGCCCAGCACCAGCAGCAGGACGAGCGCGAGCACGATGATGATCAGTTTCTTCTTGCCCTTGGGGGCCGGTGCATCGGCAGCGGGCGCGGCGGCAGAGGACATGGCGGCTCCTTGTAGTCTGTCCGGGTCCGGCGGCTTCCCTTAGGGGAAGGTCGCAACGGACCTTTGATGAACAGATTATTGGGAGCCGGCGCCCACGCCGAAGCCATGAAAAGCAGGCCTTTTTGGCACCCGGCGGCGCCTGAGCAGGGTCAGGGCCCCGGGAGCGGGCCTGCCTCAGGCGTAGAAGTCCACCAGGCCCTGCTGGCGCACCACCGGCCGGCTGGCCCCGGCGCTGCCGGCATCGGCCACGCCGCCCAGGGCGCTGCTGCCGCGGCCGGCCCGGCCGGCGGAGCGGCCCGCGCCCTGCTCGTCGGGCGAGCCGGAGGAGCGGCTGCCCTGGTCGAAGACCTGGCCACCGGCCAGGCTCAGACCCACGCCGTCGAGCTGGGCCGACAGCTGCGGCAGGGCCAGGTTCAGGGCCTCGCGGGTGCTGGGCACCGCCGAACCCAGTTCGACCTGGGTCTGGCCGTCCTTCACGGCGATGTGGATCTCGATCGGACCCAGATCCTGCGGATGCAGTTCCAGCGACGCATGCTCGATGCCGTCGTTGACCCAGGTGCTGAGCTGCACGCCCAGCGCGGCGGGGAATTCGGGGTGGTCCGGCGCCATGGGCAGCTGGGCGCTGGCCGTGGCGGCGGATTCGGGGCTCGGGGTGGGCGGCGGCGCCACCGGCGCGGCCAGGGCACCCAGGCTGGCCAGCCCGGGGTCGCCGGCGCCGCCGGGTGTGGCGGCCTGCTCCTGGCGGGCGTGCATCACGGCCTGCAGGCCGCCATCGCTGCCCGGCTGGCCGCCGGCCTGCTGCAGGGCGGCGGCAAAGTCGCCGCTGGCACCGGCGCCCGGCTGGCCGTGGCCCACACCACCCGCGCCCTTGGCGCCGGCAGCGGCACTGGCCTCGCTGCCCGCGGCGTCCGCCGCAGGCTGCGCGCCGCGGGCCTCCACCCGGCCGCCACGGCCGCCGTGCCCGGCGCCGGCCTCCGTCGCGGCGCGGCGGCCGCGCGCGGCTTCCGCACCGGCACGGGCCATGGCCACGGTGGACGGAGCCACGCCCTGGGCCTGGGCCGCGGCATTCGGGTCCAGGTCCTCGGCGGTGGCCTTGCTGTGATCCGGGGTGGCCTTCTCCTTGGCCGTGACGGAGCTGTCCTTGTCCTCGCCGCGCTTTTCGGTGGCATGGGTGCTGCCGCGGCGGGCCTGCAGGGTGGTCTCGCTGTCCTCGGCGGCGGGGCCCCCCTTCAGGCTGTGCTGGGTGCGCAGCATCTGGGCGAAGCTCCTGGCGTGTTCACTGCGGCCTTCGGCCTGGGCCGTGCCCCCCTTGCTGGGCGCGGCGGTGTGGCCGCCGGTGCGGTTGGCCTGGCGCTGGGTGGCGGACTTGGTGGCGGCGATGCGTTCGAGCGCAGAGGTGCTGTTGTCGGCGTTCAGTGGCATGGCGGTCTTTCGGAGGCAGGTTCGGACAAATTCGGGTGAGCGTGCGGGCCGGGGGGGCTCAGGCCGCGGCCAGGCCCTGGCGGTTGGCCCAGGCCTTGCGCTGGGCGGCCTCGTCGCTCTGCTTCTGCTCGCGGCGGTCAGCCGCCAGGCGCAGGGCCTGCTGGCGGCGGTCGATCAGGCGCTTGACGGTGGCCAGCTTTAGCTCGCACTGGCGCAGGCGCTCGCGCCCGGCCTGCCAGCGGGCATCGGCCTGGCGCGCCACGCCCTGCTGGGCGCTGATGGCCTGGTCCAGCCGGCCGACGAAGCCGTGGTAGCAGCGCAGGATCTCGATGGGAGCGGACTGCTGGAACTGGCCGGACCAGCGCTGCTGGTATTCCACGCGGTAGTCCTGCAGGGACTGCACCTGGCCCTGGGCGGCCCGGGCCTGGCGCTCCAGCGCCTGGCATTCCCGGGCGGCGTCGTCGCGGCGCTGCTGCTCGCGCTCCAGCAGGGTGCCCAGAATCTTGATGCGGTCCATCTCGGGGGTCCTTCAGTCGGTGGGGGCCGATGGCGTCGTCAGCCAGCCGGGTTCAGGCGTTGCAGGGCGCGGCAGCTGGCCTCCAGCGTGGCCTGCTCGTGCATGCCCTGCTGCAGCAGCGACACCAGTTGCGGGTGCACCTTGACGGCGGCGTCCAGCTCCGGATCGCTGCCGGGCACGTAGGCGCCCAGCTGGATGAGGTCGCGCGCCTTGTTGAACTTGGCCAGCCACTGGCGGGCGCGGCGGGCGGCGTCCAGGTGCTCGCGCGGGGCCACCGAGGTCATCACGCGGGAGATCGACTTCTCGACGTCGATGGCCGGGAAGTGACCGCCCTCGGCCAGCTCGCGGCTGAGCACGATGTGGCCGTCCAGGATGCCTCGGGCCGCGTCGGCGATCGGGTCCTGCGGGTCGTCGCCCTCGGTCAGCACGGTGTAGAAGGCGGTGATCGAGCCCACGCCGTTGAGGCCGTTGCCCGAGCGCTCGACCAGGGCCGGCAGCTTGGCGAAGCAGCTGGGCGGGTAGCCCTTGGTGGCCGGCGGCTCGCCGATGGCCAGGGCGATCTCGCGCTGGGCCATGGCGTAGCGGGTCAGGCTGTCCATCAGCAGCAGCACATGCTGACCCTTGTCGCGGAAGTGCTCGGCAATCGCCGTGGCGTAGCTGGCGCCCTGCATGCGCACCAGCGGCGGTGCATCGGCCGGGGCGGCCACCACCACGGCGCGGGCCAGGCCGTCCTCGCCGAGGATGTCCTCGATGAATTCCTTGACTTCACGGCCGCGCTCGCCGATCAGGCCGACCACGATGACGTCGGCCTCGGTGTAGCGGGCCATCATGCCCATCAGCACCGACTTGCCCACGCCGGTGCCGGCGAACAGGCCCAGGCGCTGACCACGGCCCACGGTGAGCAGGCTGTTGATGGCGCGCACCCCGGTGTCCAGCGGCTGGCGCACCGGGTCGCGGTCCATGGCGTTGATGGGGCGGCGCACCATGGGCTCGTTCTGCACATGCTGCAGCGGGCCGGCACGGTCCATCGGCTGGCCCTGGGCGTCCACCACCCGGCCCAGCAGGCCGTCGCCCATGGGCAGGTGCAGGCCGCGGTCCTCGCTGCGGCGCCAGGGGTGGTTCTCCACCCCGAAGCGCGGGGGAATCTGCGGCACCGGCAGCGGCACCACCCGGGCCCCGCTGGCCAGACCGTGCAGGTCGCCCGTGGGCATCAGGTAGGCGCGGTCGCCGTTGAAGCCGACCACCTCGGCGTTGACGGGCGGCTCGCTGCCGCCACCGCCCACCGAGCAGACGGCGCCCACCGGGGCGCGCACGCCGGCGGCTTCCAGCACCAGGCCGGTCACGCGCACCAGGGTGCCCTGCATCTCCAGCGGCTGGGGCAGGCCGGCGTACAGCCGCATGTCCTTGAGGAAGCGGTCCCAGCGCTGGGTGCGCTCGACCTGCTGCTGGCCGGCCATCAGACGCCCCCTTCCTCGTGCAGTTCTTCTTCGGGCTCGGCCCAGGCCAGCGGCACGTCGAAGACCGCGGCCGCATGGGCCCAGCGGGTCTCGATGCTGGCATCGACCTGGCCGAGGTCGGATTCAACCCGGCAGCCGCCGCGCTGGATGTCCGCATCGGGCACCAGCTGCACCTCGCGGGCCTTGAGCGCGTCGGCCGCGCCTTCGGCCACCAGGGCGGCGTCCTCGGGGTTCAGGCGCAAGCGCAGGTGGCGGGCGGACAGCACCACGGCGGCCATGGCCTCCTGGGCCACCTGCACCACCGCCTCGGGGCGCTGCTGCAGCTCGCTGCGCACCACCTGGCGGGCCAGGGTGACGGCGCTCTCGACCAGGGTCTGGGCCAGGCGCGCTTCCAGCGCGCTCAGGCCGTCCTGGAAGGCTTCGGCCACCTGGGCCACCTGGGCGCTGACCTGCTGGGCGAACTGGCGCTTGGCGGCCTCCAGGGCCTCCAGGCCGTCGCGGTAGCCGTCGCTCCAGCCCTGCTGGCGGGCCTCGTGGATGCGGGCCTCCCATTCCTCGTCGCTGGGGCCGGCCTCCGCCATCGGCTCGTCGGTCGGCAGAGGGTCGGGCTCCGGCGCGGGGGCCGGCGCGGACACGCCCAGCGGCGCGCGTTCGACGCCAGCGAACACATCGGGGGTCCAGGCGGCAAAGCCCTCCAGCTCCTCGCGGGGGATGAAGCGGGCATAGGTGCTGGCCGGACGCTGGGTGCCCCCCTGGGGCGGCGGCACCTGGCGCAGCGTGTTCGGCTTAGAGGAAGTCATCGCCGCCTCCGGATGCGATCACGATCTGGCCTTCGTCCACCAGGCGGCGCACGATCTTGAGGATTTCCTTCTGCTCGCCCTCGACCTCGGAGACCCGCACCGGACCGCGGGACTCCAGGTCCTCGCGCAGCGATTCGGCCGCGCGGCTGGACATGTTCTTGAAGATGCGCTCGCGCAGCTCGGGCGTGGCGCCCTTGAGCGCGATGATGAGCGAGTCGCCCTGCACTTCCTTGAGCACGGTCTGGATGGCGCGGTCGTCGAGCTTGTTCACGTCGTCGAAGGTGAACATGTTGTCCATGATCTTCTGGGCCAGCTCGCCGTCGGCCTCGCGGATGTAGTCCAGCGCGGAGGTCTCGACCGAGGAGCCCAGCATGTTGATGATCTCGGCGGCGGTCTTGACCCCGCCCAGCGAGGCCTTCTTCAGGCGGTCGCCGCCGGCCAGCACCTTGGAGAGCACCTCGTTGAGGTCCTTCAGCGCGGTGGGCTGGATGCCGTCGAGCGTGGCAATGCGGATCAGCACCTCGTTGCGCTGGCGCTCCGTGAAGGACTTCAGAACTTGAGAGGCCTGGTCGAAATCCAGATGAACCAGGATGGCGGCGATGATCTGGGGATGCTCGTTTCGGAGCAGCTCGGCCACCGAGGCACCGTCCATCCACTTCAGGCTCTCGATGCCGCTGACGTCGCTGCCCTGCAGGATGCGGTCGATCAGCAGGTTGGCCTTGTCCTCGCCCAGGGCCTTGCGCAGCACCGACTTGACGTACTCGTCGGTGTCGTTGACCAGCATGTGCTGTTCCTTGGCGATGGAGGTGAACTTCTCCAGCACCGTCTCCACCCGCTCGCGCGGGATCACCTTGAGCCGGGCGATGGTCTCGCCGAGCTTCTGCACTTCCTTGGGACCGAGGTGCTTGAAGACGTTGGCCGCCTCTTCCTCGCCCAGGGACATGAGCAGGATGGCGGCATCCTCGATGCCTTGGTCTTCCGAGCTGTCCTTGGCCATGTTCTGTTCCCGTCAGGCGGCTTCGCCGGTGACCCACTCGCGCATGATGTTCGCCACGGCCGCGGGGTTGTCGCGGGCCAGCTGGCGGGCCGCCTCGAGCTTGCCGTTGACCGCTGCGCTGTTCTCCAGCAGCGGCGTGCCGACGCCCTCCTCGCCCGGCAGGGCCGTGGCGTCATCGACCACCGCGTCGAGCTGGGCCACCTTCTCGTCCTCGGTCGGCGCAGGCGGCGGAGCGAAGGCATCCTTGAGGGTCGGGCGGATGACGCCGAAGATCAGGGCCAGGGCCACCAGGGTCAGGGCGCCCGGCACGGCAGCGGTGCGCAGCAGGTCGCGCAGCCAGGGCTGCTGCCACAGCGGCAGGGCCTCCTCGGTCGGCTCGGTGGGCGCCTGGAAGGGGGCTGCCACCACGCGCACCGAGTCGCCGCGGTTCTTGTCGTAGCCCACCGCCTCCTGCACCAGGGCGGTCAGCTTGTCGAGCTCTTCCTGGGTGGGCGGGTTGGTGGTGGTCTTGCCCTTGCTGTCGGTGGCAGTGCGGTAGTTCACCACCACGGCGGCGTTGACCCGCTTGATCATGCCGGTGGCGTTGCGGGTCACCCGCACGGTCTTGTCGACCTCGTAGTTGGTGACCGATTCCTTCTTGCTGTTGCCGCCGCTGGTGCCGGCATAGGCGGCCTGCAGCGGGGCCGAGGCGCCATTGATCGGGGCCTGGGCCGGCACCGGGGGCTGGTTGGTGACCGCACCGGGCACGCCGGTGGGCACGGTGTTGCCCTGGTTGCTGGACTCGGTCATCTGCTGGCTGCGCACGGCCGCCGGCTGGTCGCCCTGGTTGGGGCGGAACTGTTCGGAGGTGGCCTCGCTCTGGGTGAAGTCCAGGTCGGCGGTCACGGCCACGCGCAGGTTGTCACGGCCCACCACCGGCTCCAGGATGTCCTGAACCCGCTTGAGGTAGCTGCCCTCGACCTGGTGGACATAGCGCAGCTGCTGCTCGTCCAGGCTCTGCTGGCTGTTCTCGCCCGGGCCGGACAGCAGGTTGCCGTGCTGGTCCACCACGCTGACGGCCTTGGCATCCAGGTCCGGCACGCTGGAGGAGACCAGGTGCACGATGGCGGCGGTCTGGCCGCGGTCCAGGCTGCGGCCGGCGAACAGGGTCAGCATGACACTGGCGCTGGGCTTTTGCTGCTCGCGGAAGAAGCCGTTCTGCTGCGGCAGGGCCAGGTGCACACGCACGTCCTCGACGCCGTCGAGCTTGAGGATGGTGCGGGCCAGCTCACCCTCCAGGGCGCGCTGCATGTTGCTGCGCTCCTGGCGGTCGGTCTGGCCGAAGCGGGCGTTGTCCAGCAGCTCGTTGCCGGTGACGCTGGCCTTGGGCAGGCCGGCGGCGGCCAGGCGCATCTTCAGGTCGTAGAGCTTGTCGGCCGGCACCATGATGGCGCCGCCGCCTTCGCTGTACTTGTAAGGCACGTTCATCTGCTGGAGCTGGGCCACGATGGTCCCGGCTTCCTTGTCCGGCAGATTGCTGTAGAGGATCTTCCAGTCGCCCTGTCCGGCCCAGATGGCCATGGCCACCAGGGCTGCCAGCACCGCGGCCACGGCCGCGCCCAGCTTCATCTTGCTGGCCGCGGGCATGGCGGAGAGCTTGCCCATCAGATTCTTGGGCGGCGCGTCCGGCAGGGCCGGCTCCAGAGGCACGGGAGTGGCGAGGGCGGTGTCCATGGGTGGCTGGTTCGGCGAATCGGACCCCATGAGGGGCATGGGCTCGATTGTTCGGCAGCCGGAGCGCCGCCCATGACGCAAGAAGCCCCCCAAACCCGGGGCAGTTCCGTTCTTCTTGGCGCCGGCGCTTGCCTACCATGGCAACCATCGCTCCCCCCCGTGGAGGATGGACCCATGGACCTGAAACTCAAGCCCTTCGATTTCAACCAGGCAGTGGCCAAGGCCGGCCTGGCGCCGGACGGCACCCCGCTGGCGCGCGCCCGCGCGACCCAGAAGGGGGACTTTCAGACGGCGATGGCCAGCGCGCTGAAGCAGGTCAGCGACTCCCAGTTGGAAAGTTCACGCCTGCAGCGCGAGCTGCAGCTGGACAACCCGTCCGTCTCGCTGGAAGACACCATGGTGGCCATGCAGAAGTCGCAGATCGGCTTCCAGGCCACGATCTCGGTGCGCAACCGCATGGTGCAGGCCTACACCGACATCATGAACATGCAGGTCTGAGCGGGTCGTCCCGGCCGCCGCCCTGCCCTCAGTCCAGCGACAGCATGCGCCGGCGCTTCTGCGTGGCGTCGATGTAGCGCTGCAGGGAGCGCTGGGCCTCGTGGTCCAGCCCGCGGAATTCGCAGCCCAGCCGCACGCCCTTGGCCTGCGGGTGGATGGCGGTCACGTGCGCAATGTTGAGTTGGGCCGGGAACTGGGTGTCCGGCTCCAGCGCCATCTGCACGCCGCGCACCTGGATGCCCGGCTCCACCATCGGCAGGTCGGCCGGCAGGAACAGGGCGCAACCGCCGATGCTCACGTCCAGCACGCGCAGGTCCATGCGGATCTCGGGCATCTGCGGATGGCGGAAGCTGGCGGTCGGGGCGCTGCGCTCCAGGGTGCGCACCCGGAAGCTGGCGCGGCGCTGGAAGCGGAACAGCTCGCGCGGCATGGCCGCCTGCAGCACGCAGGTGCGGGCACCGTGCACCAGCAGCCGGCTGCCAACATCGAACTGGATCTTGATCTGGTCGAGGTAGGCCACCGCGGTCACCTCTTCGGATTCGACCAGGCGCTGGACCGTGGGCGCCATCATGTCGACGGTGAAGGCCACCTTGCGATTGTGCGTGTCCAGGTTCCACAGGGTGGTGCCATAGGCGCTGCCATCGGCGCCGCACAGGTTCACCAGCGTGCTGCGCTCCATCAGCGCCTTGAGCAGCGCCCGGATCTCCACCGCGTCGGTGATGCGGAAGTCCGCGAGCGACGCATCCCCGGCCAGATCCAGGGGGGCGGGCTGGGTGTCTGAGAACATGGTCAGGTCCTGCCGAATGCCGGGTGCAGGTCAGTGCAGCGTCTTGCTGCGGCCGTGCATCATGTTGTCCAGGTCTTCCAGCCAGGGCTCGGCCAGGTGCCGGATCTCCGCATCATTGAGCAAGATGCGCTGCATGATCTTGGACTTGACCTGATTGTCCTCGGCCTTGAGGGCCTGGTCCTTGGCCGCCTGCTTGAGCTGGGAGATCAGCACCGCGCAGGCGCCCTCCAGCTTGACAACCTCGTCCCAGTTGCCGTCTCGCGCCGCGCTGAGCATGTCGCTGCTGGCCCGCTCAATGGCCTCGTAATAGCTCAACAGGCTCTCGTTCATGATCGTTCTCCAGAGTGCGTATCCGAGGGGCGCTCAGTTCAGCCGGCCCGCGTTGACTTGCGGACCGATGGCCTTCCAGGCCTCGCACAGCGGCTGCATCAGGCGCTCGCACTCGGCGATCACGCTCGGGTCGTTGCGGACGTTGGCCAGGGTCAGGCGCAGCGTCAGGTAGGCGTAGAGGTCGTGCAGGTCCTGGGCCAGGCGGCCGCCGTCCTTCAGGTTCAGAGAGGCCTTCAGGCCCTCGTCGACGATGCGGGCTGCCTTGCTCAGGGCCCGGCCCTTGAGCTCAACCTGGCCCGAGGCAAGGTAGCCCTGCGCCTGCTTGAGCGCTTCCATGTAGCCATCGAACAGCATCTCGATGAGCTTGTGCGGGCTGGCATCGGCCAGGCTCGTCTCCACACCCACGCTGCGGTAGGCACTGGCGAAGCTGGCGGCTTGACCGAGGGAGCGGGAGTAGGCGGGGCTGAACATGGTGGCGTCTCGGATGAGTGAGGTGTTGATCCGTTATCGACGCCCCCCGGGGGTTCTTGAGCCGAGCTGGGCCGGCTTTCCCCCCCTTTTTGTCGCTTGCCAAAGCAGCCCCCCCATGTAAGAAGGCGCCCGGAGGCGCCTTGCTTGCAGGTCGGCCCGTCCGCGCGAACCGCGCGAAACGGGCCCCGGGGGTCGGGTGGGATCAGCCGCTGCTCTTGATCAGCGCACTCATCTGCTGATTGACGTAGGTGTTCAGCGCCGTCAGCGAAGCCATCTGGGTGTCCAGGGCCTGGTACTGGGCCCGCAGCCGCGCCTCATAGCTGCTCAGGCGGTCGGTGAGCTGGTCCTGACGCGCCTGGTTGTGGTTGATGGCGTCATTCAGGGCGTTCTGGCGCAGCGTGAGCGACCCGTTCGTCGAATCGGTCACCTGGTTGCCCAGGTCACGGAACCGGTCCATGAACCCGGACGAGCCGGCATCGCTGCCATCCGTGGCCAGGGCCTTGGCCACCTCGCTCGGATTGGCCAGGGCGGTCTCGAGCTTGGAGGTGCTCACGCTCAAGGTACCGTCGGTCCCCATGGTGATGCCCAGGTCAGACAGATGCTGGTAGCTGCTCGAAGCGGAGCTGGTGGTGTTGATGATGCCGCGCAGCTGGTTGAGCAGACCGACCGTGGTGCGGTCGCCCTGCAGCGGCCCACCGGTGCCTTGCTGGCCCTTGGTGGTCGAGGGCACGTACTTGGTCTGGTCCTTGATATAACTGGCCAGGCTGTTGAAGGCCGTGACGAAGGACTTGACCGCGGTTTCCATGCTGGCGGTGTCGTCTCCCACCGTCACGGCCACCTCGTCGCTGATGACCTTGCCGACCGTGAAGGTCAGACCGTCGGCCACGTTGTCGAAGGTGTTGGTGGCCGACTCGACCTGGATGCCGTTGATGGTGGCCTGGGCGTTGGCGGCCGCCTTGTTCAGCGACATGGCGCTGGTCAGGGTGGGCTGCGAGGGGTCGTAGGCCAGGGCCGACAGGCCGGTCGTGGGGTCGCCGTCGTCCGTGGTCTCGCTGGCGGTGATCTTGAAGCCGTTCTGCTGACCGGTTTCGGTGGAGCGGATGGACAGGCGAGCCCCGTTGGCATCGTTGACGATGGAAGCGGTCACACCGGCACCGGCGGCATTGATCTTGTCGCGGATGGCCGAGAGGCTGGTGTCACCGGTGATGTCGATGTCCACCGCCGAGCTGCCGTCCTTGGCGGTGAAGCTGCTGCCCGACCAGCTGCCCAGCTGGATCGTCAGCTTGCCTTCGTTCAGCGTGGAACTGGGGGAGGCGAAGGCCGAGGACGTGATGGTCTGGGCGCTGGCCAGGGCCTGCACCGAGATGTTGTAGTTGCCCGAGGCGCCGCCGGTGGCCACCGAGCCGGTAATCACCGAGGTGTCGCTGGAGTTGAAGCTCTTGGTCTGCCACAGCGTCGAGCTGGTCAGCGCCTGGGCCGCGTCGCGCATGGCGGAGGTCAGGCTCATGAGCTTGCCGACCGATGAGACCTGGGTCTTCATCGTCGTCTGCTCGGTGGCCAGGATGTCGATCGGCCGGTGCTCCACCGACAGCAGGGCGGAGATCATCGACTCGGAGTTCAGCCCCGAGCCGATGCCCAAGGACGAGAGCGGAGGCGTGGAAGACATGGCGGTCTTTCATTCTGGCCAGGCGCGGGCGGCAAGTCCTGGTGGGGTGTGGGGGGCCGGTGCGGCCGCCCTGAATGCCCGCCCGTCTTGCCCGTTTGGAAGCAAGATCGGCCGCTGATGCGGCCGACTTGAGGAGATTCTTCGCAGGCTCAGGCGGCGCTCGCTCAGCCCAGCAGCTTGAGCACCTGCTGGGGCAGCTGGTTGGCCTGGGCCACCATGGCCGTGCCGGCCTGCTGCAGGATCTGCGCTCGGCTCATGTTGGCCGTTTCCGCCGCGTAGTCGGCGTCCATGATCCGGCTGCGGGCCGCGGATTGGTTCTCCACCGCCGTCTGCAGGTTGGAGATGATCGCGTCGAAGCGGCTCTGGGTCGCGCCGTAGGTCGCCCGGGTGTCGTTGATCAGGTCGATCGCCTTGTCCAGGCTGTCGATCACGTTGCCGATCGCCCCCACCGTGGCATTGGCGTCGATGGCCGCCATGGTGCTGCTGGTGATCGCGGTGATCGTGGTGTCGGTCACCATGTTCGCCGTGTTGATGTTGATCACATCGTCGGCCGTGGTGTTGGCACCGATCTGGAAGGTCAGCGTGGTCGCGTCGGCGCCCAGGATGTGCTTGCCGTTGAAGGTGGTGCCGCCCAGCACGCGGGCGATTTCCTTCTGCAGCTCGACGAATTCCTTGTTCAGAGAATCCTTGTCGGAGCTGGAATTGGTGGCGTTGCGCGCCTGGATGGCCAGTTCACGCATGCGCTGCAGCGAATCGCCCACCTTGGACAGCGCGCCTTCGGCCGTCTGGGCCAGCGAGATGCCGTCGTTGGCGTTGCGGATGGCGACGTTCATGCCGCGCACCTGTGAATTCATGCGCTCGGCAATCGCCAGGCCGGCCGCGTCGTCCTTGGCCGAGTTGACCCGAAGGCCCGAAGACAGGCGCTGCATGGAGATCTGCAGCGAGCTCTGCGAGGCATTCAGGTTCCGCTGCGCGTTGAGCGAAGCGATGTTGGTGTTGATGGTCTGTGGCATGCGAGAACTCCTGAAGAATCACCCATCCGGCGAACTTGCCGGTCCGTCCAAGCGCACCGGTCTGCACCGATGCGCCCTTCAAGCCCGGCGCCAGGTCACCATCGATGCCCAGTTGCCTGGGCGTGTCTCGGCGGTGCCTCCGGACCACGTTCCTCGAACCGAGGAGTCGTTGGGAGTGATTCTGAAAGGGAGCTCTCTGCCGCAAAGCCACGAAATGAGGCCGGTTCAACGGCCTGTTCGTGCCCCTGAAGCGCCACCGCCCCGCCAGAAGGCCTGGCGGGGCGGTGGTTTTACCCAGTGATTACTGGATCAGGCGCAGGACCTGCTGCGGCAGCTGGTTGGCCTGCGAGACCATCGCGGTGCCGGCCTGCTGCAGGATCTGGGCGCGGCTCATGTTGGCGGTTTCCTGGGCGAAGTCCGCATCCATGATCCGGCCGCGGGCCGCGCTCTGGTTCTCCACCCCGGTCTGCAGGTTCGCGATGATCGCGTCGAAGCGGCTCTGGGTGGCACCGAAGGTGGCGCGCTGGTCGTTCACCGTGTCGATGGCCTTGTCGATGTTGTCGATCACGGTCTTGATCGCACCATCCGTGGCTGTCGCTGCAATCGACGCGCCACTGGTGACTGCGGTGATGTCGGCGTTGGCGGTCATGTCTGTGGTGGTGACCGTCAGCACATCATCCGCCGTGGTGTTGGCACCGATCTGGAAAGTCATCGCCGTGGCTTGCGCGCCCAGCATGTGCTTGCCGTTGAAGCTGGTGCCCCCCAGCACGCGCTGGATTTCGCTTTGCAGCTGGGCGAACTCCTTGTTCAGCGAGTCCTTGTCCGAGCTGGAGTTGGTGGCGTTGCGGGCCTGCACCGCCAGTTCACGCATGCGCTGCAGCGAGTCACCCACCTGGGCCAGCGCGCCTTCGGCGGTCTGGGCCATGGAGATGCCGTCGTTGGCGTTGCGGATCGCCACGTTCATGCCGCGCACCTGGGCATTCATGCGTTCGGCGATCGACAGGCCGGCCGCGTCGTCCTTGGCCGAGTTGATGCGCAGACCCGAAGACAGGCGTTGCATCGAGGTCGACAGCGACGACTGAGAAGCACTCAGGTTGCGCTGTGCGTTCATCGAAATGATGTTGGTGTTGATGGTAGAGGGCATGATGACACTCCTGTAGGGTTACCGAAAGTCTCCGGTTCAAGCACCGGCGCGATTCACTGCTACGCCCAGCGCCGGGTGCTCCTCGGAACGGGTCACGCCCTGCGGGCATCACCTGAACTTTGGCCATCTCACCGGACCCCAGAACCTGTTTTTCAGATCCTGTTGAGGGGGTTATCGGAGGCCACTTTCGGGAACTTGAGAGTTTTTTTCATGCGGGACTGAGGACCCCGGACACCCCGTCCAGGATCCTCAGCCAGAGGCCGCTCTCCCACTTGTCAGCGAGCCCCTTTCGGAGTTCGCTGCAGGATCATCGAAGAAGCGACAGGACTTGCTGCGGCATCTGGTTGGCCTGGGCCACCATCGCGGTGCCGGCCTGCTGCAGGATCTGGGCGCGGCTCATGTTGGCGGTTTCCTGGGCGAAGTCCGCATCCATGATCCGGCCGCGGGCCGCGCTCTGGTTCTCCACCCCGCTCTGCAGGCTGGAGATGATCGCGTCGAAGCGGCTCTGGGTGGCACCGAAGGTGGCGCGCTGGTCGTTCACCGTGTCGATGGCCTTGTCGATGTTGTCGATCACGGTCTTGATCGCACCATCCGTGGCTGTCGCTGCAATCGACGCGCCACTGGTGACTGCGGTGATGTCGGCGTTGGCGGTCATGTCTGTGGTGGTGACCGTCAGCACATCATCCGCCGTGGTGTTGGCACCGATCTGGAAAGTCATCGCCGTGGCTTGCGCGCCCAGCATGTGCTTGCCGTTGAAGCTGGTGCCCCCCAGCACGCGCTGGATTTCGCTTTGCAGCTGGGCGAACTCCTTGTTCAGCGAGTCCTTGTCCGAGCTGGAGTTGGTGGCGTTGCGGGCCTGCACGGCCAGTTCACGCATGCGCTGCAGCGAATCACCCACCTGAGCCAGCGCGCCTTCGGCGGTCTGGGCCATGGAGATGCCGTCGTTGGCGTTGCGGATCGCCACATTCATGCCCTTGACCTGGGCATTCATGCGCTCGGCGATGGCCAGGCCGGCCGCGTCGTCCTTGGCCGAGTTGATGCGCAGACCTGAAGACAGGCGTTGCATCGAGGTGGCCAGCGACGATTGCGAGGCCGACAGATTCCGCTGGGCGTTCAGCGAAATGACGTTGGTGTTGATGGTTTGACCCATTTTGATAACTCCTGCGTTGGGGCAGATAAGTGAGCCTTGATGGACTCTCCGATTGCGCCCCCGGCTGTCACTGAGAAGCTTTGGGGCCGTGCCATGGATTTCGGAAGGTCAATCGCCGGACTTGAGGCTTTTTTTTGCCGCTTTTCGATCGATCGACTTCAACCGCATCCATCCCTGGGTGCCGCCCCGGCGCCTTGCGGCACAGATGGCGACTCCTGACCCTGCTTATCGACCTTTCCAAGCCGGACTGCAGACCTACAGTTTTCGCCATGTCTGCCGAGCCCCCGCCCGCCGCCCGCGCCTGGCGCACCGCGCTGGTGATGATCGTGCGCGACGGGGGCGCCGGCCTCTCCCGGGCCCTGGCCAGCATGGCCCCCTGGGTGGACGAGATGGTGGTGCTGGACACCGGCTCCATCGACGACAGCGTGGCCCGCGCCCGTGCCGCCGGCGCCCGCGTGGCGCACTTCACCTGGGTGAACGACTTCAGCGCCGCCCGCAACGCCGCCCTGGACCTGGCCGGCGCCGACTGGCACATCGTGCTGGACGCCGACGAATGGCTGATCGACGGCGGGCCCGTGCTGGCGGCCCTGCGGCAGCAGGCGCCAGACCATGTCGGCCGCATCGAGGTGGACAGCGACCAGGGCGAGGGCCAGGACAGTGCCCCCAGCTGGCTGAGCCGGGTGCTGCCCGGCGCCGTGCGCTACCGGGGCCGCGTGCATGAACAACCCGCCCACACCCTGCCCGTGCGGCCGCTGGCCGTGCGCCTGGGCCACGCGGGCTACCGCCCGGCCGCCCTGGCGGCCAAGGCCGGCCGCAACGCCACCCTGCTGCAGGCAGCCCTGCACGAACAGCCGCAAGACGCCTACCTCTGGTACCAGCTGGGCAAGGACCACGATGTCTATGAACGCTGGGCCGAGGCCGTGGACGCCTTCAATCAGGCCGAGCAGCACCTGGCCGGCGCGGCCCCCGCCTGGCTGCACGACCTGACCGTGCGCCGCCTGCATGCGCTCAAGCGCTGTGGCCGGCACGCCGAGGCTTTCGAGCAGGCCCGGCAGGGGCTGGAACGCTGGCAGCAGTCGCCCGACTTCTTCTTCGCCCTGGGTGACCTGCTGCTGGACTGGGCGGCCGAGCAGCCCGCGCTGGCCCCCGAACTGATCCCGATGATCGAGGACGCCTGGCAGCGCTGCCTGGCCTTGGGCGAGCACCCGGAGCACGAAGGTGCGGTGCGCGGCCGCGGCAGCCACCTGGCCGCGGGCAACCTGGCCCTGCTCTACGACATGGTGGGGCGCCCGGCCGACGCGGCCCACTGCCGCCAGCTGGCGGCGCAGAGATAGGCGCGGCTCGCCGGCCTTTTCCAAGGCTGAAAACCGGCACAAATGCCTAAAGTTTCAGCCATGAACACGCTCCACCCCGGCGCACAGCGCCATTGGCACCACGGCGTCCAGGCCCTGCGCGCCGGTCAATGGCAGGAAGCCGCCCAGGCCTTCACCGACGGCCTGCGGCAGGACCCGGCCGATGCGCTGATGTGGCTGAACCTGGCCCGCGCGCAGCTGTCCGACAACCGGCTGGAGCCCGCCACCGACGCCGCCCGCCGCGCGCGCGACCTGCAGCCGGCCAACCCGCTGACCGTGCGCATGCTGGCCGAATGCCTGTCGCGCCAGAACCGGCGCGAAGAATGCGCCGCGGTCTTCGACGCCTACCCGGCCGACGCCCCGCGCGACGCCGACTTCCTCAACGCCCAGGGCAACGCCCTGTTCCAGGCCCGCCGCCTGCACGAAGCGGTGGACATCTTCTTCAAGGCCCTGGCCCTGCAGGTGGACAACGCCCTGGTGCACTACCGCCTGGGCCTGACCTTCCGCGATCTGGCGCTCAACCGCGAGGCCACCGAGTGCTTCCGCACCGCCATCGCGCTGGACGACGGGGCGGTGCGGCTGCTGTCGCTGTCCCTGCTGGTGCATGAAAGCCGCCAGAGCTGCGACTGGAGCACGCTGGAGGCCGACACCGCCGCCCTGCTGGCCGCCCTGGACCAGGTGAACGACACCACCGGTCAGATGCTCTCGCCCTTCGCCCTGCTGGCGGTGGACGCCACGCCCGAACAGCAGCGTCGCATGGGCGCCATCCGCGCCCGCAGCCTCAGCCAGGGCGTGGTGCCGCTGCCCGCACCCGGTCCGCGCCGCCCGGGCCGCATCCGTGTGGGCTACCTGTCCAGCGACTTCCACCACCATGCCACCGCCGTGCTGATGGCCGAGCTGCTGGAGCGCCGCGACAGCGCCCGCTTCGAGGTCACGCTCTACTGCCACAGCCTGGACGACGGCACCCCGCTGATGCACCGCATCCGCGCCGCCTGCGATCACCATGTGGACGTGCGCCACCTGTCCAACGAGGATGTGGCCCGGCGCATGCGCGACGACGGCATCGACATCGCGGTGGACCTCAAGGGCCACACCCGCGGCAGCCGCTTCGAGCTGCTGGCCTGGCGTCCGGCCCCGGTGCAGGTCACCTTCCTGGGCTACCCGGCCAGCACCGGCGCCGACTTCATCGACTACCTGATCGGCGACCCGGTGGTCACCCCGCTGGCCCAGGCCGGCCAGTACAGCGAACACATCGCCCAGCTGCCCCACAGCTACCAGCCCAACGACCGCCAGCGCCCGCTGCCGCCCTGCCCGCCCCGGGCCGAGCTGGGCCTGCCGGAAGACGCGGTGGTGCTGTGCTGCTTCAACCAGACCTACAAGATCTCGCCGCACATGCTGGACCTGTGGGCCGCCATCCTGCACGGCGCCCCCCGGGCCGTGCTGTGGATGCTGCGCTGGAACGCCCACGCCGAGGCCCACCTGACGCAGGAGCTGGCCGCCCGTGGTGTGGCCGCCGAGCGCATCGTCTGGGCCCCCAAGCGCACGCTGGAAGACCACATCGCCCGCCTGCGTGCAGCCGACCTCTTCCTGGACACCTGGCCCTGCAACGCGCACACCACCGCCAGCGAGGCCCTGTGGGCCGCCGTGCCGGTGCTCACCGTCCCCGGGCCCACCTTCGCCTCGCGGGTGGGTGCCAGTCTGGTGACGGCCTGTGGTCTGCCGGATCTGGCCTGCGCCTCCGAGGCCGACTACGTCGCCCTGGGCACCGCCCTGGCCAACGACCCCGGCCTGCTGGCCCACCTCAAGCGCGAACTCGACAGCCACCGGCTGGAGCTGCCGCTGTTCGACACCGACCGCTATGCGCGGGACTACGAAGCCCTGCTCACCCGCATGTTCGAGCGCCAGCAGGCGGGTCTCCCGCCAGAGCATCTGCCCCCCGGTGCCTGAGGCGGGCGCATCCGCTAGCATGGCCACACTCCGAGGGCGCATCGCGCCGTCCGCATGAAGCTGACCATCGCCATCCCCACCTTCAATCGCCTGCCGCAGCTGCAGCAGGCCATCGCGGCCGTGCGTGCGCTGGAGATCCCTCCCGGCCTGGAACTCCACCTGGCCCTGTCCAACATTGCCTCCCGGGATGGCACGCGCGACTACCTGGATGCCCTGCAGTTGCCTGGCATCGCCCTGCACATCTACAATACGCCATTCTGGGAGATGCGCTTCAAGAAGGACATCCGCTCCAACTGGGTGCGCCTGGCCGGGGCGGTGCCGCGCGACAGTGACTGGGTCTGGCTGCATGGCGATGACGATGTCATCCTGGACCCCCGCGCTCTGCACCGCGTGGTGGCGCTGGCACGGTCGGCCGAGCAACCGCGCCTGCTGATGTTTCCACAGGCCAAGCGCTCGACGGGCTCCGGGCAACACTACGCCGGCCAGCTGATCGACCTCTGCCAGGCCCACGGCTTCCACGAGATGCTCGGCTGGATGTCCCAGTTGGTCATGTGCGGCCCGCTGTTCTTTGCGGCCATGTCGGACTTCGCCCGCTTTGCCGGCGAATCCCTGGACGACCACGATCCGCGGACCGAACCCACCTTGCCGCGCAGGGAGCTCCTGGCCGGCGAAGACCCGCAAAGCGCCGAGCGGCTGACCGACAGCCGCGTCTCGGCCTTCCACCATGCCACGATGGTGCTGAGGCACTTCCGCGACCAGGTCGCGGTGTTCGTCGACGATCGCATCATCGACGAGCAGCCCCAGCTGCCGCCCGGCCAGGAGGATCGGCCGACACGGCGTTCCTCCGAGAACGTGCGCGACCGCTTCTTCTACCTGGTGGACGACTTCGTCGAGCACCTGGGTCTGCCGCCCCGCTCCTTGAGCCCGCACTTCCTGCGCTATGTGAACAAATCCCTGGCCGACCTGATGACCAATGTGCTCGCCGAGGACCTGCTGGTTCCGGGCGACTGCCTGCTGGATCGGCAGGGCAAGCTCGAGCGCCTGCACCGGCTGCGCGAGCTGATGGCCGACGAGGCCCAGCGCCAGGAGTTGAGCCGGCGGCTGGCGCTGATCGAGGACGCCATGCGCCGCGAGAGCAGCGAATCCAGGCGCGCCATGCAGGCGCTCTACCAGGCCACCAAGCAGCCCCGCCTGCCCTTCCAGATCATGCCGGCGTGAGCTGGGCGGCCGCAGGCAGCTGCTCGAGATAGGCGAACGACACCTGGCCGTCTGCCCACAGGCCCTTGTCGGCAAAGAAACCGGTCCAGAAGGACGAACGCTCCAGGCCACGGGCCAGTTCGTCCAGCCTTTGCTGCGCCTGGGCCTGCTGGCCCAGCCGCTGCAGGCAGTAGGCGATCATGTACATGGCCAGCGCATGGTCGTCGCGCAGCAGCAGCACGTTCGAGAAGATCTCGATGGCATGCTGGAAGTGGCCCAGCCGCACGTCGATGTTGTTCAGGAAGTTGGATTCGAGGTTGATGTCGTAGGCGATGTTCTCGATTTCCTGCGGCGTGAAGTGCTCGGTCTCGACCACGCACTTCTTGTAGCCCGCCAGGCGGATGTCGCCCTTGATCTGGCCCTTGGCCCGCGCGTCCAGGTACATCTCGCTGCCAGACAAGGGTGTCGCCACGTTGATGCGGTACCAGCTGGCGCCCAGGTTGCGCAGGAAGCGGCGCGTGTCCTCGATGTCCTCGCGCGTCTCGCCCGGCATGCCGATGATGATGTTGCAGTCGGTGTAGATGCCCAGCTTGCGGCAGTCGGTGACCACCCGCTCGGTGATCGACAGCTTGAGCGGCTTGCGCATCAGCTCCTTGAGCACCCGTGCACTGCCCGATTCCACCGCCAGGGTCAGTTGCCGCACGCCCGTCTTGTGCAGCTCGACGAGCATGTCCCAGTCCAGCGCATACAGCGCCAGCGCGTTGGGGAAGAAGCAGTTCAGGTCCAGACGCTGGGCGATCCTCAGAACCGCCTTGGCCCAGTCCACATCCCAGAGGAACATGTCGTCCTCGATGACCAGGGTGCTGGCACCCAGACGGGTCTTGAGCGCCGTCAGTTCGGCCTCGATGCGCTCGACGCTGAAGGCCCGCACCTTGCGGCCGTGCACCGCATGCGCGGCGCAGAAGGTGCACAGGAACGGACAGCCCCGGCTGCCCATGTAGGTGATGTAGTTGGTCTTGTCGGCGATGTTGGTGTAGGCCTTGATCGTCGGGCTGTAGTGGTAGTCCTGCAGGTCGATGCAGTCGTAGTCCAGGTAGGGCACATCGTCCAGGCGGTCGATGAAGTGATGGGTGTAGATGCCGCTGGACTGGAGGTTGCCACGTGTCACCCAGTGGTTGGAGGCCTCGCAGTAGCGCCGCGGATCGGCGGCGCTGAGCAGTTCCTTCAGCGGCAGCTCCCCCTCGCCGTAGCACAGGGCATCGAAAGCCTCCGGCGCGTCCTCGAAGATCTCCCGGTACATGGTGGTCGCCACGTTGCCGCCACCGATCACGAACGCCGAGGGAAAGGTCTGCCGGGCCAGGCGCGCCAGCATCAGCACGTTCTCGTAGCCCGTGATGAACAGCGAGGAAAAGCCCACCAGATCGGGTGTGAAGCCCTCGGCCTGCACACGCGCCAGCACCTCGGTGAACCAGGGCGCGAAGTCGAGGCTGTCGGGGTGGTTCCAGGTCTTGTGGATCTCGGTGTTGAAGTCGATCACCTTCACCGCACAGCCGAACTCGCGCTTGAGGTAGGCGCTGATCGTCAACACCCCCAAGGGGACATCGGTGATCAGGACGCCGTAGTCGTGGCCATTGGCGTGGCGCCATGACTTGCTGTTCTTGCCCGGCGCGGCAAAGGCCTCGAAGGTGATGTTGGGTGGCACGATCAGCAGCACGTTCGGTGCCGGCCCCAGGCCGCCGCCGGGCGCCAGGTCCAGCGCTTGCTCATGTGTCGTCATGGCTTGTCTCCAGTGTGAGGCCCGCAGGCTTGCAGATACCGCCCCATCAGGCGAATCGAGGTCGGCAGCGAGGTCCAGGCGTCCAGCCCGAGTTCGCGCCGCGCCTTGGCAATGTTGGGAAGATAGACCGATCGGTCGATGTTCTTGGCCCGGTCGCTGAGTTGCCCAAGCACCTGCACGGGCTTGTGCGGGCTCAGCTCGGCCGCCACCAGTTGGGCCAGCTCGCCGATGCTCAGCGCGGCATCCGACCCCACGTTGAAGACCCGGGCCGGCGTGCCGGGGGCGGCAGCCAGCATGCGCCACAGCCAGATGGCCAGGTCGCCCAGGTGCAGGAAGGAGCGCAAGGGTCGGCCGTCCCCCTGCACCACCAGGGCCGGCGCCTGCAGGGCCTGCTGCACGAAGTTGCCCAGCGCGTAATGCACATCGAGCGGAATCCCGGGGCCGGCGAAGGCGAAGCAGCGCGCGATGGTCAGCGAGAAGCCCAGCTCCTGGGCCGCACAGCCGAGGATGAACTCGGCCGCCCGCTTGGCCTGTGCCAGGCCTGACCCCGGGTCCAGGGTGTCCGGCGCGTGGTGGTCCGTCTCCTCCACCGGCCCGGGCCGGGGCCCATAGACCACCCCGGAGCCCAGGAACAGCACGGCCTGCGGACGGGCACGGCGGCACAGCCGGACCACGGCCCGCGTGCCATCCACCAGGGTGTCGAACTTGCTGATCGCGCTGGCCCCCCCAAAGGTCTCGTGGGCCGAGGTGGTGGCGCCGTGGACCAGGTGGGTGAAGGCGATGTCGCGCCGGTCGATCTGGGTGACATCGCCTTCGATGACCTCCAGGCCGGCCAGGGGCGGCAACAGGGACAGCCAGGCCTGCGCCGCCGCTGCCCGCCGCGTCAGCAGCGCCACACCGCGCAGCTGCAAGCCCTCGTGTGCCTGCGCATGGGCCAGGCGCTGCAGCAGCCACCAGCCGAAGGGGCCGGTGCAGCCCGTCAGCAGCAGACGGCCCCCCTGCAGATGAGCCCAGTCCAGCGGCTGGCAGGCCGCCAGACGTTGCGTCTCAGCCTGCAGGATCTGCGCTTGCGCCAGGTTCATGCCTGTGGGCCGGACTCAGGCCAGCACCACCAGGGCGCAGGTCGAAGTCTCGGCGCAGGCGTCGAAGTGCTTGCGGCGGTTGAAGCTCATGTCGTAGCCATAGGCCTCGAAGCAGTGCCCCTCGCCGGCCTGGCCCTCCAGGGCCGCCGTCCACAGCAGCGGCGTGTAGCCCTGCTCGCGCAGCAGCAGGCCGGGTTCGGCGATCAGGGCCGCCGCGGTGTCCAGGCCACCGGCCAGCAGCCAGTCGGCCGGCAGGCCGGCCAGACGCTCGACCGCCGCGGGCACCGAGTACTCGCGCAGCGCGGGCAGGTACAGGCCGATCACCGGCCCCGCCTGCAGGCGTTGCAGTAGCTGCTCGTGGCGGCTGCCCGCACGGGTGCGCAGATGGCCGCTCAAAGGCTGGGTGTGGTGGTCCTTGAAGACCTTGCCGGGGTGGGCTTCGGTGAAGGCCTGGGCCACGCGCGGCAGGTAGAACTCCTCCAGCGCGGAACCCTCGTCGGAGATCAGGGACTGCGGCAAGATGAAGGGCACCACCGGACCGTTGAGCGCCCCGGCCAGGGCCGGATCGGCCGCGATGCGTTCGCGCAGGCCCTGCACGGCGCGGCTGAACTCGTCCAGCGACGGGCAGGCCCCGGGCAGGTGGCGCACCAGGCGCTCGTGCATCTGCGCCAGCGTGGAGGTGGGCGCCTCGATCTGGAAATAACGCCGGCACTTCAGATGCACCGGCGCCTTCAGGCCGCGCGGGTCGCAACGGCCATGGGTGTCGAAGTGGCCCTGGTAGACCGGCTCGGGCAAGGCATCATCGAGCCGGTCCTGGTCGCTGAAGCCCTGGCCGTAGGGCAGCGGCAGCAGCTTGGCGCCGGCCGTCTTGGCCGCATGCAGGGCGATGAACTGCGGGTCCTCGCCGATGATGCAGTCGGGCCGGTAGGGGCCCATCCACGGGTTGGCCATGCCACGCGCCAGGATCTCCTTGAGCGGCGTCTGGCGCAGGTTGCCGATCGACATGTCGATGTACGGGCAGGGCGTGATCTCCATCGTCGAGGTGATGGTGATGATGCCCTTGGTGGTGATGCAGCCCTTGAACGAGCCGTAGGAGGGCGTCATGTGGGTGAACACCTTGTACTTGCGCTCGAGCTCGCGCACGATGTCGGCGTCTTCCTTCTCGATCACGAACTCGGGGTGCTCGCTGCACGAGCCGGTGGGCTTGGCATAGGAGACATACAGGCCGATGCCGCGATCGGTGGCGAAGCGGCACATTTCCTCGAACTCGGCGGTGCGCGCACGGCCCTTGACCAGCACGGTCGACAGGATGAGGTTCAGCCCGGCCTCCAGGCTGGCGTCCACCGCACGCATGACCCGCTTGTACGAGCCCTTCTTGTTGCGGAAGTTGTCGTGGTCGGTCTCGACCATGCTGTCCAGCGACAGCTGCACCTTCTCGACCCCGATAGACTTGAGGTGGCGCGCGCGCGCGCCATCCAGGAACCAGCCGTTGGTGTCGGTGATGATGTAGTGGCGCTCGGGATCGATGGCCTCGACCACCGCGTCGAAGTCCTTCATCACCAGGGGCTCGCCGCCGGTGATGACGAAGCGCGCCAGGCCCAGGGCATCGGCCTCGCGCGAGATGCGGCGCACGTCCTCCAGGTCCATCTTCTCGCGCTCGTCATGGATCTTGATCACCTTCTCCAGGTGGCGATCCATGTAGTACTCGGCCGAGCAGTGGGTGCACTGGAAGTTGCACAGGTAGCTCTTCTCCAGGCGGATGATGGGGCTGATCTCGCCGCGCTCCTCCATCTCGGCGATGCGGGCCAGCTTGGCCGCCACATAGGGCTTGCGCGCAGCCAGGCCGTTGCGCTTGGCCAGTTCCTCGGCGGACAGCGACTTGACGAGCAGTTCGGTTTCCATGATCAAGGCTTCCTTCCGGTGTCGGCGCCGCTGCTGAACAGCGGGCGGTAAATGCCGTGTTGGCGAATGGTATCGGGCGGCAGTTCGTCGAACCATGCCCACTGGCCTGCCGCGGGACGTCCGCCGGCAGGTGCCTGGCGTGCCGGATCCGCCGGCGTTCGCAGCCGGCAGCGGAACGCCAGGGTGATGAAGTGTCCGCGCAGGTCGCGCTCAGGCGCGGTCAGCTCGAAGACCGCCAGCGGGGTCGCGTCGGCCTCGACCTGGGCGCCCAGCTCGGCGGCGGCCACGGCCGCGATGCGCGTGGCCCAGGATTCCTTGAAGCGCACGATGCCCCCCGGCACATGCCAGCCCGGGCCATAGAAGCGGTCTTCGCGCCAGGTCATCAGCGTGCGCCCCGCCCCGTCGCCCACCAGCAGGTCGACGTTGACCAGGGGCGTCAACCGGCTGACGGCCAGGAACAGCGGCTCGGGCAGACCGGCGCGGGCATCCGGGCACTGCCGCTCGATGACGTCCAGGGCCTGTTCCAGCGAGGGGGCGGTGTTCTGGTTCATGCCAGCTCCAGCGCGTCTTCGCGCAGGATGGCCAGCGCCAGCTCGGCACCGTGGGTGCGCCGGATCTGGGCCACCACCTCGTCGGAATAGCCCGCCGCCATGACGATGACAGCGGCCACCGGTGACTGCCGCAAAGCCTCGGGCGCGCGGATCGGCAGGTGGCTGACCGGGGTGTAGCGGCCCTGCTTGAACGGGGCCGAGTCGACCACATAGCGCAGGCGCGGCCCCAGCTCGGCCAGCGACAGCAGGGCCAGCGCCTGGTGCCCCGCCCCCCAGACGGCCACCCCGCCGGCCTGGTGACGGTCGACAAAGGCATGCAGGGCCAGGCGCAGCCCCTCCAGCGAGCGGTCGAAGTCGTCCAGGGCGGGCACGGCACGTGGCCGCAGCTCGGCCGACAGGATGTAGTCGTGCCAGATCGTGCGAACCTGTGTGACCTCGAAGCCCGCCATCTCCAGGCAGCGCCGCAGCGTGGCCTCGGTGAAATAGAACACATGGTCGGCGATGAACTCGCTGACCACCTGGCGGCGCAGGATCATGTCGAAATTGGGCACCTCGACCAGGCCCACGGCGCCCGCCGCCAGGCGCTGGCGCACCGCGCGCAGCACCGCACGCGGCTGCGGCCAGTGCTCCATGAAATTGAAGCTGGCCCAGGCGTCAAAGCACAGGTCAGCCGGCAGCTCGGCGTCGCCAGGGTACAGGGTCAGCACCTCGTGGCCGCCGGCCCGCGCGGTCTGCGCGGCCTGGGCACCGTGCTCGGTCCCCCAGGGTCGGGCGCCGGCCTGGCGCAGCAGATCCAGGTACTCACCACGCCCGCAGCCCACCTCCAGCACCGGGCGGCCTTGCAGGCCGTGGCGGCCCACCCACTCGGCCAGCTGCGTCTCGCGGAAGGCCTTCATGGCCGGCGAGAAGGCATTGGCGCGGATCACATCGCGGTAATACGACACCGGTGCACCGACCGTCTGCACGAGGCCGCAATCCTCGCAGCCGTGGATGCGCAGGTCGGTGCCGGCATCGTTCGCCAGCTCATGCTGCTGCGGCAGGCTTTGCGCGCCCGAGGGCATGCCCTGCAGGGTCAGCATGGGCTGCGTCCCCAGGCTGCCGCCGCACCAGCGGCAGCTCAGCACGGGCCCCCCCGGGCCTGTCGCGAACGGGGCGACAGCGGCGTGAGCATCTCCGCCTCCAAGGCCTCCAGGCTCAGCAGCGGCGACATGTCTTCCAGCGGCATCGACACCATGCCGCCTTCGGCCAGCGGAATGGCCGCGCACTTGGGCTGCAGCGTCTCGTCCGGCACCAACTGCACGTCGACCAGACAGGGGCGCGGCAAGGCCATCGCGCCGCTCAAGGCCGCGGCCAGGGCGTGGCTGTCGGCAATGGTCACGCAGGGCAGGCCGTAGGTGCGGGCCAGCGCCGCCAGATCGGGCAGGCGCAGCCCGCTGTCCGGACCGCTGGCCAGATAGCGGCCCTGGAAGTAGTTGCGCTGGGTGTTGCGGATGGAGGCATAGCCCCCGTTGTTCATGACGAACAGGCAGATCGGCAGCGCCTGCGTGGCCAGTGTGGCCAGTTCCTGCACATTGAGCTGCAGGCTGCCGTCGGACTCGACCGCGATCATCGGTGACCGCCCCTGCCCCAGGCAGGCCCCGATGGCCGCCGGCAGGCCATAGCCCATGGATCCCAGCCCGGAGGTCAGGAACAGACGCTGGCCCGGCTTGTTGCGAAAACCCGCATAGAGGAATTCGACCGCCAGGCCCGAACTGCCGGTGGCCACCAGGGTGTCGGCCGGCGTGGCTTCGGACAGGGCATCGACAAAATGCGCGTGGCTGATCGGCCCGGCATCCGCGAAGCTGCCCTGGGGATGCAGCGGATGGTCGAGCTTCCAGCGCAGGCAGCGCGCCCGCCAGGCGTCGACCGCCAGCGGCGCCGGCCCCAGTGCGCCGCGCAGACCTTGCAGGAAGTCTCCGGCATCGAGGGCCAGCCGGGTGGCCTCGGGAAGATCGGTCTTGTCATCGAGTTCGTGGGCATCGATGTCGACCACGATCTTCTGGGCATGGCGCCCGAACTCCGCCCGGTTGTAGGCCGTGACCACGGGATCGAGCCGGGCGCCGACACAGATCAGCAGGTCGCAGTTCTGCACCGCGAAGTTGGCGGCGCGCGTGGCCACCACGCCGGGGCGGCCAATGTTCAGCGGGTCCTCGTGGGGCAGCAGGTCCAGGGCATTCCAGGTGAAGACGCATGGCAGGCCGGCCTCATGCGCCAGGGCCTGCAGGGCGTCGGCCGCACCGGACAGGCGCACGCCATGCCCCGCCAGCAGCAGCGGGCGCTGTGCCTGGCGCAGCTGACGGGCCAGCGCGGCGAAGTCGACCGTGGACGGTGCCGGGCGGACCGGGGCCTGCCAGGGACGCAGGGCCGCCGCATCGACCGGCGCCGCCTGCACGTCCAGCGGAACGTCCAGCCAGACCGGCCCGGGGCGGCCGCTGCGCATGTGGTGCAGGGCCTCCTCCAGCAGGGCACGGATGTCGGCGGGCTCTTCCACCACGGCGGCGAACTTGGTGATCGGCCGCACCAGGGGCACGATGTCCACCTCCTGCACGCCCGTCTGGCGCAGCGGCCGGCCACGCAGGCGGTCGGCCCGCTTGGCCTGGCCGGAAATGACCAGCATGGGCACCGAGTCGATCCAGGCGCCCGCCACCGGCGTGACGATGTTGGTGGCCCCGGGCCCCGTGGTCACCATGGCCACGCCGAAGGTCGGAGCCCCCGGGCGGCCGGTGCGTCCATAGGCCTCGGCGGCGATGCCGCAGGCCTGTTCGTGCTGGCAAGCCACGGCCTGCAGGCGTGGCTGGCAGGCCAGCGCGTCGTTGAGGTGCATGGCCCCCCCACCGGGGAGCACGAAGACATGGCCGATGCCTTCATCGGCCAGCCGGGACATCAGCCAATCGGCCAGGCGTTGGGTCATGCGTGGAACGTCAGTTGAGCCAGTACATTAGACGGGTCTTGCGATCCCGGTTGAGGTTGATGGCTTCGTCGGTGTAGAACGAATCGTCGGCAAAGTGGGTGGAAGAGATTTCCTCGATCACGGCGCCGGTGCGTGTGGAGAACGCATGCCGCACACCGGGCTCGATGTTGATCACCTCCCCCTCTTTGCACCGCTGCAATTTACCGTCCAGGCTGATCTCGATTTCGCCGAAAAGAATGTGGAAAGTCTCCTCCTTCCGGCGGTGCAACTGCTCCGGATGCAGTTGTCCCGGCAGGCTCACCAGCAGCTTTTTGCAGTAGCCGCGGTTGACCACAGTGAACATGGTCAAACCCACCTCGTCAAAACGCTCCAGGCCATAGTGGTGGGAAATCTCCAGGTCAACGCCCCCCGGCACGGTGATGCGGCTGTGCTGCAGCAGCTCGCGCACCCGGCAGGCGATGTCGAGGATCCTGGCACGCCGGTCGCTCTGTTCGGTGTTGGCCAAGGTCACGGCGCCATCGGCGGCGATGGGCTCGCGGGCCACGAAGCGGCTGTACTTGCTCCACTCGTTGGCCGTGATCTGGCCCGGCTCGGGAGGAAAGGCGAAGTAGACGTCCGCATTCTCCAGGGTCTGGCCGGCGTCGATCGGCCGGCGCACGAAGACACCGCGGCGCAGGCTGCGCAGGCTGTCCTGTTCGGCCGTGTTGACGGGCGCGCGCTCGCTGGGACTGCCGCAGATGGCAAAGGCGCGCCGCGCCGAGGCCAGCCAGCGGCGCACCTGTTCGGGTGTGGCCGAATAGCCATTGACCGGGTACTCGGGCGTGCCCACCGCCACGTGCTTCTCGAAGATGTCGGCCCCCTTGGCGACCGCCATCGCCACCAGGTCGGCGTGGTCCGGGTGTTCGTGGGTGGAAAAGCCCACGCGCAGGCCGGGATAGCGCTGGCGCAGGAAGTCGATCTGGCTGAGCTGCATGTGCTCATCGGGCGCCGGATACTCGGCCACGCAGTGCAGCAGGGCAAAGGCCTTGTCTCGGTGCCGCAGGAAGCTGACCATGTTGTCCAGCGTGGCCACCGAGGCGCCGGCGGTGGAGGCGATGATCGGCCGGTCCGTGCGGACGATGCGCTCGATCAGCGGCCAGTCGCCGAAGGAACAGCTGGCCACCTTGATGATGTCCAGGCCCTGCGCCTCGATGACATCCACCGAGGCCTCATCGAAGGGCGTGGACATGGTCAGCAGGCCCTGGCGGCGTGTCTCCTCCACCAGGCTGTCGAACTGGGCCCGGCTCAGGCGCGTCTCGCTGAAGCGCTTGATGTACTTGACGTCTTCGCGGCCACGCATGGCCGGGTGGATGAAGCTGTCCAGGTCGCGGTATTGCAGCTTCATCGCGAAGCTGAACTCGGGGAACTCCCGGCTGACCGCGGCGAACTCGCGGATGATGCGCAGGCCATGGTCGAGATCGCCCATGTGGTTGTTGGCCATCTCGAAGGTGACCAGGCGAGGCGGGATGAGGTGTTTCATGAAGGGCTCCTGCGGGCCTGCGCGCTCAGTCGAAGCGCACGCCCAGGTACTGCTCGATGCTGGCGGCGGCATGCTCGAGCATGGGCTCGGTCAGTGCAGGCTGCACGCCGATCCAGAAGGTCTTGGACATCACCGTGTCGGAGCGCGCCAGCGTGCCGCTGACACGGTAGTTGCGACCCTGCATATAGGGCTGCCGGGTGAGGTTGCCGGCGAACAGCAGCCGGGTGCCGACGCGCTGCTGGTCCAGGTAGGTCAGCAGGTCCAGGCGAGAGACCGGTGCCTCTTCGCGCAGGGTGATGGGAAAGCCGAACCAGGACGGCTCCGCACCGGCGGTGGCCTGCGGCAGGATGAGGAATTCCTCGCAACTGCGCAGACGCTCGTGCAGGAAGGTGAAATGCCGGCGCCGCGCGGCGATGAAAGCTTCGAGCTTGCCGAGCTGGGCCAGGCCACAGGCAGCCTGCATGTCGGTGATCTTCAGGTTGTAGCCGAGGTGACTGTAAGTGTATTTGTGGTCATAGCCCGCCGGCAGCTGGCCCAGTTGCTGGCAGAAGCGGCGACCGCAGGTGTTGTCCTTGCCGGGCGCGCAGTAGCAGTCGCGGCCCCAGTCACGGAAGCTCTCGGCGATGCGGCGCAGTTCGTCGTGTCGGGTGAACACCGCCCCGCCTTCGCCCATCGTGATGTGATGGGCGGGGTAGAAACTCAGGGTGCCGATGTCGCCAAAAGTGCCGACCTTCTGTCCTCGGTAGGTCGATCCCAGGGCATCGCAGCAGTCCTCGACCAGCCACAAGCCATGGCGGCGGCACAGGTCGGTGACCACGTCCAGGTTGAAGGGATTGCCCAGCGTGTGCGCCAGCATGATGGCCTTGGTGCGCGGCCCGATGGCCGCCTCGATCAGGCTGGCATCGACGTTGTAGGTCGGAATGTCGACATCGACGAAGACTGGCACGGCCCCGAACTGCAGGATCGGATTGACCGTGGTCGGGAATCCCGCCGCCACGCTGATCACTTCATCGCCCGGCCGGATGGCCCGCTCGCCCAGGCGAGGCGAGGTCAGCGTGTGAAAGGCCACCAGGTTGGCGGAGGACCCGCTGTTGACCGTCAGCACGTGGGGCACGCCCAGGAACTGGGCCAAGCCGGACTCGAAGGCCGCATTGAAGCGGCCGGTGGTCAACCAGCCGTCCAGGCTGGCCTCGACCATCAGGCGCAGCTCCGCCGCATCCAGCAACTTGCCCGAAGGCGGCACCACGCTCACCCCCGGCTCGAAAGGCCGGGGCTGGCCCAAGGTCAGCGCCGCGTACTGGTCGACCAGTTCAGCGATCCGCTGACGCAGCTGCAGGGCCTCTTCATTCGCCACGCATGGCCTCCTTGGATGTCTGCCTCATCGAATCAGCGCCCCGGGCCCAGGTGCGCCCGGATCTGCGCTTGCATCAGCGCATGGGCCGGTTGCCCGGCAAACAGCTGGCGCTCCCAATCCACCGTCCAGGCAATCGCCTGGCGGGTATCCAGCCGCGGCTGCCAGCCCAGCGACTGGCGGGCCAGGCTGGCGTCCAGGCGCAGATGCAGGGACTCTTTCGGGCCGTCCGGGGTGGCCAAGGCCACCACATCCCCGCCACCCCACTGGTGACAGGCCCGACGGGCCACGTCTGCGACCGACCAGATCTCGTCCACGGACGGGCCGAAGTTGTAGGCCGGGGCCAGGCCGGCACGCCCCCCCGCCATGGCTTCGGCCAGCACCAGATAGCCCGACAGGGCGTCCAGCACATGCTGCCAGGGACGGGTGGCTTGGGGATGGCGCAGCGCCAGCGGCCGCCCCGCCCGCAGTGCCCTGAACAAATCGGGCAGCAGCCGATCGCGACAACGGTCCCCGCCGCCGATCACGTTGCCGGCCCGGGCCGTGACCAGACGCGGTCTGGCGTCGCCACTGAAGTAACTGCCACGAAAGGCCTGCACCACCAGTTCGGCACAGGCCTTGGAGTTGCTGTAGGGGTCATGCCCTCCCAGCGGATCGGTTTCGCGGTAGGGCCAGGGCTGGCGCTCGTCGCGGTAGACCTTGTCGGTGGTCACCACCAGCACGGCCTGCAGGTCGGCCCGATCACGGCAGGCTTGAAGCAGGTTGGCGGTGCCCTGGACATTGGTGTCGTAGGTCCCCAGTGGATCCTCGTAGCCCACGCGCACCAGGGCCTGTGCCGCCAGATGCAGCACCACCTGGGGCCGGCAGTCGGCCACGGCCTGCGCCAGCCGTTCGGGCTGGCGGATGTCCACCCGCAGATCGGAGGCCAGGATGGAGGCCACCTCGGCCATGTCAAACAGGCTGTCGGGCTCGGGCGCCAGGGCAAGGCCGTGAACCTCCGCGCCCAGCGCATGGAGCATCCAGCTCAGCCAGCTGCCCTTGAAGCCGGTGTGGCCGGTGACCAGCACACGGCGCGACGCCCAGAACGCGGCATTCGGCACGGCCGCTGCGGCGGGGCTCATTTCCAGAATTTCCACGGGGCCTGGCCGCTGGACCACAGCGACTCCAGTTGGTGTTTGTCGCGCAAGGTGTCCATCGGCTGCCAGAAGCCATCGTGCTTGAAGGCCCGCAACTGGTCCGCGGCAGCCAGGGTCTCCAGCGGCGTGGATTCCCAGGTGACCATGTCGTGCGCGATGAGGTCGATGACGCGCGGCTTGAGCACGAAAAAGCCGCCGTTGATCCAGCCACCGTCGCCCAGCGGCTTCTCGACAAAGCGGTTGACCGCGTCGCCGAGCAATTCCACCGAACCGAAACGCCCAGGCGGCCTGACCGCGGTCATCGTGGCTTCCCGGCCGTGCGCCTGGTGAAAGCGGATCAGGGCGCCAATATCGAGGTCCGCCAAACCGTCGCCATAGGTGAAACAGAAATCTTCATCGCCCAGGAAGGGCCGCACGCGGCGCAGGCGGCCCCCGGTGAGCGTGTTTTCCCCTGTGTTGACCAGGGTGACCTTCCAAGGCTCGGCCTTGTGGTCATGAACCTGCATGCTGCCGTTGCTCATGTCGAAGGTCACATCCGACATGTGCAGGAAGTAGTTGGAGAAATACTCCTTGATGACGTAGCCCTTGTAGCCGCAGCAGATGATGAAGTCGTTGACGCCGAAGGATGAATAGACCTTCAAGATGTGCCACAGAATGGGCAGCCCACCGATTTCGACCATGGGTTTGGGTCGGACGGAGGTTTCCTCCGACAGCCGGGTGCCCGCTCCGCCGGCCAGGATGACGGCCTTCAATGCCGACCTCCGCCGTGAGGGAGCCAGGACGGCGAGCGGTGTCCGGGGTCGGTCTGGGCAGCAGCGTGGATCATTTCAGCCTTGGTTAGGGTGACCAGCAGGGCCGTTCAGCACTTGGCCTGTGTCACCTGCATGATGCTTCACGAACCGCGCACCGCCGCCTGGTACAACAGCCGCGCCTTGCCGAGCCGTTGACCCAGTTCGCCATCCAGCCCCAGCGCAGACCCAGACGTGTTGTCGACCCACTGGACATCATGTGTCTTAAACAAATCCATTGTATCTTCGACCGACTCGATCAACATGATGTCGGCATACTCGCTTTTCCCTGTCATGGAGAGGGCTTCGGCAATCAGTCCGATGATCTGCTGGGCATTCATGCCGCCGGTATTCGAGGGCGTCAGCGCAAATGCAAGCGTCACCGGATCTCCAGGCGCAAACTCGCTGGCATAGGCGATCAGAATCTCCACCCATTCCAGCGTGGTCCAGTCCACATCGCAGAGGAATGCCTGTTTTCTCGGCTTGAAACGGCGGGGAGTTTGGGTGGACAACACGCGCAGGCGTGACAGCACCAGGTCGCTGGCCACCTGCCAGCTCAGGTGAGCCTCGGCAAATGCCCGGGCCCGCCGGCCCATGTCGCGCAGCGCAGCGCGGTCCGTGTAAGCAGCGCGCATGGCCCGGGATACGGCCTTCAGATCCGGCTCCTGCAGCCAGAAACCGGGGGCGGAAGGCTTGAAGCGGTCCACTTGGGTCGGGCTGCGCTCGCTGGGGATCAGAAAGGCGAACTCCTCCCGCACGAAGTCCGCCGCCGCGCCTTCACGGGTGACGATGACGGGCAGGCCGCACGCCATGGCCTCGGCAATCGGAAGTCCGAAGCCCTCGCCCCGATACGGCAGCGCCAGCACGTTGCAGGAGCGATACAGCGCAATCACCTCGTCTTCGGTCAGAGCGTCGGTGATGTATTCGATTTCCGGCGCATCGGGGAAGCGGGTTCGGACATTTTCCAGGAAACCATGCAAATCGCTGCCCTGATAGACCGTGCCTGGCTGCCCCTTGATCAACAGGCAGACATCCTCATGGGATTTGAAGGTGTGCAGATAGGCCTCCAGCACCACATCGATACCCTTGCGGTGAATCGTGCCGCCGACAAAGAGGATCTTGAATTTCTTGCGGGTTTTGAGCGGATAGCGGCTGTCACCGGGTGAGAAGCGCGCAAGATCGACGCCATTCGGGATGACCTGCAGCTTGTCAGCGGGGACCCCGCTGGCCACATAGCAGTCCCGCACCCACTGGCTGGGCACCCAGATCTCGTCGACCTGGTCGCGCATGGGCGCCACCCAGTCCTGCGGGATGCCGCCGAACTCCCAGGGCTGGATCATCACCCACATGCCTTCAGGAGGCGGCGTGAAGTTGGGCGGCCATTGGTGCCGCACATGCACCGCGGTGGACTCCAGCGGCTTGCCCACGCAGGCGACCAGGGGCTGCGCCGTCGGCATGGACTTGGCCGGGTCGAACTGGTCGGGCTCGAAAGGCCGGATGCCGAGATTGACCTCGCCCGAGGCCAGCAGGCCCAGGCAGAGCTGACGGTTGACCAGGGCCAGGCTGTGATAAACGAATTGCGATCCCTCCCAACGCACCGGAATGCGCCGGTCTGCGGCCTTGGCAGCGGCCGCCTGCGCAATGGCCTCGAAGAACGACGGCACGTGGGCCGTGGAGGAGACCACGGCCAGCCAGTCCGCCCAGCCGGCCCAGGGCTGCAGAGACTGCGCCCGCTCCTGGCGCGCCCGGCGCAGGGCCGCACGCACGTCGGCCACATGCAGCAACGGCATGCTGGCTTCCTTGTGGTGCGGCTGATAGGCCAGGATCTCGGGTGTGATCGGCTGGCTGTGCCGAGGATCCTCGTCAATGGTGATCAGGGCCGCGTCCATGCCCAGCAGCGTGGAGCCGACCGAGTGGGCGACGATGATGCGCTTTCCCCGGATCAGGGCTTCGCCGACCGGCGCCGTCACGGCCGTGTCGGTCGAAACGTAGTAGTGGCTGCGGTCGATCAGGCGGCAGATGTCCAGCCGCGTGCCCAGCGCATCGTCGATGAAGATGCGGGCCTGGGAAGGATGGGCTTCGCAGGCGCGCGCGAGGATGGCCTGCAGATCGCGCTGCGGCTGGCCGGGCACGGGGTGCCAGGACGGGTAATTGACCTTGACATGCAGTTCGGCCTTCGGCTCGTCGGCGAACTCCTGCAGAAAGGCCTCGAACAGGGTGTCCCAACGGCGCCGCGGCTGGAACATCGCCACGGTCACGAAACGCAAGGCACCGTCGTCGTGCATCGGCTGGACGGGCGGCAGCTTCGGGTTGTTGAACCAGATGTGCGGCACCACCAGCGGCCTCAGCTTGTCAGCCTGCAGACCCGCGTCACGCCAGGCGGACATCTCGTTGGCCGCCACGCACACCAGATCCATGTGATTGCACACGCGCACCCATTCGGCCGGGGGCAGCGCGCCTTGCAGGGCACCATCGAAGGTGGTCAGCATCACCCTCAGAGAGCCCGGCGGCAGCTTGATGTCGAGCCAGGACTGGCTGGGCACGTGATAGAACAGAGCGATCACCTGCCCGGACAAAGGCGTCGACTCCAGCTGGGTCAACAGGTCGAGGTCGAAGTCGTCGATGCCCGGCTCCTCGGCATTCACCGACACCAGGCGCACACGCAGCCCCGCGGCGTGCCAGGCTGCCGCCAGCGCCCGCCCGCCCATGCCGTAGCCACTGCGGTTCTTGAAGGGCGCAAAGAACAGGAGGGTGTGATCCGCGGGAAGTCCGAATGTCATGTCAGCAGGCCCTGAGTGAGTGATCCGGGGCCCCTTCGGCGATTGGCGATCGGGACGGACTCCGGCTGGGGGCAGTCTAGAAAACCTGCGGACAAGCCATGCCGTGAAATGGTGCACAAAAGTCACCCTGATAGGGGGCACACCATGGGGCCATGGCAGGGTCCAGGGTCGACACGGCGGCCAGGGAGACAGCGCTTGTAGGAATTTGTCTGACACGCGGGGCGGAAAAACCGGGACTCCAGTTCTGGAAGTGACCCGATGTTGCCGTCCAGTTCGTCTCCTTACAGTTCATTCCAACGCGAAACAAACGCGCAACACACCCACCAGGAGCCGCAACATGGAAACGACCCAGATCCTCGCCGAAATCCGCGAAGCCAACCTGTCCTACCTGATGCTGGCGCAAAGCCTGATCCGCGCCGATCGCGAACAGGCTCTGTTCCGCCTGGGCGTCTCTGAAGAGACCGCCAACCTGATCAACGCCCTGACCCCGGCCCAGATGATGAAGATCGCCACCAGCAACACGCTGCTGTGCCGCTTTCGCATGGACGACGACCTGGTCTGGGGCCTGCTGACCAACCACGGCAAGTCCTCCGCCAACGACAGCGTCAGCCGCCTGCACGCGTCCATCCTGATGGCCGGCCGCCACCAGGAAGCCGCCTGATCCCAGGCCGCAGCCCATACCCATAAAGACCAGGACGGAGAACACACCATGGCCCGCACCAAGAGCATCCTCACCGAAGCCAAGCAGATCGAACGTGCCGTCACCCTGATCCACCTGGGCGCCCGCCTGCAGGTGCTGGAGTCGGAAACCGATCTGTCGTACGAGCGCCTGCTGCGCCTGTACAAGGAAGTGTCGGGCAAGAGCCCGTCCAAGGGCCAGCTCCCGTTCTCCACCGACTGGTTCATGACCTGGCAACCCAACATCCATGCCAGCCTGTTCCTGAACATCCACGAGTACCTGAACAAGACCTCCGAAATGGAGGACATCGACGCGGTGATCAAGGCCTATCAGCTGTACCTGGAGCAGACCGCCGCCCAGGGCCTGGAACCCCTGCTGTCGGTGACCCGCGCCTGGCGCCTGGTCAAGTTCGTGGACAACGGCATGCTGACCATGACCAAGTGCACCCACTGCGGCGGCCACTTCGTCACCCACCCGCACGAGATCGCCCGCCACTATGTGTGCGGTCTGTGCAACCCGCCGGCCCGCGCCGGCAAGGGCCGCCAGGCCGGTGCCCTGCAGATGCCCAGCGCCGCCGAGCGCGAGACCTGCGCCGCCGACGCCCACTGATTCCTCCCGGATCCCTTCGCGTCTGGCTCAAGTTCGTCCCGCTCGGGACGATAAAGGGTCAGAAGCAGTTTTCATGCAGCTTCCTCCTCCTGGCACAGCATTCATGTGCCTTGTGGCGGGCCCCCTGGGGCCCGCTTTTTTCTTGGTGGAACGGCGCAGCTCTTGACCCCGCTTTTCCGGCTTTCCAAAAACCTCAAGCCGGCGATGCTCTCTCCGATATGAGGTGAAAGGCGCGCACAGGCGCCTCCCACACCAACCCGGACCGCCACACCATGTTCGTCATCGTCGGCTGGCTTTTAGCACTCGCATGCGTCTTCGGCGTGTTCATCGCGCACGGCGGCAACATCGAGGTGATCCTGCACGCCCTGCCCTTCGAGATGATCACCATCTTCGGCGCGGCCCTGGGCGCCTTCCTGGCCACCAACCAGATGAAGGTGGTCAAGTCCACCATGAAGGGTCTGGGCGCCTGCTTCAAGGGCAGCAAGTACTCCAAGGCCCGCGCCATGGAACTGCTGGCCCTGCTCTACGAGATCCTGCAGAAGGCCCGCAAGGAGGGCCTGATGTCCATCGAAAAGGACGTGGAGGATCCGCACAGCTCACCGCTGTTCCAGAAGTTCCCCATCGTGGGCAGCGACCACCACGTCACCGAGTTCATCACCGACTACCTGCGGATGATGGTCTCGGGCAACCTGAACGCCCACGAGATTGAGTCCCTGATGGACACCGAACTCGAGACCCACCACCACGAGGCCCACGCCCCGGTGGCCGCCCTGGCGCGGCTGGCCGGCGCCCTGCCCGCCTTCGGTATCGTGGCCGCGGTGCTGGGCGTGGTGAACACCATGGGGTCGGTGGGCCAGCCCCCGGCGGTGCTGGGCGGCATGATCGGCTCGGCCCTGGTCGGCACCTTCCTGGGCATCTTCCTGGCCTACGGCTTTGCCGAGCCGCTGGCCAGCCTGCTGGAACAGAAGATCGACGAGGACGGCAAGGAGCTGCAGTGCATCAAGACCACGCTGCTGGCCTCCATGCAGGGCTACGCCCCGCAGACCGCCATCGAATTCGGCCGCAAGGTGCTGTACTCGACCGAGCGCCCCACCTTCGGTGAGCTGGAAAGCCACGTGAAGAAGAAATAAGTCGAGGACCAGGCCATGGCCGGTGACGCGAAAAAGCTCCAGCCCATCATCGTCAAGCGGATCAAGAAGGGCGGCCACGGGGCCCACGGTGGCGCCTGGAAGATTGCCTACGCCGACTTCGTGACGGCCATGATGGCCTTCTTCCTGCTGATGTGGCTGCTGGGCTCCACCACCGAGGGCGACCGCAAGGGCCTGCAGGACTACTTCAACTCCCCCCTGAAGGTGGCGATGTCCGGCGGCTCCGGCTCGGGCGACTCGTCTTCCGTCATCAAGGGTGGCGGCGAGGACCTCACCCGCACCGCCGGCCAGGTCAAGCACGGCGCGGTGGAAGCGCCCAAGCGCACCTTCAACCTGCAGGCCCTCAAGGCCGAGCAGGCCCGGGCCGAGGCGGCCAAGCTGATGGAGCTGCAGAACAACCTGCAGGAGCGCATCGCCGCCAGCGAGAAGTTCAAGGCCCTGAGCTCGCAGCTCAAGATGGACATGACCCGTGACGGACTGCGCATCCAGATCGTGGACGCGCAGAACCGGCCCATGTTCGACTCCGGCAGCGCGGTGGTCAAACCCTATATGCGCGACCTGCTGAGGTCCATCGGCGAGGTGCTGGCCGGCGTGCCCAACCTGCTGACGCTGGAAGGCCACACCGACGCCACGCCCTTCTCCGGCAACGGACTGGGCTACAGCAACTGGGAGCTCTCGGCCGACCGGGCCAATGCCTCCCGGCGCGAGCTGATTGCCGGCGGCCTGGGGGAAAACCGCATCCTGCGGGTGCAGGGCCTGGCCTCCAGCCAGCTTTTCAACCCCAAGGACCCGCACGACCCGTCCAACCGCCGCATCTCGATCATCGTGATGAACCGCGAGGCCGAGGACCGCGTCTTCAAGACCGCCCCCGAGCCGGACAACGCCGCCTCCGATTCCCCCGCCGAGGACACAAAGGCCTCAACTCCGCCGTCAATCGACCGATAAGCTCTCAAGACCGCAAGAGGACTGACATGAGCAACCCCACCGATCTCAAATTCCTTGTCGTTGACGACTTCTCCACGATGCGCCGCATCGTGCGAGGTCTGCTCAAGGAAATGGGCTGCAACAACGTCGAAGAGGCCGAGGACGGCCAGGTGGCACTGAGCATGCTCAAGGGCACCAAGTTCGACTTCGTGGTCAGCGACATCAACATGCCGAACATGAACGGCTTCGACCTGCTCAAGGCCATCAAGGCCGATGACAGCCTCAAGCACCTGCCTGTGCTGATGGTCACGGCCGAAGCCCGCAAGGAAGACATCGTGCTGGCGGCCCAGAGCGGCGCGGCCGGCTACATCGTCAAGCCCTTCACCAAGGCCACGCTGGAAGAAAAAGTCCAGAAGATCATGCAGAAGCTGGCGGCCACCGCCTGATCCCCTGTCCCGCAGCCCACGAGGGAGACAGTCATGAAAATGGAAGATCTGGCGAGCCTGACCCCCACCGAACCGCTGACCGTGTCGCCGGAGGTGTTCCAGCAGCTGGGCAGCATCACCCGCCTGCTGCACGACACCATGCAACAGCTGGGTGTGATGCCCAAGCTGCAGACCGCCGCCGACGGCCTGCCCGATGCCCGCAGCCGCCTGAACTACATCGCCACCAAGACGGCCGACGCCGCCAACAAGGTGCTGAACTCGGTGGACCAGGCCAAGGCCGAGCACGCCCACATCATCGCGTCCACCCGCGCCCTGGCGCAGACCCTGGTGTCCGACCCCGTGCGCGCCGTGGCCTCCGGCGCGGTGCTGAACTTCGTCAAGGAGGTTGAGGACTCGACCTCCCGCATCGACAGCCACCTGACCGACATCATGATGGCCCAGGACTTCCACGACCTGACCGGCCAGGTGGTGACCAAGGTGGTGACCCTGGCCAACGACCTGGAAGACAGCCTGGTCAAGCTGCTGGTGCAGGTGGTGCCGCCCGAACAGCGTGAGAAGGTGGACGCCAATGTGCTGCACGGCCCGGTGGTCAACCCCGAAGGCCGCACCGACGTGGTCACGAACCAGGGCGAGGTGGACGACCTCCTCGCCAGCCTGGGCTTCTGAGCGGCGGCACGGGCCCGCCGGGCCTGTGCGCTTCGACATCCTGATCACCACCGAGGTGCCCGATGACGGAGTCCCCATCGATCCAGACCGCTCCGGCCGAGGCGCTGCCCCCCGAACTGGACTGGCTGGTCCCGGACCGGCCGCCCCGACCCGCCGAGGCGCTGGAACGCATCCGCCTGCTGTGCGAGCTGGCGGGCAGTGACCTGCACCGCGCCATGCTGCTGGTGCTGGCCACCCACCAGGCCGTGCCGCGCGAGATCCTGGCCTCGGCCCTCAAGCAGTTCCGCCGCGACCTGGACGCCCTCACCCGCGAGGACGTGACCGGCCTGCTCAACGCCCTGTGGACCGGTGGCCAGCAGGGTTTCCAGTCGGTGCTGCGCACCCGCAAGGGCGGTGAGCGCAAGCCGGCCAACCTCGGCTGGCTCAAGACCGACGACTGAGGCCACACCCGCTGGCACCCGAGATTGCGGGGCGAACACCCCGTTGCTCCACCACCGAGGTGGCCTGGCACCGGGCCACAATGGTCCGCATGGTGTGGCCCCTTCCCGCCCTTCTGACCTGGCTGGCCGCCTGGGCCCTGCTGCTGGGCCTGCGCAGCGCCGGCCTGCCGACCGCCATCGCCTTCGTGCTGGTGACGTTGGTCACCGCCTGGCCGGCCTGGCGGCTGAGCCACCGCTGGCGACGGCTCATCGTGCTGGCGGGCTTCCCGCTGTCCTTCCTGGCCCTGGTGCAGGGCGGTCTGCCGGCCTGGGCCTGGCTGGCCCCGCTGGCCCTGCTGCTGCTGCTCTACCCGCTGCGCAGCTGGCGCGACGCGCCGCTGTTTCCCACCCCTGCCCAGGCCCTCGCCGATCTGGCTGCCGCAGCCCCGCTGCCGGCCGGCGCCCGGGTGCTGGAGGCCGGCTGCGGCCTGGGCCACGGCCTGCGCGCCCTGCACCGCGCCTACCCTGAAGCACGCCTGACCGGCCTGGAATGGAGCGCGCCACTGGCCACCCTGTGCCGCCTGCGCTGCCGCTTCGCCCAGGTGCGCCGCGGCGACATCTGGGCCGAGGATTGGTCCGGCTACCAGATGGTCTACCTGTTCCAGCGCCCGGAGAGCATGCCGCGCGCGGTGGCCAAGGCCCGCCGGGAACTGAAACCCGGCGCCTGGCTGGTCAGCCTGGAATTCGAGGCCACCGAGCTGAGGCCGGTGGCCCGGCTGGAAACCGTGGCCGGCAAGCCGGTGTGGCTTTACCAAGCGCCGTGGGCCTGAGCCCCAGCCCTCCTTCGGAGGCAAGAGCGCGTGGCCGGCGCCGGGCCGCTCCCAAGCGGCCACGCACCCTCTCGGAGGGTGGCTCGGGTCTCCCCGTGCCGGGTGCCGACTTCACTCGCCGACGAGGCCGTTGCGGATGGCGTAGACGGTGAGTTCGGAGTTGTTGGCCAGGGCCAGCTTCTCGAGCACCCGGGCCCGGTAGACGCTGACGGTCTTGGGCGAGAGGGTGAGTTCGGTGGCGATGTCCGACAGGCGCTTGCCGCTGGCGATCATCACCAGGGTCTGCAACTCGCGGTCGGAGAGCTTCTCGTGCGGCGCCTCGGTCTCCTGGTCCTTGCCGATGTTCTCGGCCAGCAACTGGGCGATCTCGGGGGTGATGTACTTGCGGCCCTGCGCCACGGTGCGCACCGCCTGCACCAGCACCGCCGGGTCGCCGCCCTTGTTGACATAGCCGTGCGCCCCGGCCTTCAGGGCCCGCAGCGCGTACTGGTCTTCCGGGTACATGCTGACCACCAGCACCTTGACCGGGTTGCCCTCGTCCTTGAGCACATGCAGCACGTCCAGGCCGCTGCGGCCGGGCATGTTGATGTCCAGCACCAGCACATCGCAGCTGTGCTGGCGCATCAGGCCGCGCAGCTCGCCGTAGTCGCCGGCCTCGCCGACGACCTCGATGTCGGCAGCGTCGGCCAGCGTGTCACGGATGCCGCGCCGGATCAGGGCATGGTCGTCGCAAATGATCACACGGGTCATGGTTCTCCCCAGGTGGACGGGTCGTGTGCGGCGTCATCCAGCGGGTCCGAACCGGAACCGTCCTCCTCCTGCACCGCAGCACCCTCGTCCAGAGGGATCGAGAGTATCAGCGTCGTCCCGGCCCGGCTACTGGACAGGTCCACCCAGCCGCCCACCGTGGAGGCCCGCTCATGCAAGCCGCGGATGCCGAAGCTGCGCGCCTTGGCCAGATCGACCTCGGTCAGGCCCTTGCCGTTGTCGCTCACTTCCAGCGACAGCACGCCCGCGGCCAGCGACAGGTCGATGCTGACCCGGGTGGCCTGGGCATGCTTGTTGATGTTGGTCAGGGCTTCCTGCGCAGCCCGGTAGGCCACCAGGGGCACCCCCGCCGGCAGCGTCGCCTGGTTGTCCAGGTTGGTGCGAAAGACGCAGGCCACGCCGGTGCGGCGCTCGAAGCGGTTGGCCATCCACTGCAGCGCCGCCACCAGGCCCTGCTCCAGGATGGCCGGGCGCAGGTTGTGCATGATGCGCTGGCTGGCCTCCAGTGCGTGGGTCACGGTCTCCATCGCGCTGTCGATGCGCAGGCGCAGCTCGGGGCTGATGCCGGGCTGGCGCGCCATCCAGGCCAGGTCGAACTTGACCGCGCTGAGCGATCCGCCCACGTCATCGTGAATCTCGCGCGCGATGGCCGCGCGCTCCATCTCGACACTGGTCTGCAGGTGCTGCGCCAGCTCCGAGACCCGCTGGCGGGACTCGGCCAGCTCGCGGTCGGCGCGTTGCCGGGCCTTCAGGGCCTCGTGGGCGTCGATGGCGTGCTCGGCCGCCGGGGCCAGGCGGGCCATGTTGCCCTTCAGAAGGTAGTCGCTGGCGCCGTCGCGCATGGCCTGCACCGCCACGTCCTCGCCGATCTCGCCCGACACCAGGATGAAGGGCACCGGCACGCCGAGCTCGCGCACGATCTCCAGCGCCTTCAGGCCGGAAAAGCCCGGCACGTTGAAATCCGACAGGATCAGGTCCCAGGGCTGGGACAGGGCCTCGCGGAACTCCCGCTCGGTGTCCACCCGCACCGCGTCCACCTTCAGGCCGCCGCGGGCCAGATAGGCCAGCGCCAGCTCGTGGTCGAGCTCGGAATCCTCCAGATGGAGCACCCGCAGAACGCGGCGAGGTGGGTCGTCAGCAGCCATGGCGTGAAGTATCTCCCAGGGCGACGCGCCCCCGAAGACCTGCTAGGACCAGAAATACGCCCGGAAACATGCCGTGATTCGTTCAATAAATGGTGAGTTCGTGCCGAAAAATGATCTGCAACTCCCCGGCTGGTCTGCGGGAGGCCGGCTTGCCGGCCTCCCGCAGCGGTTGGGACACACAAACGAGTGTCTTGGAGCCACGATGCCAATGACGGAACCCCAAGCAGCTGCCTCTGGTGGCATGCCCCTGCCCCTGCTAGCGGCGGCCGATTTGCAGGACCACCTGATGGTGGCCAGCAACGACCTGGAACGCCTTCAGCGCCTGCTGGATGACGCCAGCGAGACGCTGTCCTCGCATTTCTATGCCGCCACTGCGCAGCTCAATGACACCTTGCGCCTGCTGTCGACCCTGCCGGACATCGACCACGGGGCACTGCACACCGCCATGCAGGACCTGGCCGGGGCCATCACGGCCCTGCAGTTCCATGACATGGCCACGCAGCTGATCGCGCACACGCAGAAGCGGCTGCGCAGCTGTGCCGACCGGATTGCCCGTGATGCCATGGGCGATGACGACGAGGACGGTTCGACCATCGTCGAGGACGGCCCCGGCCGTCCCAACCCCGTGACGCAGGACGAGATGGATGCAGGTTCCATCGAACTCTTCTGACATCCACCTCGCACCCAGACCTCCCCATTCAGAACAGCCCCCGGAGAACTGCAATGCACTCGATCCTCGCCGTTGACGATTCCCCCTCGATGCGCCAAATGGTGGCCTTCACCCTCAAGAACGCCGGCTTCAACGTGGTTGAAGCGGTGGATGGCCAGGACGCCTGGGAGAAGGCCAACCAGCGTGACTTCAACCTGGTGCTGACCGACCAGAACATGCCCCGCATGGACGGCATCAGCCTGACCAAGAAGCTGCGTGAGAACCCGAAGTTCAAGAGCACGCCGATCCTGATCCTGACCACCGAGTCCAGCGACCAGATGAAGCAGGCGGGCCGCGCCGCCGGCGCCACCGGCTGGCTGGTCAAGCCCTTCGATCCGGCCAAGCTGATCGAGGTGATCGGCAAGGTGATCCGCTGACCGACCGGTCCGCGCCCTTTCGCCGAGAAGTACGACACGAACGAGGAACTTGCACCCATGGCCGACACCACCCATGACCACGGCACCAGCGACGGCATTGACCTGACCCAGTTCTACCAGGTCTTCTTCGAGGAAGCCGGTGAGAACCTGGAAGCCATGGAGCAGAAGCTCCTGGAGCTGGACCTGAGCGCCGCCGACGACGAGGAGCTCAACGCCATCTTCCGTTGCGCCCACTCGGTCAAGGGGGGGGCGGCCACCTTCGGCTTCTCCGATGTGGCCGAGCTGACCCACCAGATGGAGACGCTGCTGGACAAGCTGCGCCGCCACGAACTGCAACCCACCGCACAGATGGTGGACGTGCTGCTGGAAGCCGGCGACGCACTCAAGGCCCTGCTGGCCCGCCACCAGGGCTCCGGCGCCGACGCCCCGGACACCTCGGCCCTGGTTGCCCACATCCGGGCCCTGGCCGAAGGCGGCAGCGCCCCGGCCCCGGCGGCACCGGCCCCGACGGCTGCAGCGCCGGCCCCCGTGGCGCCCACCGCACCGGCAGCGCAGGCGCCCGCCGCGCCCAACGGTGCGCGGGCCATCGAGCTGCGCGTGGGCCCGCTGGAGCATCCGGAACAGGCCGACAACCTGGCCGAGCTGTTCAAGGAAATCTCCAATCTGGGCACGATCGAACCGCTGGATGCCGGCCATGCCGCCGATGGCATCCGCCGCTTCCGCATCGTGACCACCACCAGCGACAACGATCTGCTGGACCTGTTCACCTTCCACGTGGCCCGCGAGGCCATGCAGCTGCTGCCGATGGGCCCGGGCTACGGCTTCCACGAGGGCGCCCCGGGGGCACCCGAGAAGTCCAGCCAGGCCGAAGAGCAGGGCTACGGCTTCTTCGACGACGCGCCGGGCGCGCCGGGTGCCGCCCCCGCGGCCGCCGGCAGTGTCGCCACCCCTGCGGCCCCGGCGGCTGCCGCGCCGGCGGCGCCGACCGCTGCCGCGGCCCCCAAGGCCGCCCCCAAGGCCGAGGCCAAGGGCGGCGGCATGGACTCCACCACCCTGCGCGTCTCGGTCGAGAAGGTGGACCAGCTGATCAACCTGGTGGGCGAACTGGTCATCACCCAGGCCATGCTGGCCCAGAACAGCCGCAACGTGGACGCCACCCTGAACCAGCAGCTGCTGTCCGGTCTGGCCGATCTGGAACGCAACACCCGCGACCTCCAGGAAGCGGTGATGTCGATCCGGATGATTCCGATGTCCATGGTCTTCAACCGCTTCCCCCGCATGCTGCGCGATCTGGCCGGCAAGCTGGGCAAGAAGGTCGAGCTGGTCACCCAGGGTGAAGCCACCGAACTGGACAAGGGCCTGGTCGAGAAGATCACCGACCCGCTGACCCACCTGGTGCGCAACAGCTGCGACCACGGCATCGAACTGCCGGCCGACCGTGTGGCCAAGGGCAAGCCCGAGCATGGCACCGTGACGCTGGTGGCCTCCCACCAGGGCGGCTCCATCGTCATCGAGGTGCGCGACGACGGCCGCGGCCTGAACCGCCAGAAGCTGCTGAACAAGGCCCGCGAGCGCGGCATCGACGCGCCCGACACCATGACCGACCAGGAGGTCTACGGCCTGATCTTCGCGCCGGGCTTCTCCACCGCCGAGCAGGTGACCGATGTCTCCGGCCGCGGCGTGGGCATGGACGTGGTCAAGAAGAACATCACCGCCCTGGGCGGCACGGTGGAGATCGACTCCGCCGAAGGCTACGGCATGAGCGTCAAGGTGCGCCTGCCGCTGACCCTGGCCATCATGGACGGCATGAGCATCGGGGTGGGCGACGAGTGCTACATCCTGCCGCTGTCCTCGGTGGTCGAGTCCTTCCAGATCGCCCCCAACATGATCAAGACCATCGGCAATTCCGGCCGCGTGGTCGAGGTGCGCGACGAGTTCATGCCGGTCATCGACCTGGAGCGCGTCTTCGACGTGCCCCGCTTCGACTTCGAGAAGTCCTCCAACATCATGGTGGTGGTCGAAGCCGAAGGCGGGCGTGTGGCCCTGCTGGTGGACGAGCTGCTCGGCCAGCAGCAGGTCGTCGTGAAGAACCTGGAAGCCAACTACCGCAAGGTCCCGGACGTGTCCGGCGCCACCATCATGGGTGACGGCCGCGTGGCCCTGATCCTGGACATCGGCTCCCTGGTGCGCCGCTCGCGTCACTGATCAGAAAGTCGAAGGAGACCGCCATGCCAACACGCCGCATGACCCTGGGCGTCCGGCTGGGCCTGGGGTTCACCGCCACCCTGGCCCTGCTGGTGGGGATCACCGCGCTGGGGCTGGTGCAGATGCGCCAGCAGGAGCAGCTGCAGGCCGCCGTGGACGCGACCAATGACCAGCTGAGCCTGGCCCAGCAATGGCGGGGCCAGACGCAGGTCAACCTGGCGCGCGCGCTGTCGCTGGCCAAGGCCGACAACAACCCCCAGCTGGACGCCTACCTGGCGCCCCAGATGAAGGCCACCAGCGCCGAGATCAGCGTGCTGCAGAAGAAGCTGACGGAGGGTGCGCTCTCCGACAGCGGCCGCCAGGCCCTGGAGGCCATCGGCAGCGCCCGCGAGAACTACCTGGGCACCCGCAAGAAGGTGCTGGCCCTGCTCAAGTCCGGTGACGCCGGTGCAGCCGCCGAGGTGGACCACAGCCTGCTGCCCGCCGCCGACGCCTATCTGGCCAGCATGACCCACCTGGAAGAGGTGCTCAACCAGGAGGTCGAAGCCGCCCACCGCGACGGCGCGGCCTCCGCGGCCAACGCCCGCCAGCTGATGATCGGCATGGCGGTGCTGGCCCTGGGCATGGGCGCCTGGATCGCCTGGGCCCTGACCCGCTCGATCACCCGGCCGATGCTCCATGCCATCGGCACGGCCGAAGCGATCGCCGAAGGCAACCTGACGGTGGACCTGACGGTGGACCGCGAGGACGAGATCGGTCGCCTGCAGCGCGCCATGCAGCGCATGCGCGGCAGCCTGCACGAGATGGTGGCCGGCATCCGCCAGTCCACCGACGGCATCTCCACCGCCAGCAGTGAAGTGGCCTCCGGCAGCATGGACCTGAGCCACCGCACCGAGCAGGCGGCCTCCAACCTGCAGCGCACCGCCTCGTCCATGGAGCAGCTCAGCGGCACCGTGCGGCAGACGGCCGACGCGGCCCAGACCGCCAACCAGCTGGCCCACACCGCCTCCGACACCGCCAAGCGCGGGGGCGAGGTGGTGCAGGAGGTGGTCCAGAGCATGCAGAAGATCTCCGAGGCCAGCCAGCGCATCGGCGACATCATCGGCGTGATCGACGGCATCGCCTTCCAGACCAACATCCTGGCCCTGAACGCCGCGGTGGAAGCCGCCCGCGCCGGGGAACAGGGCCGCGGCTTTGCCGTGGTGGCCGGCGAGGTGCGCAGCCTGGCCGGCCGCTCGGCCGAGGCCGCGCGCGAGATCAAGCAGCTGATCCAGACCAGCGTGGAGCGGGTCGAATCCGGCAGCACGCTGGTGGACAGCGCCGGCCGCTCGATGGCCGAGATCGTCCAGAGCGTGCAGCGCGTCACCGACATCATCGCCGAGATCACCGCCGCCACCGGCGAGCAGAGCGCCGGCATCTCCGAAGTGGGTCGGGCCGTCAACCAGCTTGACGAGATGACCCAGCAGAACGCCGCGCTGGTGGAGGAATCCAACGCCGCGGCCGAGAGCCTGAAGGACCAGGCCCAGCAGCTCGGCGAGATCGTCAGCCGCTTCCGGCTGGACCAGCACCGCAGCGCCGGACACGCCATTCATTGAGTCACCCAAGGACCGTTTCACCATGATGCAGTGGATGCGAGGATTCACGATCCGCCTGCGAATGCAGGGCGCGATTGCCGCCGTGCTGGGCCTGTTCGCCCTGCTCGGCCTGACCACCTATGTCGGCACCGTCCGGCTCACGGAGGTCAACGAGGCGCTGATGCGCCACTCGGTGAAGGAGCTGCACGACGTCAGCAACATCCGCACTGCGCTGGGCCAGGTGCGCCAGTTCGAGAAGAACATGGTGATCAACCATGGCTCGGCCGAGGCGATGGCCCAGGACAAGCAGCAGTGGACGGGCGCCCAGGACAGCCTGAAGCGTTCTCTGAATGCCCTGCTGGAAGGCGAGGAAGACGCCAACAACGCCGTGGCGCGTGAGGCCCTGCAGAAGATCGACGCCTACGCCAGCGCCGCGACCGCCGCCTTCGACGCAGGCGCCGCCGCCGATTCGGCCACGCTCAACCAGTCCCTGTCGTCCGCGCGCGAGCAGATCCGCGCGGTGGACGACGGGGTCGGCCGCATCCAGACCCTGGTGGACCAGGACATTGCCGCCGCCCAGGCGCAGTACCAGTCCGAAACCACCCGCCTGGCTTGGTCCTTCGGCATCGTGATGGTGCTGGTGCTGATCGTGGTGATGCCGCTGACCCTGCTGAACTCCACCTCGATCACCCGCCCGGTGCACCATGCCCGCGACATCGCGCTGGCCATCGCCGAAGGGGACCTGACCCGCACCATCCACGTCCATGGCAAGGACGAGACCGCCGACCTGCTGCGGGCCCTGGACCACATGCAGCGCGCCCTGCGCACGCTGGTGGGCGAGGTGCGCGACAGCGCCCAGCGCATCCACATGGCGTCCCGCGAGGTGGCCGCCGGCAATGCCGACCTGAGCAGCCGCACCGAACAGACCGCCAGCAACCTGGAGGAAACCGCCAGCGCCATGGAAGAGCTGACCGCCACGGTGCGCGACAGCGCCAGCTCGGCCGGCCATGCCAGCGACCTGGCCGGCTCGGCCGCCCAGGTGGCCCAGCGCGGTGGCGACGCGGTGGCCCAGGTGGTCACCACGATGGACGAGATCAACCACGCCAGCCACAAGATCGCCGACATCATCGGCGTGATCGACAGCATTGCCTTCCAGACCAACATCCTGGCCCTGAACGCCGCGGTGGAAGCCGCCCGCGCCGGGGAACAGGGCCGCGGCTTTGCCGTGGTCGCCAGCGAGGTGCGCAGCCTGGCCGGCCGCTCGGCCGAAGCCGCGCGCGAGATCAAGCAACTGATCAACGCCTCGGTCGAGAAGGTCGAGAACGGCAGCCGCCAGGTGCAGGATGCCGGTGCCACCATGGGCGAAATCGTCTCCTCGGTGCAGCGCGTCAACGACATCATCCAGGAGATCAGCACCGCCGCCAGCGAGCAGAGCAAGGGCATCGAGCAGGTCAACAGCGCCGTCGTGCAGCTCGACCAGATGACCCAGCAAAACGCCGCGCTGGTGGAACAGTCCACCGCCTCGGCCGAGAGCCTGAAGGACCAGGCCGGCCGCCTCAACGACGTGGTGGCCCGCTTCCGACTGGACAGCGGCATGAGCGCGGCACCCGCCCCGGTGGCGGTGCCGGTATCCCGGGCCGCGCCTCCCACCCCGCCGGCCACACCGGCGCCCAGCCCCACCGCCTTGAAGCGGCCCACGCCCGCAGCCAAGCCCGTGGCTGCGGCATCGGTCGAGCCGCCGCCGGTGCGCCCCGCGCCCGCCAGGGCCGAGGCCACGGCCCCCGCCGACGACGAGTGGGAAACCTTCTGAGGTGTGCCCTGCGCCCTGAGCCTCCCACCGGAGTTCAGGGCGCCTGCTTTCAAGACCGGGCCCTGACCTGGCTCAAGTTCTTCGGGATAACACCGATGACCCGGTGAAGTCCTTGGTTTTTTTCGTGGGAACAAAGCAGTGAACCAACTCCTTCGCCAATTCAGCATCCGTCTTCGCCTGACCGCCGGTCTGGCCGCCCTGGGCATCCTGATGCTCGTCGTCGTGCTGTGGTCCGTCTGGACCGTGCGCAGCGTGCGAGAACAGGGCGACCAGCTGATGGCCCAGCAACTGCAGAGCCTGGACACCGCCAATGGCGTGCTGTTCTCGATGGAGCGCATGCAGCGCCTGGAACAGGCCACCATGCTCAACGGCAGCAACACGGTGGCCGCCGACGAGTTCTTCCAACAATGGAAGAAGACGGTGGCCGCCCTGCGCAAGGACCTGCAGCCCATGGCCGGCGAAGCCAGTCTGGCCGAAGGCATCAAGGGCTTCGAGGCCCATGTGACCGCCCTGCAGGATGTGCTGCAGCAGGTGGTGGACGCCAAGATCGACGCCAGCGCCGCCTACGCCTACGCCGGCCAGGCCCAGGGCGACCTGGAGACGGCGCAGAAGGCCTTCGACGGCTGGGTGCAGCAATCCCGCACCACGGCCGCAGCTGCCCGCGACGAGGCCAAGACGCGCACCCAGGTGGAGATGGGCGCCAGCCTGGCCCTGCTGGCCGTGGTGCTGGGCGTGGTGGGCGTGATGATGGTGCTGACCCTGCGCTCCATCATCGGACCGCTGTCCCAGGCCAGCGAGGCGGCACGGCGCATCGCCGCGGGCGACCTCGGCGGCGAGTTGCCGCGCGAGGGCCGTGACGAGGTGTCCGCCTTCATCGCCTCCCTGGCCGACATGCAGCAGTCGCTGCGGCGTCTGGTGGGCCAGGTGCGCCACAGCGCCGACAGCATCCTGACCGCCAGCAGCGAGGTGGCCAACGGCAACCTGGACCTGAGCCAGCGCACCGAACACACCGCCAGCAACCTGCAGGAGACGGCCGCCTCGATGGAACACCTGACCGGCACCGTGCATCACAGCGCCGAATCGGCCCAGCAGGCCAGCCAGCTGGCCCAGAACGCCACCCAGGTGGCCGAACGCGGCGGCAGCCTGGTGCACCAGGTGGTGGCCACCATGGAAGACATCAACCAGTCCTCCACCAAGATTGCCGACATCACCGGCGTGATCGACGGCATCGCCTTCCAGACCAACATCCTGGCCCTGAACGCTGCCGTGGAAGCGGCCCGTGCGGGTGAGCAGGGCCGTGGCTTTGCGGTGGTGGCCGGCGAGGTGCGCAGCCTGGCCCAGCGCAGCGCCGAGGCCGCGCGCGAGATCAAGAGCCTGATCGGCGCCTCGGTGGAGCGCATCGAGAACGGCACCCGCCAGGCCCGTGATGCCGGTCACACCATGACCGAGATCGTGACCTCGGTGCAGCACGTCAGCCGCATCATCGACGAGATCAGCGATTCCACCCGGCTGCAGAGCCGCGGCATCGGCGAGCTGGGCTCGGCGGTCAACGAGCTCGACCAGATGACCCAGCAGAACGCCGCGCTGGTGGAGCAGTCCGCCGCCGCGGCCGACAGCCTCAAGCAGCAAGCCCACCAGCTCTCGGGCGTGGTGGCCACCTTCCGCCTGGACCCTCACCACGAACAGGGTATCGCCTGAGGCCACGGCCCTTCAGGAACACCTGACCCTGCCGATAAACCCCTGGAACCGCCTTTGTTTCGGCGGGCACCCACCCAAGGACAGTCACCATGGACATGATCACCGACGCCGCCCAGGTCGCCCGCCACGAGGCGGCCCGCACCCTTCAGGACGCCCAGACCCGTGCCAGCAGCGCCGCGGCCACGCCCGGGGCTGCACACGGCGAGTACCTGACCTTCCGCCTCGGCGGCGAGGAATACGGCATCGACATCCTGCGCGTCCAGGAGATCCGCTCCTACGAGCAGCCCACCCGCATCGCCAACTCGCCCGAGTTCCTCAAGGGCGTGGTGAACCTGCGCGGCGTGATCGTCCCGATCATCGACCTGCGGGTGAAGCTGGGCTGCGAGACCGCCGAGTTCAACGCCTTCACCGTGGTGATCGTGCTGAACATCAAGGGCCGCGTGGTCGGTGCGGTGGTCGATTCCGTGTCCGACGTGCTGGAGCTCGGTGGCGACACCATCAAGCCGGCCCCGGGCATGAACGCCCAGGTCGACATGTCCTTCATCACCGGCATCGCCAACGTCGGCGAGCGCATGCTGATCCTGATGGACATCCAGGCCCTGATGAGCTCGGCCGACATGGGCCTGATCGACGACAGCGTCGCCTGACCGACCGTCCGGACCGCCCATGAAGCCGCTGTCGCTGGCCGCCCGGCTGTGGATGCCCGTCATCGTCCTGGCGGCCATGACGGTCGTCATGACGTCGATGTCGGTGGTCCGCACCCAACGCACCCAGGCCGAATCCAACGCCGCCCAAGCCCACCAGCAGGCCAAGCTCGAGGCCAGCCTCAAGCTGCTGGCCACGCTGGAGGCCGGCAACACCGAACGCGCGGCGGGGCTGCGCAACGAGTTGGCCGGCCTGCTGGACACGCCCGAGGAGAAGGCCGCCCTGGCCCAGGCGCAGGAGGCTGCTGGGGCTCAGGCGCTGTTTCACCTGACCGAGGCCACCGCCGACGGCCTGCGCCAGGAAGTGGGACACCAGCGCATGCGCACGGTGTTCCTGGTGGCCGGCGTGATGGTGAGCATCGTGCTGCTGCTGGGCCTGTCCACCTGGAGCATGGTGCGCAAGATGGTGACGCCGCTGCGTCAGGCCGTGAGCCTGGCCGACCGCATCGCCGGCGGCGATCTGAGCGCCCAGATCCAACCTGACCGCGCCGACGAGATCGGCGATGTGCAGCGCGCCCTGGCCCGCATGACCGACGCCCTGCGCAGCCTGGTGGGCGAGGTGCGGCACAGCGCCGACAGCATCTCCACCGCCAGCAGCGAGATCGCCACCGGCAACCAGGACCTGAGTCAGCGCACCGAGGCCACCGCCAGCAACCTGCAGGAGACCGCCAGCTCGGTCAGCCAGCTGACCCAGACCGTGGCGCAGAGCACCGAAGCCGCCGCCCAGGCCAACCAGATGGCCAGCTCGGCCGCCGCCGTGGCCCAGCGCGGCGGCGAGGTGGTGCGCCAGGTGGTGCAGACCATGGGCGAAATCAACGCCAGCTCGAAGAAGATCGCCGACATCATCGGCGTGATCGACGGCATCGCCTTCCAGACCAACATCCTGGCCCTGAACGCCGCGGTGGAAGCCGCCCGCGCCGGGGAACAGGGCCGCGGCTTCGCGGTGGTGGCCGGCGAGGTGCGCAGCCTGGCCAGCCGCAGCGCCGAGGCCGCCCGAGAAATCAAGAGCCTGATTGGCAGCTCGGTGGACAAGGTCGAGTCCGGCGCCCAGCTGGTGCAGTCGGCCGGCAGCACCATGGACGAGATCGTGGCCAGCGTGCAGCGGGTGAGCGACATCATCGGCGAGATCACCGCCGCGGCCGGCGAGCAGAACGGTGGCATCCGCCAGGTCAACCAGGCCGTCACCCAGCTCGACCAGATGACGCAGCAAAACGCCGCGCTGGTGGAACAGAGCGCCGCCGCGGCCGAGAGCCTGCGCGAGCAGGCCCAGCGCCTGACCGGCGTGGTGGCCACCTTCCGCTTGCAATCGGCCTGAGCACAGCGCCGGGGCAATGGCCCCGGCAGCTTCACTCCGCCGCCCGGCGCAGCGTCTCCATCACCGGCCGGCGCAGCACCTCGCGCAGGCCCCACCAGCCCGCCGCCAGCGCCAGCAGCGCCCCGGCCACCATGCCCAGCAGCGGCACCCAGGGCGCGGCCGTCCAGCTGAACTCGAAGACGAAGCGCGCCAGCGCCCAGCCCACGGCCACCGCCCCCAGCGTGGCCAGGCCGCCGGCCAGCGCGCCCACGCCCAGCAGCTCGGCCCGCTGTACCCGGGCCAGCAGCCGGCTGCTGGCGCCACAGGCCCGCATCACCGCGTACTCGTGGGCCCGGGCCTCGCGGGTGGCACCCAGTGCGGCGAACAGCACCACCAGGCCCGCCGCCACGCTGAACACGAACAGGTACTGCACCGCGCGGATCACCTCGTCGATCACCGCCTGCACCTGGGCCAGCGTCGCCGTCACGTCGATGGCGGTGATGTTGGGAAAGCGCTGGGTCAGGGCGTTGTCGAAGCCCTTCTGCCCCGGCGCCTTGAAGGCCGCGATGTAGGTGGCCGGCAGGTCCGGCATCTCGGCCTGCGGGAACATCACGAAGAAGTTCACCCGCATCGACCCCCAGTCCACCTTGCGCAGGCTGGTCACCTTCCCTTCCACGACCTGGCCGGTGATGTCGAAGCGCAGCCGGTCGCCCAGCTTCAGGCCCAGCTTCTCGGCCAGGCCGGCCTCCACGCTCAGGCCGTCCTTCTCGTCCGTCTGCCAGCGGCCGCCGGCCAGCAGGTTGTGCGGCGGGATCTGGGCCGCGTGGCTGAGGTTGAACTCGCGCTCCACCAGGCGCCGCGCCTCGTCGTTGCCGGCGTAGCGCGGGCCCACCTCGGCGCCATTGATGGTGAGCAGCCGGCCGCGGATCATCGGGTACCAGTCGTAGCCCCGCACGCCCGCCCCGTCGAGCATGGCGCGGAAGTCGGCCGCCTGGTCGGGCTGGATGTTGATGACGAAGCGGTTGGGCGCATCCGGCGGCGTGGCCTGGCGCCAGCTGTTGATCAGGTCGGTGCGCAGCAGCACCAGCAGGGCCAGGGCCATCAGCCCCACCGACAGGGCCGAGACCTGCAGCATGGTGAAGCCCGGGCGTGCGGCCACCTGCCGGGTGGCAATGACCAGCCAGTCGGGCCCGCCGGCCTCGGGCACCCAGCGTCCCAGCAGCTTGACGGCCACCCAGGACAGGCCGGCGAACAGCGCCAGCGCGACGGCAAAGCCGCCGACGGCGATGGCGCCCAGGGTCAGGTCCCTCGCCACCACCACGAGCAGGGCGCCGAAGGCCAGGGCCGCCGCCCCCAGCACCCCGGCCGAGGCGGGACGGATGCTGCCCATCTCGCGTCGCAGCACCCGCAGCGGCGGCACCTGGGCCAGTTGCAGCACCGGCGGCACGCCAAAGCCCATCAGCAGTGTGAGGCCCACACCCAGGCCCAGCAGGGCTGGCCAGACCGTGGGCGGCGGCAGGCTGGCCGGGATGAGCCCGGCCAGCAGGGTGACGAACAGCAGGTGCAGCGCGCCCCCCAGGGCCACGCCCAGCAGGCTGCCGCCCAGGCCCAGGGCCGCGAACTCGCCCAGATAGACCGCCGCGATGCGCCGCTGCGACAGGCCCAGCACCCGCAGCATGGCGCAGTCGTCCAGGTGGCGCTGGGCGAAGTCGCGCGCAGCAATGGCCACCGCCACCGCCGACAGAAGGGCCGCCAGCAGGGCCACCAGGTTCAGGAACTTGCTCGCCCGGTCCAGGGTCTGGCGCATCTCGGGCCGACCGCTCTCCAGCGTGTCCAGCCGCACACCGCGCGCGCCCTCGGCCTTGAGGATGCCGCGCACCCACTGGGTGTAGCGGGCCAGGGCGCGGGCCTGGGCGGGCTCGGCCGCCACCAGCAGCCGGTAGGCCACGCGGCTGGCCGGCTGGATCAGGCCGGTGGCGGGCAGGTCTTCCTCGCGCAGCATCACCCGTGGCGCAAAGGACTGGAAGCCGGTGCCGCGGTCCGGCTCGGTGGCGATCAACCCGGCGATGCGAAAACGCGCGTCGCCCAGCAGCAGGTCCTGCCCCACGGCCAGCCCCAGGGCCTCGGTGACGGCCGCATCCACCCACACCTGTCCCGGCGCGGGCGCACCGCCGGGGTGCGGCGCCGCTTCCGGCCCGTCCATCACACCCAGGCGGCCACGCAGCGGGTAGTTGGCGCTCACCGCCTTGACCGACACCAGCCGGGTCGCACCGCCCTGGGCCTCGTCGGCCCGGGCCATGCTGGGAAAGACGGCATTGCTGCCCACCGTCAGGCCGGCCTTGCGGGCCTGCGCCGCCAGCTCGGCCGGCAGGGGCTGGTCGCCCCGCACCACCAGGTCGCCGCCCAGCAACTGGGCGGCATCGCGCTGCAGGCCGCCCTGCAGCCGGTCGGCAAAGAAGCCCACCGCGGTCAGCGCGGCCACGGCCAGCACCACCGCAGCCAGCACCAGGCGCAGCTCGCCGGCGCGGAAATCCAGCCACAGCTGGCGCGCCGCCAGGCGCCACAGGCCCGGAGGGACAGCGGGCGGCACCGGAGGCGGCGGCACGGCGGGGTCGGACAGGGCGGAAGACGGCTCGGTGGCTTGCATGGATGCGACGGTACACGATCGCCTGTGCCCCTCCTGCGCCTCCCGACAAACCCGAAGCCGACCCCGGAAAGGGCCCGGAACTTGCATATGCTTGCCACCTTGTTTGCGTTGCCCCCGGGCCGCCTGCTTCCGAACCGGCGCAGAATGCCCCCGCAACGCGGGGCTGCTCTTCAGGCGCGGCCCCATCCGACGGCACAACTGTCTCTGGAGATCCCTGCATGACCGTGAACCGCCCGACCCTGCGGTCGGCCCTGGCCCTGGCGGCCCTGCTGGCCTGCGGCGCCGCCGCCAGCGCCAAGACCCTCGTCTACTGCGCCGAGGGCTCGCCCGAGAACTTCACCCCCGCCCTGAACACCACCGGCACCAGCTTCGACGCGGCCAAGCCGGTCTACGACCACCTGACCCAGTTCGCCCGCGGCACCACCCAGGTGGAGCCGGGTCTGGCCGAGAGCTGGACCGTCTCGCCCGACAGCAAGGTCTTCACCTTCAAGCTGCGCCACGGCGTGAAGTTCCACAGCGGCGTCAATGGCTTCACCCCCACGCGCGACTTCAACGCCGACGACGTGGTCTGGAGCTTCGAACGCCAATGGAAGCCCGATCACCCCTACGCCAAGGTCTCCGGCGGCAAGTACGACTACTTCGCCGACATGGGCCTGAAGGACGACCTGGTCTCGATCGAGAAGCTCGACCCCTACACCGTGCGCCTCACGTTGAAGAAGCCCAACGTGACCATGCTGGCCAACCTGGCCATGGACTTCGCCGCCATCCACTCGGCCGAGTACGCCGACTTCCTGGCCAAGGGCAACCGCAAGGAGCAGTTCGACCAGATCCCGGTGGGCACCGGCCCCTTCCAGTTCGTGGCCTACCAGAAGGACGCGGTCATCCGCTACAAGGCCAATCCGGCCTACTGGGGCGAGAAGGCCAAGGTGGACAGCCTGGTCTTCGCCATCACCACCGACCCGACCGCCCGTTATTCCAAGCTCAAGGCCGGCGAATGCCATGTCAGCGCCTACCCGCGGCCGGCCGACCTGCCCGAGATGCAAAAGGATGCCGCGCTCAAGGTCATCAGCATGCCGGGCCTGAACATCGGCTACTGGGCCTTCAACGTCCAGAAGCCGCCGCTGGACAAGAAGGAAGTGCGCCAGGCCCTGACGATGGCCATCGACAAGGCCGCCATCCTGAAGGACGTCTACATGGGCGCGGGCACCGCGGCGGTGAACTTCATCCCGCCGACCATGGCCGCCTTCAACGGCGCGGTCAAGGACTACCCCTACGACCCCGCCAAGGCCAAGGCCCTGCTGGCCAAGGCCGGCGTGAAGACGCCGCTGGACATCGACCTCTGGTACATGCCGGTGCAGCGCCCCTACAACCCCAACGCCAAGCGCATGGCCGAGATGATGCAGGCCGACCTGGCCAAGGTCGGCGTCAACGCCAAGCTGGTGACCTACGAATGGGGTGAGTACCGCAAGCGCCTGCAGCAGGGTGAGCCGATGACGGCCCTGTTCGGCTGGAACGGCGACAACGGCGACCCGGACAACTTCTTCTTCCTGCACGGCTGCGACGCGGCCCGCCCGGGCGGCAACAACATCTCCAAGTGGTGCGACAAGGCCTATGACGCCAAGCTCACCCAGGCCCGCACCCTGACCGACGCCAAGGCCCGCACCAAGCTCTACCAGGAGATGCAGGTCATGGAGCACGACGCCCAGCCCGACGACAAGATCGCCCACTCGGTGGTCTTCGAGGTGCTGCGCAAGGAGGTCGTCGGCTACAAGCAGAGCCCCTTCAACACCCACCAGTTCAATGGTGTGGAACTGAAGTGACCGCCCTGCCCTGACCCTGTCTCCCGGCAGATTCCCGGCACGCCGGCCTCCCCCGGCGTGCCGCTGCCGTTTTCCGCTTCACCCACCCTTCCCGCATCACCATGAATTTCCGTCTCCGCCGCCTGCTGACCGGCAGCGCCCTGCTCGGCCTGGTCACAGGCCTGGGCTCCCTGCTCAGCGCCTGCCAGCCCGTGCCCGACACCATCAAGATCGGCGTGGCCCAGCCGCTCACCGGCCCGTTGGACGCCCTGGGCCAGGACATGGTGGACGGCGCCCGCATGGCCGTCGAGGACCTCAACAAGGAGGGCTTCAAGATCGACGGCAAGGTGGTGAAGTTCGAAATCATCAGCGGGGACGACAAGTCCGACCCCGAGACCGGCAAGAAGGTCGCGCAGCAGCTGATCGACCAGGGCGCGGTGGCCGTCATCGGCCACCTGAACTCGGGCGTCAGCATGGCCGCGGCCCCGGTCTACGCCGCCAAGATGATTCCGCAGCTGGCCATCTCGACCAAGCCGGAATACACCCAGATGGGCCTGCCCACCACCTTCCGCCTGGTGGCCAGCGACGCGCTGCAGTCCAAGGCCATGGGCGCCTTCGCCGCCCAGCTGCCCGGCGGCTCCCACCGCTACGCCGTGGTGGACGACGCCACGCCCTACGGCAAGGGCCTGGCCCAGTCGGCCAAGGCCCAGCTGACTGCCCGCCAGCGCGAGGTGGTGCTGGAGATGTCGCTGGACGCCAAGACCACCGACTTCGCCAAGCTGATCGACGGCCTGAAGGCCCAGAAGGCCGACGTGCTGGTCACCACCCTGGCCGACTTCCAGGTGCTGGCCCTGGCCGACCAGTTGGCCACGGCCGGTGTGAAGCTGTCCATCGTCGGCGGTGACACGATCAAGACCCCGGCCATGGCCAAGGCCAACCCGGCGGCCGGCAAGATCTACGCGACCTCGCCCATCATCGGTGTGGACGAGTTCCTGGGCGGCAAGGCCTTCCTGACCCGCTACCGCGCCAAGTTCAACCACGACCCGGTCTATGGCGGCCACTACGCCTACGATGCGGTGTACGTGCTGGCCGCGGCCATCCGCCAGGCCAAGAGCGTGGACGGCGAGAAACTGGTGGCCGCCCTCAAGACGGTGGACCCGCTGGCCCCGGTGACCAGCAGCATGCGCTTCGGCGACAACGGCGAACAGCGCTATGGCGTGGTCAGCGTCTACGAGATCAACAACGGTGACTGGTTCCTGCTGACCCGCAGCGACAACTGGTGATCTGATGTTCCGCTTCCTCTGGCGCCGGCTGGCGCTCACCATCCCGACCTTCTTCGCGCTGATGTTCGTCACCTTCGTGGCGATCCGGCTGGTGCCGGGCGACCCGGTGGAGGTGCGGGTGGGCGAGCGGGGCATCAGCCCCGAACGCCTGGCCTACTTCCGCCATGAGCTCGGGCTGGACCAGCCCGTCTGGAAGCAGTTCCTGGACTATGTCTGGCAGCTGCTGCACGGCGATTTCGGCACCTCGCTGGCCACCAACCAGAAGGTGCTGACGGAGTTCATGGCCCTGTTCCCGGCCACGCTGGAGCTGAGCTTCTTCGCCATGCTCTTCGCGGCGGTCATCGGCCTGCCGGCCGGCGCCATCGCAGCGGCCAAGCGCGGCAGCCTCTACGACCAGACCCTGATGGGCCTGTCGGTCACCGGCTACTCCATGCCCATCTTCTGGTGGGGCCTGCTGCTCATCATGTACGTGGGCGAGCGCTGGGGCCTGACCCCGGTGTCCGGCCGCATCGACCTGATCAACTTCTACTTCGAGCCGGTGACCGGCTTCATGGTGATCGACGCCTGGCTCTCGGGCCAGCCCGGCGCGGTGTGGGACGCGATCCACCACCTGATCCTGCCGGGCGTGGTGCTGGGCACCATCCCGCTGGCCGTCATCGCCCGCATGACCCGCTCGGCCATGCTGGAGGTGCTGGCCGAGGACTATGTGCGCACCGCCCGCGCCAAGGGCCTGCCGGCCTGGCGGGTGGTGGGCCTGCATGCGCTGCGCAACGCCATGATCCCGGTGGTCACCGTCATCGGCCTGCAGGTGGGCGCGCTGATGGCCGGCGCCGTGCTCACCGAAACCATCTTCTCCTGGCCCGGCATCGGCAAGTGGCTGATCGAGTCGATCTCCCGGCGCGACTATCCGGCCCTGCAGGGCGGGGTCATGCTGGTGTCGGGCGTGGTCATCCTCGTCAACCTCGTGGTCGACCTGACCTACGGCCTCATCAACCCCCGCATCCGCCATGCGTGACACCCATCCCCTGGCGGACTTCTGGTTCGCCTTCCGCGAGAACCGCGGCGCCGTGGCCGGCCTGGCCGTGGTGCTGCTGGTGGTGCTGGCCGCCCTGCTGGCCCCGCTGATCGCCCCCTACGACCCGGACGCCCAGTTCCGCGACGCCATCCGCGCTGCGCCGTTCTGGGAGCCCGGCGGCAGCACCCGCTTCCTGCTGGGCACCGACAGCCTGGGCCGCGACCTGCTGACTCGGCTGATCTACGGCGCCCGAGTCTCGCTGTTCATCGGCCTGTCGGTGATGGGCGTGTCCTTCGTCATCGGCGTGCTGCTGGGCCTGGCCTGCGTCAGTTTCGGTCCGGTGGTGGACACCCTGATCACCCGCGTGATGGACCTCATCATGGCGGTGCCCAGCCTGGTGCTGGCCATCCTGGTCGTCGCCGTGCTGGGCCCCAGCCTGACCAACACCATCGTGGCGGTCACCATCGTCTACCTGCCGCGCTATGTGCGCCTCTTGCGCGCCTCGGCCCAGGCCGAGTTGGGCAAGGACTACGTGACCGCCGCCCGGGTGGCCGGCGTGGGCAAGGCCCGGCTGATGTTCCGCACCGTGCTGCCCAACTGCCTGGCCCCGCTGATCGTGCAGGCCGCGCTGGGCGTGTCCGACGCCATCCTCGAGGCCGCCGCCCTGGGCTTTCTGGGCCTGGGTGCGCAGCCGCCCACCGCCGAGTGGGGCACCATGCTGGCCGACGCCCGCGAGTTCATCCGTTCCGAGCCCTGGCTGGTCACCCTGCCCGGCCTGGCCATCCTGATCACCGTGGTCTCCATCAACCTGGCCGGCGACGGCCTGCGCGATGCACTGGACCCCAAGATGAGAAAAACATGAGCGCGCCCCTGCTGGACATCCGCGGGCTGTCGGTCAGCTTCGCCACCCGCCGCGGGCCCTTCCGGGCCGTGGACGGCGTGGACCTGAGCGTCGCCCCCAACGAGCTGCTGGCCATCGTCGGCGAATCGGGTTCGGGCAAGTCGGTGGCCATGCTGGCCATCATGGGCCTGCTGCCCTGGACGGCCACCGTCACCGCCGAGCGCATGGTCTTCGACGGCCAGGACCTGCGGGCCCTGAGCCCGCGCCAGCGCCGTGGTCTCTTTCGGCCCCCATGGTCGCTTCGCGCCCAGCCCCCCGAGGGGGTGCAAGCCGTCTCCGGGCGGCCGCGCAACGGCTTGATCGGCAAGGACGTGGCCATGGTGTTCCAGGAGCCGATGAGCTCGCTGAACCCCTGCTTCACCGTGGGCTGGCAGATCGGCGAGGCCCTGGCCCAGCACACCCCGCTGGGCCGGCGCGAACGCCAGACCCGCGTCATCGAACTGCTGGAGCAGGTCGGCATCCCCGACCCGGCCCGCCGCGCCCGCGCCTTTCCGCACCAGCTCTCGGGCGGCATGTGCCAGCGGGTGATGATCGCGATGGCGCTGGCCTGCAAGCCGCGCCTCCTGATCGCCGACGAGCCCACCACCGCGCTGGACGTCACCATCCAGGCCCAGATCATGGACCTGCTGCAGACCCTGAGACGCGACACCGGCATGGCGCTGGTGCTGATCACCCACGACCTGGGCGTGGTGGCCGAAGCCGCCGACCGGGTGATGGTGCAGTACGCCGGCCGCGTGGTGGAGACGCAGCCCGCCGCCACCCTCTTCACCCACCCGCACCACCCCTACACCCATGCCCTGCTGGCCGCCCTGCCCGAGCGCGCCACCGGCGCGCGGCTGGAGGCCATCGACGGTGTGGTGCCCGGCCAGAGCGACCGACCCGCCGGCTGCCTGTTCGCCCCGCGCTGCCGCTGGGCCAACGCGCACTGCCATGCCGTCAAGCCCCTGCCGGCCGATGCCGCGCTGGGCCGCGCCCTGTGCCACACCCCGCTGGACGATGCGGGCCAGCCCCTTGCGCTGAACCTGGAGAACGCCGCATGAGCGCCGCTGCTGAAACCGCCGCGCCGGTCCTCGAAGCCCGCGAACTCCAGCGCCTCTACCCCGTGGCCCGTGGCCTGTTCAAGCCGCCCGCCACCGTGCATGCGCTCGACGGCGTGAGCTTCTCGCTGCAGGCCGGCCGCACGCTGGCGGTGGTGGGCGAATCGGGCTGCGGCAAGTCCACCCTGGCCAAGCTGCTGACCATGATCGAAACGCCCACCGCCGGTCAGCTGCTGATCGACGGGCTGGACGTGGCCCAGGCCAATGGCGAGCAGCGCCGCGCCCTGCGCCGCCAAGTGCAGATCGTGTTCCAGAACCCCTACGGCTCGCTCAACCCGCGCCAGACCATCGGCCGCACGCTGATGGAGCCGCTGGAGGCCAACCACGTCGGCAGCCCGGCCGAGCGCGAGGCCGCGGCCCGCGCCATGCTGGCCCGCGTGGGCCTGCGCGAAGAGGCCTTCGGCCGCTACCCGCACATGTTCTCCGGCGGCCAGCGCCAGCGCGTGGCCATCGCCCGTGCACTGATGCTGCAGCCCCGCGTGCTGGTGCTGGACGAGCCCGTCTCCGCGCTGGACGTGTCCATCCGCGCCCAGGTGCTCAACCTGCTGGCCGACCTGCAGCGCGAGCTGGGCGTGGCCTACCTCTTCATCTCGCACGACCTGGGCGTGGTGCGCCACGTGGCCGACGAGGTGATGGTGATGTACCTGGGCCGCTGTGTGGAACGCGGCACGCGCGATGCCGTGTTCGGCCACCCGCGCCACCCCTACACCCAGGCCCTGCTCTCGGCCACGCCCACGGTGGACCCGGCCCAGCGCCGCACCCGCATCATCCTGCAGGGCGAACTGCCCTCGCCCATCGCCCGCCCCAGCGGCTGCGGCTTCCGCACCCGCTGCCCGCTGGCCTTCGAGCGCTGCGCAGCCGAGGTGCCGGTGCTGGAGGCCGGTGGCAAAGGACAAACCGAAGCCGCCTGCTGGGCCAGCACCTGAACCGAAAGCCGATGCCGCCCCACGCACACCTGCCCCCGCTGGCCATCGCCGGCATCGGTCTGCTCATCGCTTGGCGGATCTACAGCCGGGTGCGGCGCCTGGTGGGGCGGCAGCACTTTCGCCCGGTGCGGGCCTGGATGTCGCTGATCCTGCTGCCGCTGCTGGCCGCCGTGCTCTTGCTGGGCCTGGCGGTCCATCCGCTGCGGGCCGCCGTGCTGGTGGTGGGCCTGGGCGCCGGCGCGCTGTTGGCCCAGTTGGGCTTGCAGCGCACGCGCTTCGAGGTCACGCCCCAGGGACTTTTCTACACGCCCCATGCCCACATCGGCATCGCCCTGTCCCTGCTGCTGACGGCCCGCGTGGTCTACCGCCTGGCCCAGCTCTATTGGTTGCCCGAGCTGCTCGCCGAGTCGCCGGACCACTTCATCCGCAGCCCACTCACCCTGATGATCCTGGGCACCCTGCTGGCCTATTACGCACGCTATGCCTGGGGACTCATCCGCTGGTCCCGCTCCGTGGCGCAGACGCCCTCTCCCTAGCTTCGTGAAGCCCCTTCACAGAGCAGCAAAACCCCAGACCTGAGGCGCTGCGACAGTCGCGAGAACACTTCTCGTTCTCGTCCCCATGAAGCTCTCTTCCCCGCGCGCCCGACGCCTGGTCCTGGGTGCCATTGCGCTGCTGTTGATCACCCTGGGCGCGCGGTACATCTTCTTCCGCCGCCCGGCTCCGCCCTCGCTGATCACCGCGCCAGTCCAGCGCGCCGACATCGAGGACACCGTGCTGGCCAATGGCACGCTGCAGGCCTTCAAGCAGGTCAGCGTGGGGGCCCAGGTGTCGGGGCAGGTGAAATCGCTCAAGGTGGCCTTGGGCGACATGGTGAAGAAGGGCCAGCTGGTGGCCGAGATCGACTCGATGACGCAGCAGAACACGCTGCGCAACGCCCAGGCGGCGCTGGCCCAGGTGCAGGCCCAGCTGCTCGCTGCCCAGGCCACGCTGGCCCAGAACCAGCGCACCCTGAACCGCCAGCAGCAGATGCGCCGCAGCGACGCCAGCGCCCAGGCCGACCTGGACAGTGCCCGTGAAGGCGTCGAGACCGCGCAGGCCAATGTGGAGGCGCTGAAGGCCCAGGTCGAGGCCGCCCGCATCGCCGTGGACACGGCCCAGGTGAACCTGGGCTACACCCGCATCACCTCGCCCATCGACGGCCAGGTGGTGGCCATCGTGACCGAGGAGGGCACGACGGTCAACGCCAACCAGTCCGCACCGACCATCCTCATCGTCGCCCAGGTGGACACGATGACGGTGAAGGCGTCCATCTCCGAGGCGGATGTGACGAGTGTGAAGCCGGGGCAGAAGGTGTACTTCACCATCCTGGGCGAGCCCGACCGCCGCTGGGACACCACGCTGCGCAGCATCGAGCCCGCCACCGACAGCATCAGCTCCAGCAGCACCTCCAGCACCAGCAGCAGTTCCACCAACAGCACCACCAGCGCCACCGCCATCTACTACAACGGCAAGCTGGATGTGCCCAACCCGGACCACCTGCTGCGCATCTCGATGACGGCCACGGTGCACATCGTGCGCAACGCGGCGAAGAACGCGCTGACCATCCCCGCCGGCGCCCTGGGCCCGCGCGGCCAGGATGGCCAGACCCAGGTGCAGGTGGTGGGTCCGGATGGCCGACCCCAGCCGAGGAGGGTGAAGATCGGCATCGACAACAACGTGGCCGCCCAGGTGCTGGATGGCCTGCGTGAAGGCGAGCAGGTGGTGCTGGGCAACGCGGCCAGCGCCAGCAGCGGCAGCAACCAGCGGCGCATGGGCCCGCCGATGTTCTGACGCCGGCACCATGAGCGAACACACGCAAGCCGCCCCGCTGCTGGACCTGCGCGGCGTCAGCCGCGACTTTCCCGCCGGCGAAGGCACCCTGACGGTGCTGCAGGACATCGACCTGCAGATCCAGGCCGGTGAGATGGTGGCCATCGTCGGCCAATCCGGCTCCGGCAAGTCCACCCTGATGAACCTGATCGGCTGCCTGGACCAGGCCAGCCGCGGCCGCTACACCATCGCCGGGCGCGAAGTCGCCCAGCTCCGCCCGGACGAGCTGGCCGAGCTGCGGCGCGAGCACTTCGGCTTCATCTTCCAGCGCTACCACCTGCTGTCGGACCTGACGGCCCAGGGCAATGTGGAGGTGCCCGCGATCTACGCCGGCCTGCCGGCCGCGGAGCGCCACAGCCGCGCGCAGGCCCTGCTGCAGCGCCTGGGGCTGGGCGACCGCACCCAGCATGTGCCGGGCAAGCTCTCCGGCGGCCAGCAGCAGCGGGTGTCCATCGCCCGTGCGCTGATGAACGGCGGCAGTGTCATCCTGGCCGACGAGCCCACCGGGGCGCTGGACAGCGGCTCGGGCGAAGAGGTGATGCGCATCCTGGGCGAACTGCATGCCCAGGGCCAGACCATCATCATCGTCACCCACGACATGGGCGTGGCCCGCCACGCCGAGCGCATCGTGGAGCTGAAGGACGGCCGCATCGTCTCCGATGCGCCCAACACCCCGTCGCGGGCCACCGCCCCGGCGTCCACCCCGCGCACGCCACCGGCGCCGGCCCGTGACCAGACCCTGGCCCGCCGCTGGCGCGCCACCGCCGACAGCCTGGGCGAGGCCTTGCGCATGGCCTTGCTCGCCATGAACGCCCACCGCCTGCGCACCCTGCTGACCATGCTGGGCATCGTCATCGGCATCGCCTCGGTGGTGTCGGTGGTGGCGCTGGGCCGGGGCTCGCAGCAGAAGGTGCTGGCCAACATCGCCAACATCGGCACCAACACCATCGAGGTGTTCTCCGGCCAGGGCTTTGGCGACCCGCGCTCCGCCCGCATCCAGACCCTGCGCCCGGAGGACGCGGACGCGCTGGCCGAGCAGTCCTACGTGGACAGCGTGACGCCCAATGTGCAGACCTCGGTGACCGCGCGGGTGGGCAATATCGACGCCTCGGTCAACGTCACCGGCGTGGGCGAGCAGTACTTCCGCGTCAAGGGGCTGCAGATGGCCCTGGGCACGGCCTTCGATGCCGACGGCATCCGCCGCTACGCCCAGGTGGCGGTGATCGACGACAACGCGAAGAAGAAGCTCTTTCCCACCGGCGACCCGATCGGCCAGGTGCTGTTCCTGGGCAGCATGCCGGTCTATGTGGTCGGCGTCACCGCCAAAAAGGACAGTGCCTTCGGCCCCAACAGCGAAAGCCTGAACATCTTCGTGCCCTACACCACGACGATGCGCCGGCTGATCGGCCAGGGCTATCTGCGCAGCATCACGGTGCGGGTGGACGACTCGGCACCCATGGCCGCGGCCGAACAGGGCATCAACCAGCTGCTGGAGCGCCGCCATGGCCGGGTGGATTTCTACGTGCTCAACACCGACAGCATCCGCCAGACCATTGAAAGCACCACGCAGACCATGACCCTGCTGATCGCCTCGATCGCGGTCATCTCCCTGGTGGTGGGCGGCATCGGGGTGATGAACATCATGCTTGTGAGCGTCACGGAGCGCACCGCCGAGATCGGCGTGCGCATGGCCGTGGGGGCGCGCCAGCGCGACATCCAGCAGCAGTTCCTGATCGAGGCCGTGCTGGTCTGCCTGCTGGGTGGCGTGCTGGGCATCGCGGGGGCCCTGGGCTTCGGCGCGCTGTTCTCCCACTTCAGCCAGGACTTTGCGCTGTCCTTCTCGCCCACCGCGATGGGCGCTGCCTTCCTCTGCGCCACGCTGATCGGCGTCGTGTTCGGCTACCTGCCGGCCCGCAGCGCCGCCCGCCTCAACCCGGTCGAGGCCCTGTCCCGTGATTGATCCCATGGCCGCACGTTCACGCTTCTTCCCGCTCCAGGCCCTGACCCTGGCCACCCTCACGCTGCTGGCCAGCGGCTGCGCCCTCACCCGCACGCCCTACAGCGCGCCCGAACCAGCCGTGCCGGCGCAGTGGGACACCCCGAGCCCGGCCGCGGCCAGCATCGAACACTGGTGGACCCGCTTCGACGACCCCACCCTGAGCGCCCTGGTCGATGAAGCCCTGCGGCGCAACGCCGACATGGCCGTGGCCGCCCTGTCGGTGAAGCAGGCGCAGTTGGCCGCCGAGCTGGCCGACAACAACCGCTGGCCTGTGCCCAGCGCCAGCCTCAGCAGCAGCTCGCAGCGCGCCATCAACCCTGCCGGCACCCGCAGCCAGACCCACAGCGTCAGCGCCGGCGTGAGCTGGGAGGTGGACCTGTGGGAACGCCTGGCCGCGCTGAACGACGCGGCCCAATGGGAGGCCCTGGCCACCGAGCAGGACCGCCAGGCCACGGCCTTGAGCCTGGCCGGCACCGTGGCCGAGGACTACTGGCAGCTGGCCTACCTGAACCAGCGCGTGGCCAGCGCCCAGGCCAGCCTGGACTATGCGCAGCGCACGCGCGAGCTGGTGAAGGCCCAGTACGAAGCCGGCGCCGTCTCGGGCCTGGACCTGCAGCAGGCCGAACAGACCGTGCTGAGCCAGCAGGCCAGCGTCTCAGCGCTGGTGGAACAACGCTCGGAAGCCCGGCATGCGCTGGTGCTCCTGTTTGACCATGCGCCCAGCACGGCGGCCCTGGCCGGCCTGCTGCCGCAGGAGCCTCAGACCCTGCCAGACCGGCCGCTGCCCGCGGTGGCCGCCGGCGTGCCGGCCGAGGTGCTGGGCCGCCGCCCCGACCTGCGAGCAGCCGAACTGCGCCTGCGCGAAACCCTGGCCAGCAACGACGCCGCCGCGGCAGCCTATTACCCCACGCTGAGCCTGACGGGCGCCCTGGGCAGCAGCAGCAATGCGCTGAGCAACCTGCTGTCCAACCCGGTGGGCACGCTGGGCGCGGGCCTGACCCTGCCCTTCCTGCGGGTGCGGGAGATGCACCTGAGCAAGGCCAAGAACCAGGCGGCCTATGAAAGCGCGGTCATCGGCTACCGCCAGACCCTCTACAGCGCCCTGGCCGATGTGCAGAACGCCCTGAGCAACCGCGAGGCCCTGGCCCACCAGGGCGAGTGGCTGGCCGGCTCACTGGCCGCGGCCCGACAGGTCGAGGCCCTGACCGAGGTGCGCTACCGCCACGGCGCGGTGGCGCTCAAGGACTGGCTGGACGCGCAGGAGCGCCGCCGCACCGCCGAGGTGGCCCTGGCCGAAAACCAGCTGTCCCGTCTGCAGAACCAGGTGACGCTGTACCAGGCGCTGGGCGGCGGGGTGTGAGCCGGTTGCTCAGTCCGTCGCCAACCGGGGCGACTCGGCCGAGCCCTGGGCGGCCGGTGCCTGCGCCAGCCCGCAGGCCAGCGCCCCCACCCGCTTCAGGCCGGCGCGCTGCGCGTCGTCCCAGCGCCCGCCCACGCCCAGGCGGACGAAGCGACGGTAGCGGTCGGTGGCGCTGAACATCACGCCCGGCGCGATGCAGATGCGTTCGGCCAGGCAGGCCCGGTACAGGGCCATCGAATCGACGCCCTCGGGCAATTCCACCCAGAGGATGTAGCCGCCGGGCGGGTCCGTCACCTTGCTGCCCTTGGGAAAGTGGCGGGCGATCAGGTCGCGCGCCTCGTCCACCCGGGCGGCGATGGTGCTGCGCAGCGCCCGGTAGCCCGCCTCGATGCCGGGCTGGGTCAGCAGATCGGCCAGGGCGCGCTCCAGGATGACCGCCTGCCCGCCCGAGGTGGTGGCCTTCATGCGCGAGAGCTTGTCCTGCCAGCGGCCCGGCGCCACCCAGCCCAGGCGCAGGCCCGGGGCGATGGTCTTGCTGAAGGAACCGCACAGCATCACATGGCCGCTGGGGTCGAAGGAGGCCACCGCGCGGCGCTTGTCCTCCTGCTCGACCAGGTCGTTGTAGAGCACGTCTTCGATCAGCGGGATGCCACGCTCGGCCACCATCTGGGCCAGGCGCTTGCGCTCGGGCAGCGGCATGCAGGCCCCCAGCGGGTTGCTCAGCGTGGGCACGATGAGCACCGCCTTGACCGGTTGGGTGTCGAAGGCCAGCTGCAGCGCGTCGACCGACATGCCGGTGCGCGGGTGGGTGGGGATCTCCAGCGCCTTCAGATGCAGGTTCTCGACGATCTCCAGCAGGCCGAAATAGGTGGGCGACTCCAGCGCCACCACGTCGCCCGGCTTGGTCACGGCTCGCAGGCACAGGCTGATCGATTCCAGGCAGCTGTTGGTGATGACAATGTCCCTGGCCTCGTAACCGCAGCCCATGCGCAGGGTGTGGCGAGCCACCGCCCGACGCAGGGATTCGTCGCCCGGCCCCAGCGGGTACTGGCACAGCGTGCTGCGGTGGCGCTGGGTGGCGCGGCTGACGGCCCGCCGCACCCGCTCCTCGTCGAACAGGTCGGCCGTGGGGCAGGCGGCGCCGAAAGAGATGTGGTCTTCCGTGGTGGCCAGGCGCATCACCTCACCGGCCAGGGCGCTGACGTCCACGTCCAGCGAGGCGACCGGCGGCCGCGAGGGCTCGGGTTCCGGCAGGCGGCGCGGCCGCGCCGCCACGAAGTAGCCCGAGCGGGCCCGCGCCTCGATCAGTCGGGCGTCCTCCAGCGTGCGGTAGGCCTGCACCACCGTGGCCAAGGACACCCCGCGCGCACGGGCCAGCTCGCGCACCGAGGGAATGCGCTCGCCCCGGGCCAGCGTGCCGGCCCGGATCGGCCCGGCCAGGGATTCGGCGATCTGCAGGTACAGGGTGTCGGCAGCGGTGTTCATGGATCGATTCTGTATGGGTCACCCCTGCGCGAACCAGTACAGATGAGCCCGAAGCGGACCAGCACAGCCGCGCGAAAGGCGGGGGTGTGGCCCCCGCACTGGCCCCTGTCTGTGGCTGGGCCGATGCACAGCAGCCCCCTACCGTGGAGGCCATGAACACGCTGCCCCTCTCCCCGCTTTCCGCCCTGCGGCGCGACCGCAGCCCCCAAGCCGCCGCGCCCCGCCTGCCGCTGGAGCTGGGCCCGCCCACCGTCGCCCTGGCGCCCGGCGAGGTGCTGAGCCGCCGCGGTGTCGCCGGTGCCCGTCTGCGGGTGCTGGCTGGCCGGGCCTGGGTGACCGAAGCCCATGACGCGCAAGACCATGTCCTCGAAGCGGGTGACATCCACACGGTGCGGGGAAGCGACCTGCTGGTGGTGGAGGCCCTGGGGCCCGAGGTGGCCGTGCTGGCCTGGCAACTCGCTTGAAGCGGGCTTGACCTGACATGCCCCTGGAATGCGGGGGGCGGCTAATATGCCGCTTTTACGCTCCGAAACGTGTCACTCATGGAAGCTTGGATGCCCCCGCTGCGCTACTGGGTCCTGGCCATCTTCGTCGCCTCGGCGCTCTACGCCCACTTCCGCGGCAAGGTGCGCTTCGGCCTCGTGCGCGCGCTGACCGACTTCACGGTGCTGCTGGCCCCGGTCAATGCCCTGCTGTACCTGGGCTCCAAGGTGCCGGCCAAGGCCTTCCTCGAGCCCAAGGACTTCCCGGATCTGAAGCCGCTGCAGGACCACTGGCAGGAGATCCGTGAAGAGGCCCTGCGCCTGAACGACGAGGGTTTCATCAAGGCCGCCGAGGGCTACACCGACATCGGTTTCAACTCCTTCTTCCGCACCGGCTGGAAGCGTTTCTACCTGAAGTGGTACGGCGACGACCTGCCCTCGGCGGCCAAGCTCTGCCCGCGCACCGTGGAACTGGTCAACCAGATCCCGGGCATCAAGGCCGCCATGTTCACCTCGCTGCCGCCCGGCGCCCGCCTGGTGCGCCACCGCGATCCCTTCGCCGGCTCCATCCGCTACCACCTGGGCTTGGTCACCCCCAATTCGGACGACTGCTTCATCGAGGTGGACGGCGAACGCCGCTCCTGGCGCGATGGCGAGCCGATGATGTTCGACGAGACCTACATCCACTTCGCCGAGAACAAGACCGACCACCAGCGGGTGATCCTGTTCTGCGACGTGGAGCGGCCGGTCTACACCGCGCCCCTGGCCTGGTTCAACCGCTTCTTCGGCCGCATCGTGCTGAACGCCGCGCGCACCCAGAACGTGGAAGGCGAGTCGATCGGCATGGTCAACAAGATCTTCGCCCACGGCTACAAGCTGCGGCTGGCCGGCAAGGCGCTGAAGGCCAAGTCCCGCCCCACCTACTACGTGCTCAAGTGGGTGGCCATCCTGGGCGCGCTGTACCTGATCTTCCGCTGACCCCCGCCCGGCCGTGATCGCCCTGCTCTGGACCGTCACCGCCCTGGGCCTGGCGCTGTGGAGCGGGGCCGTCTGGGCACTGTGGGCACTGCTGAGCCACGACCCGAACTGGGTGGGCGGCTTGCGCGAATGGCTGGATGCCAGCCCCGCCGCCGGCTGGTTGGACCACTGGCTGCCCGGCTGGGACGCCCTGCTGGCCGCCATGATCCAGGTGCTGCAGGCGGTGCTGCGCGGGGTGTCCGCCTGGATCCCATGGCTGCTGGGCGCCGTCTGGGCGCTGGGCAGCCTGCTGACCCTGACCCTGGCAGGGCTGATGCACTGGGCCATCCGCATCGGCAGCCGCCCCCCCCGCCCCACGGTTCCGGGCTCCGCCGCCACACCGCCCCCGAGCGCCGGATGAGTGCAGCCGGGCACCGCATTTGCTTGCCCGCTGCACCATGAACCTTTCCCACCGATTCCCCCTTGCCGTCCAGGCCGCCGCGGCGGCTTGTGCCGCCCTGCTGCTGGGGCTCGCCGCCCCCGCCGCCCAGGCCGCACCAACGGCCACATCGACCCGCCCCGCGGCCGCCACCTGCCTGAGCGACTGCACACCCCGCATCGGCATCGTCTCGGCCTTCGGGGCCGAGGCCGACCTGCTCCTGGCGCGGCTGCAGCACCCCAGGACCTGGACGATCACCGGCAAGCGCTTCACCACTGGCGAGCTCGAAGGCCACCGCGTGGTGGTGGTGCTCAGCGGGGTCAGCATCGTCAACGCCACCCTCACCACCCAGCAGCTGCTGGACCATTTCCGCATCGACCGGCTGGTGATGAGCGGCATCGCCGGCGGCGTGAACCCCGCCAACCATGTGGGCGATGTGACCGTGCCCGACCGCTGGGCCCTGCCGCTGGAGACCTTCTGGAACGAGAGCGACACCCTGCCCGCCCCCTGTGGCAAAACCGGTGACCTGAGCTGCCTGGGCCTGGCCCTGGCCGCGCCGGACGGCCAGCCCCTGCCGCCCTTCCAGCACCAGTTCCCCCGCGGCACCTACCTGCTCAACGCGGCCAACGCGCCGCAGGGCGAGTACCGCTTCGACTACCCGGTGGACGCCGCCATGCTGGCCGCCGTGCGGACGCTGCAGCCCCGCCTGCAACGCTGCGGCCCCAAGGCCCGGCAGCCCGACGGCTCGGTGGACGAGAAGCTCTGCGTGAAGGAGCAGCCACGCCTGCTGGTGGGCGGACGCGGTGTCTCGGGTCCGGTCTTCCTGGCCAATGCGGAATACCGGGAATACCTGTTCAAGCACCTGCAGGCCCAGACCTTCGAGATGGAGACCGCCGCGCTGGCCCATGTGGCCGCGGCCAACCAGGTGCCCTACATCGCCTTCCGCTCGCTGAGCGACCTGGCTGGCGCCGAGGGCTTCAACGCCGACGTGGGCGCGCTGTTCGCCAGCGGCCTGGCCGAAACCAACGAGGCCGAGGTGACGCTGTCCTTCCTGCGCGCCTGGCAGTCGCCCGTCACGACCGTGAAGCACAAGCGCGGAGGTGCCCGATGAGCTGGTTCCTGCACCGCGCCACGGCGCTCTTGGGCACGATGCTGCTGAGCATCGGCCTGGCCCAGGCCCAGACCGCGCCGGCCCCCCCCCGCCCGGTCAAGGTCCTGGTCATCTCCATGTTCGGCCCCGAGGCCGAGCCCTGGATCCAGCCCTTCCAGCTCACCGAATCCATCCCGGTGCCCGGCCTGTCGCCGGACTACCCGGCCCTGCGCTGCAACGCCGACGACGTCTGCCTGCTGACCACCGGCATGGGCCACGCCAACGCCGCGGCCTCGGTGCTGGCCGTGACGCTGGACCCGCGTTTCGACCTGCGCAAGACCTGGTTCCTCGTCGCCGGCATCGCCGGCATCGACCCGGCCCAGGGCACCCTGGGCAGCGCCGCCTGGGCCCGCTGGCTGGTCGACTCGGGCATTGCCCACGAGATCGACGCCCGCGAGATGCCCAGGGGCTGGAGCACCGGCTACTTCGGCGTGCTCACCCCCGGCCCAGGCATCAAGCCGAAGCTGGAGTACCGCACCGAAGTGGCGCGGCTGGACGATGCGCTGGTGAACAAGGCCCTGGCCCTGAGCCGCGGCGTGCCACTGGCCGACAGCCCGCAAGCCCAGGCCTACCGGGCCCACTACCCCAAGGGCAGCCCCGCCACCCGGCCGCCGGCCGTGATCCAGTGCGACACCCTGGGCGGCGACACCTGGTGGCACGGCCACCGCCTGGGCCAGCATGCCCGTGACTGGGTCCAGCTGATGACCGATGGCCAGGGCCGCTACTGCACCACCCAGCAGGAGGACAACGCCAGCTACAACGCGCTGGAGCGCGCCGCGGCCGCCGGCAAGGTGGACCTGAAGCGTCTGGCCGTGCTGCGCACCGGCTCCAACTTCGACCGGCCCTACCCGGGCCAGACGGCCCAGGCCTCGCTGCAGGCCTCGACCACCGGGGCCACCGGCGGCTTCGTGCCCGCCACCCAGAACCTGGCCCGCGTCGGCGGCGCCCTGGTGCGCGACATCGTGGCCCACTGGGACCTGTGGAAGGACGGCGTGCCCGCCCCGTGATGGGGCCGGGGTGATGGCATGTCGGTTGCTACGCAAAGGGGCATAACAACTTTGCGTCGCAGCAAGACATGACCACACGTCATCACCCCGCCGCCCACCACGCGGCACAGCCCCATCCCTCCCGTCCTTCGTTGTTGAGCCTGGCCGCCCTGGCGGCCCTGCTGCCGGCCACCCCGGTGTGGGCCCAGGACGCCACGGCCGCCACCGCGACCGAGGCCGGCAAGCTGACCACCATCACCGTGACGGCCGAGCGGCGCGAGGAAAACGCGCTGGAGGTGCCCATGGCCATCACCACGCTGCGCGGTGAGGCCCTGGACACGCTGAACGCCAGCGGCGAGGACCTGCGCATGCTCTCGGGCCGGGTGCCCAGCCTGAACATCGAATCGTCCTTCGGCCGGGCCTTCCCGCGCTTCTACATCCGCGGCTACGGCAACACCGACTTCCGCCTGAACGCCTCGCAGCCGGTGTCGCTGATCCTGGACGACATCGTGCAGGAGAACCCCATCCTCAAGGGCTTCCCCATCTTCGACAGCGAAGGCGTGGAAGTGCTGGCCGGCCCGCAGGGCACGCTGTTCGGCCGCAACACGCCCGCTGGCGTGGTCAAGTTCGACTCGGTCAAGCCGCAGAAGACCTTCGGTGGCTACGCCAGCCTGGGCTATGGCAGCTATGGCACCACCAACCTGGAAGGGGCCGTCAACGTCCCGATCGACGCGCAATGGCAGTCGCGCATCTCGGTGCAGTCGCAGCACCGCGACAACTGGGTGACCAACGAAGCCCCGGTGACCCAGCAGACCCACAAGCTCGAGGGCTACGACGACAACGCCGTGCGGGCCCAGCTGCTGTACGGCGCCGGCACCGACTTCTCGGCCCTGTTCAATGTGCATGCCCGCAACCTGGACGGCAGCGCCCGCCTGTTCCGCGCCAACATCATCCAGCCCGGCACGAACGACCTGGTGGACGACTTCGACATCAAGAAGGTCTACCTGGACGGCAAGAACGAGCAGAAGCTCAGCAGCACCGGCGCCAGCGCCCACCTGACCTGGGCCTTCAGCGGCTACAAGCTGCACTCGATCACCGGCTTCGAGAAGGTGCACTCGTACAGCCGTGGCGACGTGGACGGCGGCTACGGCGCCTCCTACGCCCCCTCCATGGGCCCGGGCACCATCCCCTTCTCCAGCGAAACGGCCGACGGCCTGCGCGCCCACCAGCAGTGGACGCAGGAGCTGCGCGCCGAATCCACCGCCGCCGGCCCGCTGAGCTGGCAGGGCGGCCTGTACTTCTTCCACGAGAAGTACGACATGGACGCCTACAGCTACGACTCCGTCTTCGCGGGTGGCGCGCAGACCGGCCTGTCCACCACCACCCAGAGCAACAACTCCTGGGCGGCCTTCGGCTCGGTCAACTACGCCATCGCGCCCGACCTGAAGCTGCGCGCCGGCCTGCGCTACACCCACGACTGGAAGAAGCTCAGCACCGACCCGGGCGATGTGGCCGTGGACGACAGCGCCGGCCTGAGCGGCACCGTGTCGGGCAGCAAGGTGACCGGCGACCTGGCCGCCACCTGGTCGGTCAGCAAGGGCACCAACCTGTACGCCCGCGTGGCCACCGGCTACCGCGGCGCCAGCATCCTGCCGGCCTCGGCCTTCAATCCCCTGTCGGACGCCGCGCCGGAGACCAACACCTCGTATGAGGCGGGTGTGAAGTCCGAGCTGTTCGACCGCCGCGCCCGCATCACGGCCGACGTCTTCCACTACGACGTCAAGAACCAGCAGCTGACCGCCGTGGGCGGGGCCAGCAACTCCACCCTGCTGCTGAGCGCCAAGAAGTCCATGGGCCAGGGCTTCGAGATGACGCTGGACGCCTACCTGAGCGACAACCTGCTGCTGAACCTGAACGGCAGCGTGAACACCACCAAGATCAAGGACAAGAACCTGGTGGTGGCCGGCTGCGCCATGTGCACGGTGACCGACCCGGCCGGCACGGTGGCGGGCACCTACCACATCGACGGCAACCCGCTGCCGCAGGCACCCAAGTACGTGGCCAACGCCAACCTGCGCTACAGCCTGCCCATGGCCGACGGCAGCGAGTTCTACCTCTACACCGACTGGACCTACCGCAGCAAGATCAACTTCTTCCTGTACGAGTCGGTGGAGTTCACCGGCAAGCCCCTCACCCAGGGTGGCCTGCGCCTGGGCTACATCTGGGGCGATGGCAAGTACGAGCTCGCCGCCTTCAGCCGCAACATCACCAACAAGGTGGTGGTCAACGGCGCCATCGACTTCAACAACCTGACCGGCTTCGTCAACGAGCCGCGCACCTTCGGCGCGCAGTTCAAGGCGATGTTCTGAGCGTTCCGAGCGGACCGGTCATCAGGGCCGGCTCCGCACAAGACAAGGGCCTGCAGCCTCACGGCGGCAGGCCCTTTTTGCGTGTCGTCCTGATTCAGGCCGCCGCGGCGACGAAGGCCTCGTTGAGCCGCGCCGACCAGCCCGCACGCTGGTCGGCCGAGACGAAGCTGGCCTCGAAGCTGTTGCGGGCCAGCACATAGGCCTCATTGGCGCCGAGGCTCGGCATGGCCTCGAAGCAGGCCAGGTAGTTGGCGTTGAGGTAGCCGCCGAAGTAGGCCGGGTCATCGGAGTTGAGCATGGCGACCAGACCGTGCGAGAGCAGCTGCGGCAGCTGGTGATCGGCCAGGTCCTTGACGCCGCAGAGCTTCAGGTTGGACAGCGGGCAGACCGTCAGCGGGATGCGCTCGGCCGCCAGCCGGTCCATCAGGGCCGGGTCCTCCACGCTGCGCACGCCGTGGTCGATGCGCTCGACCTTCAGCACGTCCAGCGCGCCGGCCACATAGGGCGGCGGGCCCTCCTCGCCGGCATGGGCCACGCGGTGCAGGCCCAGCTCGGCGGCCCGGGCGAAGACGCGGGCGAATTTCTCCGGCGGGTGGCCGCGCTCGGAGCTGTCCAGGCCCACGCCGATGAAATAGCTGCGCCAGGGCAGCGCCGCCTCCAGCGTGGCCAGCGCATCCTCCTCGCTCAGGTGGCGCAGGAAGCACAGGATCAGCTTGGCGCTGATGCCCAGTTCCTGATGCGCCCGCTGGCAGGCATGGTGCAGGCCCAGGATGACCGTCTGCATCGGCACGCCGCGCGCGGTGTGGGTCTGCGGGTCGAAGAAGATCTCGGTGTGAACCACGTTCTCGGCCGCGGCCTTCTCCAGGTAGGCCCAGGCCATGTCGAAGAAGTCCTGCTCCTTCAGCAGCACGCTGGCCCCGGCGTAATAGATGTCCAGGAAGCTCTGCAGGTCGGTGAAGGCATAGGCCGCACGCAGGGCCTCCACGCTGGGGTAGCTCAGCGCCACGCCGTTGCGCTGGGCCAGCTTGAAGATCAGCTCGGGCTCCAGCGAGCCCTCGATGTGGATGTGCAGCTCGGCCTTGGGCATGGTGCGCAGCAGCGCGGGCAGGCGGTCGCGGCCGATGCGGTCAAAGGCGATGGCAGGCAGGGCAGCGGTCATCGGCAAACTCCAGAAAAGGCGCCGGCCCCCGGGGGGCTCGGCAGGACAGGTCGGGCGATGCAGGTCCCGTACCACATGGCCGGCATTCTGGCCCCAAGCCGGCCGGCCGCATCGGGTGGCACATGACTTGCACCAAAGTGGTCCGCATGGCACCGTGCACACTGCCTCGGTGCATCGCCTTTCGTTCAACCCGTTCATTGGAGATTGATGAAGATGACCTCCCGCCGTTCGCTGCTGGCCTGGGCCGGCTCCCTGGCGCTCGCCACCCCGGGTCTGGCCCTGGCGGCCGACACCAAGATCAAGGTCGCCGCGGTCTACACCGTGCCCTTCGAGCAGCAATGGGTGAGCCGCATCCACAAGGCCCTGAAGGCGGCAGAGGCCCGCGGCGAGATCGAATACAAGGCCACCGAGAACGTGGCCAACGCCGACTACGAGCGCGTGATGCGCGAGTACGCCACCGGCGGCGCCCAGCTGATCCTGGGCGAGGCCTTCGCGGTGGAAGCCGCCGCCCGCAAGGTGGCCAAGGACTTCCCCAAGACCGCCTTCCTGCTGGGCAGCTCCGGCAAGCCGCAGGCGCCCAACTTCGCGGTGTTCGACAACTTCATCCAGGAGCCCGCCTACCTGAGCGGCATGATCGCCGGCGCGATGACCAAGACGAACAAGATCGGCATGGTCGGCGGCTTCCCCATCCCCGAGGTGAACCGCCTGATGAACGCCTTCATGGCCGGCGCCAAGGAGACCAACCCCAAGGTCAGCTTCACCGTCAGCTTCATCAACAGCTGGTTCGACCCGCCCAAGGCCAAGGAGGCCACCTTCGCGATGATCGACAAGGGCGCCGACGTGCTCTACGCCGAGCGCTTTGGCGTCAGCGACGCGGCCAAGGAAAAAGGCAAGCTGGCCATCGGCAACGTGATCAACACCCAGCCCCAGTACCCCGACACCGTGGTGGCCTCGGCCCTGTGGAACATGGAGCCCTCGGTGGACCGTGCCATCAAGTTGGTCAAGGAAGGCAAGTTCGCCGCCGAGGACTACGGCATCTACTCGACCATGAAGTACAAGGGCTCGGAGCTGGCCCCGCTGGGCACCTTCGAGAAGAAGGTGCCGGCCGACGTGGTCGCCAAGGTCAAGGCCAAGGAAAAGGCCATCCTGGCCGGCAGCTTCAGCGTCAAGGTGGACGACAGCCAGCCCAAGTCCAGCGCGCAATGAGTCTGTGAGCCTGTGAGTTCCCACGACTCCACCGCCGGCGCTGCGGCGCCGGTGCTGCGCCTGTCGGGCATCACCAAGCGCTTCGGCGCGCTGACCGCCAACGACGACATCTCGCTGGACCTGCGGGCCGGCGAGGTGCTGGCCCTGCTGGGCGAGAACGGCGCCGGCAAGAGCACGCTGATGTCCATCCTGTTCGGCCACTACACGGCCGACGCGGGCCACATCACGGTGCACGGCCGGCCGCTGCCGCCGGGCCAGCCGCGGGCCGCGCTGGCGGCCGGCATCGGCATGGTGCACCAGCACTCCACGCTGGCCGACAACCTGACGGTGCTGGACAACGTGATGCTGGGCACCGAGCCGCTGTGGCAGCCCTTCACCCGCCGCCGGGCCGCGCGGGCGCGCCTGCTGGCGGTGGCGCAGCGCTTCGGCCTGACGGTGCAGCCCGAGGCCCGGGTGGGCACGCTCAGCGTGGGCGAGCGCCAGCGGGTCGAGATCCTCAAGGCGCTCTACCGCGACGCCCGCATCCTGATCCTGGACGAGCCCACCGCGGTGCTCACCCCGCAGGAGAGCGAGGCCCTGTTCGACACCCTGGGCCAGATGGTCGCCCAGGGCCTGGCCATCATCTTCATCAGCCACAAGCTGGGCGAGGTGCTGCGCGTCTCGCACCGGGTGGCCGTGCTGCGCGCCGGCCGGCTGGTGGCCCAGGCTCGCGCGGCGGACACCGATGCAGCCACGCTGGCCCAGTGGATGGTGGGTCAGACCGTGGCCCGCACCGAACGCCACCCCACCGAGCGCCAGGACGGCCCGGTGGTCTGCGCCCTGCGCGGTGTGGGCACTGCCGGCCACCCGCGCGAGCAGCTGCACGACATCCACCTGGACCTGCGCGCCGGCGAGATCATCGCGGTGGCCGGCGTGTCCGGCAACGGCCAGGTGGCGCTGGCCGAGCTGCTGTGCGGCACCCGCCGCGCCAGCCGCGGCACGCTCACCCTGGCCGGCCAGCCGCTGCGCGCCGCGCCGGCCTGGCTGGTCCAGCAGGGTGTGGCCCGCATCCCCGAAGACCGCCACGGCACCGGCGTGGTGGGTGACCTGCCGGTGTGGGAGAACGCGGTGGCGGAGCGCTTTGGCGAGCCCCGCTTCTCGCGCTGCGGCTGGGTGCGCCGAACGGCGGCCCGGGCCCACGCCGCGCAGCTGGTGCGCGAGTTCGACGTGCGTGGCGGTGGCCCCGATGTACCCGCCCGCGCACTGTCGGGCGGCAACATGCAGAAGCTGATCCTGGGCCGCGCCCTGCGCGCGCCCGACGGCCAGCCGCCGCGGCTGATCGTGGCCCACCAGCCCACCTGGGGCCTGGACGTGGGCGCCGTGGCCGCCATCCAGGCCCAGCTGCTGGCGGCCCGCGACGCCGGGGCCGCGGTGCTGCTGCTGTCCGATGACCTGGACGAGGTGATGACCCTGGGCGACCGCATCGCGGTGATGCACAGCGGCCACCTCGGCCCTGCCCGGCCCGCCCAGGCCTGGACCCGCGAGACCATCGGACTGGCCATGGCCGGCCATCCCGAGGCCCCGCAAGGAGACCCTGTTGCGACTTGAACCCCGTGCCACCCCGTCCGCCCGCGCGCTGCTGCTCGCGCCGCTGGCGGCGGTGGCCTTCACCCTGCTGATCGCCTCCGCCCTGGTGGCCTGGGCCGGAGCCCCGGTGGGCACCACCTGGGGCCTGCTGCTGCAGGGCGGCTTTGGCTCCGTCTTCGCCTGGAGCGAGACCCTCACCCGCGCGGTGCCGCTGATGCTGACCGGCCTGGCCGCCGCGGTGGCCTTCCAGGCCCGCTTGTTCAACATCGGCGCCGAGGGCCAGCTCTACCTGGGCGCGCTGGCCGCGGTGGCGGTGGGCGGCCTGCACGACGGCACCGGCTTCGCGCTGCCACCGTATGTGCTGTTCCCGCTGATGATGGCTGCCGCCGCGCTGGCCGGCGGCCTGCTGCTGCTGGGCCCGGCCCTGCTGAAGGCCCGCCTGGGCGTGGACGAGGTGGTGACCACGCTGCTGCTGAACTTCATCGTCGCCCTGTTCATTGGCGCCATGCTGGACGGCCCCATGAAGGACCCGCTGGCCATGGGCTGGCCGCAGAGCGTGGCCCTGCAGCCCGAACTGGAGCTGGCCAAGTTGATCCCGCAGACCCGGGTGCACACCGGCCTGTTGTGGGCGCTGGTGCTGGCCGGCGTGCTGTGGGCGGTAATGCGCCGCACGGTGCTGGGCTTCCAGATCCGCGCGGTGGGGGCCAACGCCCGCGCCGCCGCCTTTGCCGGCGTGCCGGTACAGCGCACCGTGGTGTGGGTGGCCCTGCTGTCGGGCGCGCTGGCCGGGCTGGCCGGGGCCATCGAGGTGGCCGGCCGCACCAGCTACCTGACCCTGGATCTCTCGCCCGGCTATGGCTACAGCGGCATCGTCATCGCCATGCTGGCCGGGCTGCACCCGCTGGGCGTGGTGGTGGCCAGCATCTTCGTGGCGGGCGTGCTGGTGGGCGCCGACAGCATGAGCCGCGCCGTGGGCGTGCCCACCTACCTGGCCGACGTGATCGTGGCCACGGCCCTGCTGTCGGTGCTGGTGGCCGCCCTGGCCGCCCGCTACCGCCTGGTGTGGAGGGCGACGTCATGAACGAGGTGCTGACGCTGCTGATGCAGCCCGAGTTCTGGGTGGCGGTGCTGCGCATCGCCACGCCGCTGATCCTGGGCACGCTGGGCGTGCTGCTGTGCGAGCGCGCCGGGGTGCTGAACCTGGGCGTGGAGGGCATCTGGGTGGCCGGGGCCTTTGCCGGCTGGCTGGCCGTCTACCACGGAGCCCCGCTGTGGGGCGGGGTGCTGGCCGCCGCCGCCGTGGGTGCGCTGGCCGGCCTGCTGCTGGCCGCACTGACCGTGGGCCTGGCCTTGTCGCAACACGTGGCGGGCCTGGGCATCACGCTGCTCGCCACCGCCCTGAGCTACTTCGGCTACCGCGTGGCCTTCCCCAAGGTCAGCACGCCACCCACCATCACGCCCTTCGCGCCGATGGACTGGCTGCCGCTGCCGGTGCTGAACCAGGAAACGCCGCTGACCCTGCTGGCCCTGGGGCTGGTGCCGCTGCTGGCCTGGGGCCTCTACCGCACGCCGCTGGGCCTGGCGGTGCGCATGGTGGGCGAGAACCCGCAGGCCGCCGAAGGCCAGGGCATCCCGGTGCGGGCTGTTCGCACCGGCGCCGTCGTGGCCGGCTCGGCCCTGATGGGCGTGGCCGGCGCCTTCCTGACACTGGCGGCCTTCAACGCCTTCTTCTTCAACATGGTCAACGGCCGCGGCTGGATCTGCGTGGCCCTGGTGGTGTTCGCCTCCTGGCGGCCGGGCAAGGCCCTGCTGGGTGCGCTGCTGTTCGCCTTCTTCGACGCCCTGCAGCTGCGGTTGCAGCAAAGCGGCGACAGCCCCCTGCCCTACCAGGTCTACCTGATGCTGCCCTATGTCCTGTCCATCCTGGCCCTGGTGCTGGTGGCCCGCCATGCGCGCTACCCTCAGGCCCTGATGAAGCCCTACCGCAAGGGCGAGCGCTGAACGCCCCGCCCCAACTGCCGAGACCCCCATGCTGGACCTGCTGATTCACAACGCCCGCCTGCCCGATGGCCGCACCCGCATGGGGGTGGCCGTGCAGGATGGCCGCATCACCGCCATCGAGCCAGGGCTCAGCCCCGCCACCGCACCCGCCGCCCAGGTGGTGGATGCCGGCGACCTGCTGCTGAGCCCGCCTTTCGTCGACGCCCACTTCCACATGGACGCCACGCTGAGCTACGGGCTGCCGCGGGTCAACCAGAGCGGCACGCTGCTGGAGGGCATCGCGCTGTGGGGCGAGCTCAAGCCCCTGCTGACGGCCGAGGCCCTGATCGAGCGTGCCCTGGCCTATTGCGACTGGGCGGTGGCCCAGGGCCTGCTGGCCATCCGCAGCCACGTGGACGTGTGCGACCCGCGCCTGCTGGCGGTGGACGCGCTGCTGGAGGTCCAGCGGCGGGTGGCGCCCTACCTCGACCTGCAGCTGGTGGCCTTTCCGCAGGACGGCGTGCTGCGCAGCCCCGGCGCGCTGGACCTTCTGAAGGAAGCGCTCAAGCGCGGCGTGGACGTGGTGGGCGGCATCCCCCACTTCGAGCGCACCATGGCCGAGGGCGCGGCCAGCGTGACGCTGCTGTGCGAGCTGGCCGCCGAGCAGGGCAAGCTTGTGGACATGCACTGCGACGAAAGCGACGATCCGCTGTCGCGCCATGTCGAGACCCTGGCCTTCGAGACCCAGCGCCTGGGCCTGCATGGCCGCGTCGCCGGCTCGCACCTGACCTCCATGCACAGCATGGACAACTACTACGTCAGCAAGCTGCTGGCCCTGATGGCCGAGGCGCGGCTGAACGTGGTGGCCAACCCGCTGATCAACATCACGCTGCAGGGCCGGCACGACAGCTACCCCAAGCGGCGCGGCATGACCCGGGTGCCCGAGCAACTGGCCGCCGGCCTGACCGTGGCCTTCGGCCACGATTGCGTGATGGACCCCTGGTACAGCCTGGGGCAGGCGGACATGCTGGAGGTGGCGTCCATGGGCCTGCATGTGGCCCAGATGACCGGGCAGGCCGCCATGCGCCAGTGCTTCGACGCAGTGACCACCGCCCCGGCCCGGATCCTGGGCCTGGACCACTTCGGCCTGGCGGTGGGCTGCGAAGCCAGCTTCGTGCTGCTGCAGGCCCGTGACCCGGTGGAGGCCCTGCGCCTGCGCGCCCAGCGCCTGGGCGTGTGGCGGCGCGGGGTGCAGCTGGCCGCCAGCGCGCCGCGCACGACCACCCTGATGCTGCCAGGGCGACCGGCGCAGACCGACTTCCTGCGCTGAGGGCCCCGGCTAGCATCTGCGGCTGGAGGTTTGTTCCATGCCGCAGTCCCCGACGTTTGCCCGCCCCCTGTCCCGCCGCCCCCTGCTCGCCACCCTGCTGGGCGCGGGCGGTGCCAGCCTGCTGCCCGGCAGCGCCCAGGCCGCCCTGGCCGTGGGGGCCCTGGCGCCCGACTTCACGGTCGATGCCGCCCTGGGCGGCCAGCCCTTCAAGTTCACGCTCAGCCAGGCCCTGAAGCAGGGCCCGGTGGTGCTGTACTTCTACCCCAAGGCCTTCACCAGCGGCTGCACGGTGGAGGCCCACCTCTTCGCCGAGGCCACGCCACAGTTCAAGGCCCTGGGCGCCACCGTCATCGGCCTGTCCAACGACACCCTGGAGACGGTGAAGAAGTTCAGCACCGAGGCCTGCCGCAACGCCTTTGCCGTCGGTGCCGACGACGGCGCCAAGGTGATCAAGGCCTACGACGCCGGGCTGATGCTGATCCCGGGCATGGCCGACCGCGTGTCCTTCGTCATCGCCCCGGACCGCAAGATCCTGCATGTCTACAGCAGCCTGAGCCCCGAGGGCCACATCACCGAGACGATGAAGGCCGTGCAGGCCTGGCGCGCCGCCCAGCGCTGAGTCCTCCCCACTGGAACGATCCGCCCCACGCTGGCGCGCCCGCCGCGCCTGAGCGTGCGGCTTGGTGCGTCCACACGCGCCTGTGCACAGTCTTGATGCGCAAATCTTGCATACAAGACGTGTAGACCATGGCACGGATTTCGCTGGTGAAGTGGCCAGACGCCTTTTCACACCATGACCTCCAGCGACATCGCCGACCGCATCGTGGCCGCCATCCTGGCCCAGAAGCTGGCCCCCGGGGCCCGCCTGGGTGAGCAGCCCCTGTCCCTGCTGTTCGACTGCAGCCGCACCCTGGTGCGCGAGGCCCTGATGCAGCTGGCCGCCCGCGGCATCGTCACCGTCAGTGCGCGCCGCGGCTGGTTCGTGGTGCAACCCTCCGAAGCCGAGGCCCGCGAGGCCTTCGAGGCCCGCCGGGTGATCGAGACCGGGCTGATCCGCAGCGCCGGCGCGATGAAACCGGCCCAGCTCAAACGCCTGCAGCAGCACCTGAAGGACGAGCAGG